>JAEWZO010000024.1 GCA_023458415.1 Bacteroidota bacterium
GCGCTACCCACATCAGGATTCTTCTTAAAAGTGCTGGATTCATAATTTAAATTTTTATAATGTAAATTTAACAAAAGCTGTACCGAAAAGGTTTCAATATTTTCTAAACTGTTTACATCATAAAAAAAACCGTCTGAAATTCAGACGGTTTATTATTTATTATCCTTGTGGCTGATCCGGTGTGTTTTCCGATTCGTTCAAAGGTTTGAAATCTGCATTCGGCTCTTTTCCGGTTGCAGGTCTGTCCTGTCTTGGTTTTCCTTCCGGTTTTGGAGGTCTCGGAAGAAGCACTTTTCTGGAAAGTCTCATTTTTTTTCGGTCGTCATAACCTAAGAATTTCACTTCCACTTCGTCACCTTCAGCGTAAGGAACTTTTTCTGTACGCTTCCAGTCTATTTCAGAGATGTGTAGTAATCCTTCGGTTCCTTTTGCAATTGCTACGAAAGCACCAAAATCCATCACTTTTACAACCTTACCGTTGTAAACTTCACCTACAACCGGCACGAAAGTAATTTCGTTGATTTTTTCAATCGCAAGATTGATTTTTTCTCTGTCGGTTCCTGCAATTTCAATACGTCCGATTTCACCAATTTCTTCAATCGCGATAATCGTATCTGTATCTTTCTGAAGCTGCTGAATGATTTTTCCACCAGGTCCGATAACTGCACCGATAAATTCTTTAGGAATTTCCAAAATTTCCATTTTCGGAGCATGAGGTTTCACATCAGCTCTTGGCTTATCAATCGTTTTCAGGATTTCATTCAGGATATGAAGTCTGCCTTCTCTCGCCTGCATCAAAGCCGTTTCCATAATTTCCATAGTAAGACCCTGGATTTTGATATCCATTTGGCAAGCGGTAATTCCGTCTGCAGAACCAGTTACTTTGAAGTCCATATCTCCAAGATGGTCTTCATCACCTAAGATATCAGAAAGTACTGTGAATTTTCCTGTTTTAGGATCAGTAATAAGACCCATTGCAATACCTGAAACCGGTTTAGTAATCTGAACTCCGGCATCCATCAAAGCCAATGTTCCGGCACAAACTGTCGCCATGGAAGATGAACCGTTGGATTCTAAAATATCAGAAACGACACGGATTGTGTATGGATTCTCGTGAGGAATCATTCCGGCCAAAGCTCTCTGAGCCAAGTTTCCGTGACCAACCTCTCTTCTTGAAGTTCCTCTTAAAGGTCTTGCTTCTCCGGTTGAGAACGGCGGGAAGTTATAATGAAGGAAGAATTTCTCGTCATAGTTGATTGCCACTGAATCTACCATATTTGCATCTTTTACTGAACCTAAAGTTACTGCAGTTAAAGATTGAGTTTCACCTCTCGTGAAGATAGCTGAACCGTGCGCACCCGGAAGATAATCGATTTCTGACCAAATTGGACGGATGGTTTTTGAATCTCTACCGTCAAGACGGATTCCGTCGTTCAGAATCATCTGACGCATCGCTTCCTTCTCAACATCGTGGAAATACACTTTTGCAAACGGTGTGATTCTTTCCAGTTCTTCTACATCATCAACATACTGTGCAAGGAATTCATCAAGGATCGCCTTGAATTTCTCGTGTCTTTCTTCTTTTCCAGATGGAGTTTTTGCTGCAGCGTAAACTTTATCGTAAGTTTCTCTCCAAACTTTTTCGCGTACGGCCTCATCGTGAGTTTCGTGTACGTACTCTCTTTTAGTTTGTGAAGTAGGTACTCTTGCAGCCAGTCTTTCCTGAGCTTCGATCTGAACTTTAATTTCTTCGTGACCGAATTTGATGGCTTCAAGCATTTCCTGTTCAGAAATCTCTTTCATTTCACCTTCAACCATTACGATGGAATCTTTAGTTGCACCAACCATAATATCAAGGTCAGCTTTCTTAAGATTTTCGATGGAAGGATTCACAGAAAGTTCGCCGTCAATTCTTACCACTCTCACTTCAGACATTGGTCCGTTGAAAGGAATATCGGTGATTGCAATAGCTGCAGAAGCTGCCAAACCGGCCAAAGCTTCAGGCATTGTTTTTTCGTCGTAAGAAATCAGGGAGATCATCACCTGAACTTCAGCGTGGAAATCTTCAGGGAATAGCGGACGAAGAACTCTGTCCACCAATCTCATTGTTAAAACTTCGTCATCAGAGGGCTTTGCTTCTCTTCTGAAAAAGTTTCCTGGGATTTTACCACCAGCGTAGAATTTTTCTCTATAATCTACTGTTAAAGGAAGAAAATCAACACCGGGGTTTGCTTCTTTGTTGGCTACAACCGTTGCCAAAAGCATTGTTCCGCCACATTTTACTACTACAGATCCGTTGGCCTGTTTTGCCAGACGACCTGTTTCGATGGTTACTTCACGACCATCTTTCAATTGAAATTTTTCAATAATTGCTTCTGGAGCACTCATAAAATTTTCTGTCTTTTACACTCCGTATTGAGTGTGTTAATTATTTAAACTCTTTAAATTTTCGTGTGCAAAGATACGAAAAATGAAGGAAAATTTGGTTTAACACGTTAATTATCTGAAACATTGTAACGTGCAATCATTTTTTAGCACTAATCAATAAAACGCATGATGAACACACTCCTTAAAACTGAATATTTTTTCCTTTTTCTCCTCGGAGTTTTTGCTTTTGCACAAACGGGACTTTCCTGGTGGTGGTTTGTAGGTTTATTTTTCCTGCCGGATCTATCGATGCTTGGTTACCTGATTAATCCAAAGATAGGAGCATATCTTTATAATGCAGCTCATTATTTTGGAACGGCAATCCTGTGTTTCGTTCTTGGAAAATATCTGCACAATACTTATTTTGAAGTGGTCGGAATAATACTTTTTTCACATACCGCGTTTGACAGAATTTTGGGTTACGGTTTAAAATTCACCGACAGTTTTCAGAATACTCACTTGGGAAGAATCGGTAAAAACTGAGATTTTTAGGAATCCTTCATCCTTTTTCAAGATTCCCATATTGTGCTGCTCATGGCATAAATCTGGAATTTATTTTCACAAATCATTAAAAAAAAATAAATTATGGGAATTTTATGGACACTTATTATTGGCGCAGTAGCAGGATGGCTTGGAGCGCAGATTTTTAAAGGCGGAAGTCTTGGATTAATCGGAAATATTATCGTCGGAATTATCGGTGGATTTATCGGATACTGGCTTTTAGGTTCCACCTTCGGAACAGAAATTATCGGTCAGATTCTTACGGGTGCAGTAGGTTCGATTGTTCTTCTGGCAATTATTAATCTCTTTACTAGAAATAGGGCAGTGTAAACTGTTACATAAGAAAAATAAAAAAGCAACTCGATTGAGTTGCTTTTTTTGTGATTATTTTCTGATTCCTAGTTCAGCGATAATCGCTCTGTAACGTGCGATATCTTTGTTCTTAAGATAATCCAACAATCTTTTTCTTTTACCTACCAGTTTCACAAGAGATTTTTCAGTTGCGTAATCCTTGTGGTTTTTCTTTAGGTGACCGGTTAGGTGATTGATTCTGAAGGTGAACAGAGCGATTTGCCCTTCTGCAGATCCTGTGTTTTCTGCTTTACCACCGTGTTTTGCGAAGATTTCTGCCTTCTTTTCTGATGTTAAGTACATGCCAATATTATTTAATGATTATTATGTAACGAGGTGCAAAAGTACGACTTTTTTCCGATTTCAAAAATATTTTCCAACTAATTCAGCAAATACGGCTAATTAGAATGTTAAAAAAATCTTAAAATAATGTTGCTTAATTCTCTGAATGGCAGTATTTTTGTACCCACACAAAATAATGAAAAAACTTTATCCGCTTCATCTGTTGTTATCTGTATTTTTACTGATGCTGTCTTCGTGCACAGCACAGGGACAGATAATGTTTCCAAGAACCGGTGATGAGCTGTACAAAGTTTTATACTTCAATCCGGAAGTTTTTCCTGATATCGAAGAAATTAAAGAGCCCACAAACTCAGCATTTTTTTCTGCTGTAACAAACAATTTTACCGCTTATAAAAACAACGAATTTCTTCGGGTCAACGATTACACATCTTTCGATACGACCGATGCAGAATCTATTCAGGATTTCTGTAAATACAACAATGCCGATTTCGTAGTGATATCAAAAGTGAAATATTTCAAAGTAGGTTTTGGGAAGTATATCTTTTCCAATCAGGTGGTAGTCAGCATGAAAGTTTATGATGCTAATGGCGACTTGATTACTGAAACTTCCTACGATACCTATAAGAAAAATGCGCGTATGCTCGGCTCTGCAGAAAATTCAATCCGAATCGGAACAAACGGTGCGATGAAGAATATTGTAAAGAATTTCAGAAAACTAAAAAAAGAGGAGAGAAACGCTTCATAACATCTTCCATCTTTTCTTTAATACCGGCCAATCTTTTCTTTTTCTATTAATTTAAAGTATTTTTGCGTCGCAAAAGTATTCTTAAATGGCGGAAACTACTGAACTTATCTTTAACCCGGAAGATATTGCAGAAAGACTCAGCGAACTGCATGCGGACGACCGTCTGCTTGCGTTTCTGAAAGTTCCGAAAGATTACAAAGCGGAAGTTTTCGCTCATCTTGATCCAGATTTTCAGGAAGAAACCATCCGAAGCATCGGTAGCGACGATGTTTCCGAAATCTTGAATGCGATGCCGCCCGATGACAGAACGGCGCTGTTCGAGGACTTTCCTGATGAACTCATCAAATATTCCATCAATCATCTCAATCCGAAAGAAAGGAGAATTGCTCTGAAACTTCTTGGTTATCATGAAGATTCCATTGCGAGGATGATGACTCCGTATTACATTCAGATCCGGAAGGAATGGACGGTAAAAAGGTGTCTCGAACAGATAAAAAAAGTTGGAGGGAAGGTTGAAACTTTAAATCACCTTTATGTAGTAGACGAGAGAAACAGGTTGATTGATGACCTTGATATCCGCTATCTGCTTTTGGCTGACGAAGATCAATTGATTTCAGATCTTACAGATAACCATTTTGTGGCAATCAGTACCACAACATCGAAGGAAGAAGCAGTAACTTACTTCGAAAAATATGACCGAACGGCTTTGCCTATCGTAACTGAATCTGGAGTTTTGGTGGGAATTGTAACCATTGACGACATTCTCGACCAGATTGAGCAGCAGAATACCGAAGACATTCAGAAATTCGGAGGTGTTGAAGCGCTCGATGAACCGTATATCCAAACTCATTGGTGGGAAATGTTGAAGAAAAGAGGGCTTTGGCTGATCGTTCTTTTCTTTTTGCAGCTCATCACCGCTTCGGTAATGGGATATTATGAAGACGAAATTGAAAAAGCCGTTGTTCTCACGCTTTTTATCCCTTTAATTATTTCCAGTGGCGGTAACTCCGGATCTCAGGCAGCAACGCTGATTATCCGTGCGATGGCGCTTCAGGAAATTACCTTGAAAGACTGGTGGTTGGTTATGCGTAAGGAATTAACTACAGGTTTTTTCCTGGGAACTTTGCTCGGTGTTTTCGGATTTTTCCGAATACTTATCTGGCACAAAATGGGTTGGTTCAGTTATGGAGACTATTGGTTGGCTATTGCAATCAGCGTAGGAATTTCTTTGGCGATGATTGTCCTTTGGGGAACGCTTTCCGGATCGATGGTTCCATTTATTCTTAAAAAGTTCCGGCTGGATCCTGCAACTTCTTCGGCGCCTTTTGTGGCGACTTTAGTGGATGTGACGGGACTCATCATTTATTTTTCCATTGCTGCTCTGTTACTTGCAGGAAAAATTCTTTAACGTTCAACTTTTGCGAATTTCAAGCCTGATTTTATAATGAAAATAGTTTCACTGGTTCCGAGTATTACTGAAACTTTGTTTGATGTCGGACTGGATGTGGAACAAATTGTGGGCAGAACAAAATTCTGTATTCATCCAGGAAAACTTGTAAATGATGTGGAAGTTATTGGTGGAACAAAAAATCTTAATCTTGAAAAAATTAAATCAATTAATCCTGATTTGATTATTGCCAACCGAGAAGAAAATGAAAAAAGCCAGGTTGAAGAACTGATGCGAGATTTCAATGTTTGGGTTACTGATATAGAAACATTAGAAGACAATAGCAAGTTTCTAATTGAGTTGGGGAAAAAGGTCAATAGAGAGAGAGAAACAGAAAAATTTGCAGCGGAAATAAATCAAATGTTCGATGTAATCGCACCCGTTTCCAATATAAAAGTAGCTTATCTGATCTGGAGAAATCCTTATATGACGGTCGGTTCCGATACGTTTATTCATTCTGTCATTGAGAAGCTCGGTTTTCATAATATTTTTGAAAATCAAAAAAGGTATCCGGCAGTTTCCATTGAACAACTGAAGCAAACTGATGTTATTTTCCTTTCGAGTGAACCTTTTCCTTTTTCAGATAAACACATTCTGGAATTAAAAAAAGAACTTCCGGAGTCGGAAATTCTTTTAGTTGATGGTGAAGCGTTCTCCTGGTACGGAACGCATATCGTAAAATGCAAAAGCTACTACAAAGAGTTAGTGGAACGTTTTCTATAAAATCGTAGCCACCTTTTCAGTAAGCCATTCCAGCATTTCTCGATCCTCGTCTGTAAAAGGATTTAACTGATGAGAATCAATATCAATTTGTCCAATATTTTTACCGTCCTTAATAATAGGAACTACAATTTCCGCTTTTGTATCTATGGAGCAGGAAAGGTAATTGTCCTGTTCCTTCACATTTGGAACCACAAAAGTTTCTCCCGAAACTGCAACCTGTCCACAGATTCCTTTTCCAAATGGAATTACTGTATGATCAGTTTCTGCGCCAACATAAGGTCCCAGAATCAGTTCCTCTTTATCGCCATTGCGAAAGTAAAAACCTGTCCAGTTGAAATAAGGAATTTCCTGATCAAGGAGATGGCAGATTTTCTGCAGTTTTTCAGTGCTGTTTTGGTTTGGACTCTCTATTATTGACGAAAGACGTTTTTTAAGTTCTGACATTTTAAGTAAATTCTTTCAGTTTAACTTCATCTTTGTAACCAAACATTCCGCGTTCTTTAATCATCTCGGCAACGCCATTCGGAAGCTGAGTTTCCCAACCTGGTGTGTGATTGCTGATTTTTTGAAGAATTTCTCTGGAATAGATTTCAGAAAACGCCGGATTGTGATCTTCGATATCAACAATTCTCTTGTTCAGTTTAAAGTATTTGTAAAGTTCTTTCAGGTTGTCGCTTACTTTCAGGTTTTTCGAAGTGAGTAGTTCGTGGCTTTCCGGATCTTTGTAAGGGTACAGATAAACCGTCATATCCTTTCTGAAAAATTTCCCGAACGCTTCAAGAATTCCGCCGGAAAGGTTTTTATAATAATTTTCGTCAAAAACATCAAGGAGATTATTCACGCCCATTGCAACACCAACTTTTCCGTTGGTATAATTTGCGAAATAATCAATCAGTCGGTAATATTCTGAGAAGTTTGAAATTATTACGGTGTAACCCAGTTTTGCAAGTACATCAACTCGGTCAAGGAAATCTCTTTCGTCAATATCTCCGGCTGCTCGCAGGTTTGCGATGGTAATTTCGAACAAAACTACGGTGTCTTCTTCTTCGCTGTTGGTATCATCCGAAAACATTTTCAGTCCTTTTTCGAACATGTCAATATTAACGAGAGTTACCGGGCGAAAACTTCCGCGAACAGCAAAAATATTCTTCTTATATAATATGTCGGCCGGAAGCATGTTGTTGCCTTCGGGATTGAAAATCACCGCATCGGTCATATTTCTTTTCACCAGCTGCAGACTCATTAATCTGTTGTCAACATATTCGAAAACCGGTCCCTGAAAATCAATCATATCAATTTCAAGGTTGTCTGTAGAAATATCATCGTAAAGTGATTCTATCAGTCTTCTCGGATTGTCGGAATAATGAAACGCCCCGAAAATAAGGTTTACACCCAAACTTCCAAGTGTTTCCTGCTGCAGTGTAGCGTCGTTTTCCTTAAATTTAACGTGGATTACAATTTCGCTGTAGTCTTCGTTTTCATCTCGCTGAAAGCGGATTCCCACCCAACCGTGACCTTTCATAGTCTTGTCGAAGTTAATGGTGGTTACTGTATTGGCGTAAGAAAAGAATTTTTTTCCCGGATTATTTTCACGTGTTAATCGCTGTTCAATGAGTGAAACCTCATAACGCAGCATTTTGCGCAAACGGTTTTGGGTTACATAACGGCTTTTTTCTTCTTTACCGTAAATGGCATCGCTGAAATCTTTATCGTAAGCGGACATTGCCTTTGCAATGGTTCTGGATGCGCCGCCTGCTCTGAAGAAGTGACGAACAGTTTCTTGTCCTGCGCCGATTTCGGCAAAAGTACCATAAATATTGGGGTCTAAATTAATAGTGAGTGCTTTCTGTTTTGGTGTTAACTTCTGATTAATCACTGGCTGTTTTAAATTTTTGTAAATTTACCAAAATTAATAACTACCTCAAAGAATGAAGCTGAAATTTTTGGGTACCGGAACTTCGCAGGGAATCCCCGTTATTGGCTGCGATTGTGAAGTTTGCCGTTCCGAAAACCCAAAGGACAAAAGACTTCGCGCATCAGCTTTAATCACAACCGAACAAAACAGGAAAATTCTTATCGACTGCGGTCCCGATTTTCGCACGCAAATGCTTCAGAATGAGGAAAAACATCTTGATGCGGTTTTGCTTACTCATGAGCACAACGATCATGTGATTGGTTTGGATGATTTGCGGCCGCTGATTTTTAGATCCGGAAAAGATTTTCCAATCTATTGTAGTAATAGAGTAGGACAGGAAATACGTTCGCGATTTCCCTATGCTTTCGCCGATGTGAAATATCCGGGAGCGCCAAGCTTTGATATTATAGAAATCTCTGATAGTTTCAGCCTGTTTGATGCGGAAATACTTCCTGTGAATGTGCTGCATTACTATCTTCCAATTTTAGGTTTCATGATTAAGAATTCTGCTTATATAACGGATGCGAGTTTCATTTCGGATGAGGAAAAACAAAAGCTCTTCAATTTGGATTTTCTTATTCTGAACTGTATCCGCAAAGAAAATCCGCATCCCGCTCATTTTATTTTGTCCGATATCATTAAACTGAATGAAGAACTAAAGCCGAAAAAGTTACTCCTTACTCACATTTCTCATCATTTTGGAATTCATGAATTGGAAGAACAAAGTCTGCCGGAGAATATTCGGCTTGCATACGACGGACTGGAAATTGAATTCTGATCGAAGAAAATTCGCATTATTGTTTTTCCGAACAAAAAATAATTTTATATTTGCAAACCCAATTACGAGCCCAGGTGGCGGAATTGGTAGACGCGCTGGTCTCAAACACCAGTTCTTAGGAGTACCGGTTCGATCCCGGTCCTGGGTACAAAGCCGCAGAGTTTTAAACTTTGCGGTTTTTTTTGTGTTGATGAAATTAACCTTTCTTTTCTTTCGTGCAAGCGTTTTTTGCTGACAATTCTCAGTTTTTCAGAAAGTTAACATCGGTTCATTCTCAAATATTAAAGTTTTAAGCAGAATTTTTGATTTTTCTATTAAGCAATGGTTTAATAATTGATAATTTTTGCCTTGAAGTTGATTTGTATATGTATAATTGATAATTTTATCGAAAATTAAGACATATATCATAAAAATTCTTAAAAAAATATGCGAATGTAATAATTATTAGTGCGTACATTTGTACCATAAAATAAAAGGGATAATTAAAACCCTATATCAAAATGAAAAACACAGTAATTTTTAAATCAATGGTTTTAGCTTTCGGGCTTCTATTTGGATTGGTATCCGCACAAAACATTTCCGGTAAATCATCAAAAGTAACAGTTGCTGGTACTTCGCCTATGCACGACTGGACAATGTCTGCAAGCAGCGCTAACTTTTCAGGAACTGTAAGCAACGGTGTTATTACTAATGTAAAATTCTCAATGCCTGCAAAAAACCTTAAGAGTACTAAAGGTAAAATGATGGATAACAAAGCATATAGCGCTTTGAAAGCAGACAAAAACCCTACAATTTCCTTCACAGCTTCTTCTCTTAAAGTTGGAAAAAATACAGTTGAAGGTAAACTTGCCATCGCAGGTGTAACTAAAAATGTTTCTTTCCCTGTAACTGTTGCTAAAAGTGGAAACTCTTACACAATTACCGGTACTGAAAGTCTTACACTTTCTGCATTCGGAATGGAAAGACCAGGTTTCATGGGAGTAAGAACAGGTGATGGAATCAAAGTTACCGTAACAGTTGTTGCTAACTAATCAATAGGCTTAATAAAATAATATAGAATATAAAATTTTTCAAAATGAAAACTTCAGTAATTAAACTTTCAGCTCTTTTCCTAATGTTAGGTGGATCGATGATGTTTGCACAGGAAACTCAGTCAATGCGTGAGTATTTAGCTCCTGAAAAGTATAACAAAAATGTTTTTGAAGACCCTAAAGTTGCAGCTCCGGAATACGACGGTGTTAAAGTAACTGTTGGTGGTGACTTCGCAATGCAGTTCCAGGCTTTGGATCACGAAACTGATAACACTAACTTAGGTATGCTTACTACAGATCCGTCAACTCCAAACAGATTGAGAGTTATGGGTTCTGACTTTAACCTTCCTACAGCTAACCTTGACGTGAACGCATACCTTGCAAAAGGTGTTAAATTGCACTTAAGAACTTATCTTTCTGCACGTCACCACAACGAAGCTTGGGTAAAAGGTGGTTATATCCAGATTGATGATCTTAGCTTCATTAAAGAAGGTTTTGCAGCAGACCTAATGCAGCACGCAAGAGTTAAAATCGGTATGGATGACATTAACTACGGTGATGCTCACTTCAGAAGAACAGATAACGGTAAAGCAATTACTAACCCGTTCGTAGGTAACTATATTATGGATAGTTTCTCTACTGAAGCTTTTGGGGAAGTTTACGGATACCACAATAACTTCATGGGTATGATTGGTTTGTCTAACGGTAAACTTAATCAGACTGCAGTGAAAGGAACTAACGATAACGCTCCTTCTATCTATGCAAAACTTGCTTTCGACAAACAAGTACAGAGCGATCTTAGAGTAAGACTATCCGGTTCAGTTATAAAAACTAACGGACTTTCTACAGGAGGTTACCTATACGGAGGAGATAGAGGTGGATCTAGATACTACTACGTTCTTCTTACTGAAAACGATGCAATGGGAGCTTCTAACTACACAACTGGTAGATTTAACCCTGGTTTCAAAAACATGTTGGCTTTCCAAATTAACCCGTTCATCAAATATCAAGGACTTGAGTTCTTCGGTTTATTCGAACACGTGAAAGGTAACAAACTGGTTAACGCAACTACAGAAAGAGATACAGACGGAGCTTACACTCACCTAGGTGCTGAATTACTTTACAGATTCGGTGGAAAAGAACAACTTTACGTAGGTGGTAGATACAACTCTGTTAACGGTCAGGATTGGGACGGAGCAGACGAAAGAAAAATCAACCGTTTCAACATCGGTGGTGGTTGGTACATGACTCCAAACGTACTTGCAAAACTTGAGTATGTAAACCAAAAGTACAACACAAGCAACGCATGGGGAGCAACAAGTGCACTTAACGGTGGACAGTTCAACGGAGTAATGTTTGAAGCAGTAATTGGTTTCTAATATTCCAATCAGATTAAATTTTCTAAAGGGGCATAGTTTTTGCCCCTTTTTATTGCAATAGAAATGAGACAAATTTTTACCTTTTTAGTTCTGTTTTCTTCAGCCTTAATTTGGGCGCAGAGCAATTCCGTAGTTATTATTGGTAAAACGAATGTGAATACATTTACCTGTACCAACGATAATTTTGGGAATACAGGTCTCATTTCAAATCCGACCACAAAAAGATTACCGAATCTTAATTTGAAGGTGGAAAATTTCGACTGTCGCAACAGGATTATGACCAACGATTTCCGGAAAACACTCAATGCAGACCGTTATCCGAATCTTCAGGTTCGCTTTCTGAAATTTAACCAGATTTCCAGCGATTATTACAAAGGGGTGGTTGAAGTAACGATTATGAACAAGAAGAAAAATTACGAAATCACATTCTTTGCGGATGGACCGAAATTAGTAGGAAACCGAAAAGTAAAATTCAGTGATTTCGGAATTGTACCACCTAAAAGAATGGCCGGAACTATTGTAGTAAAAGACGAACTGGATTTAAGATTCAGTCTTAGATAAAATACAGAGCAAATAAATAGTAATACCTTCCAATTTTGGGAGGTATTATTTTTTATTAAACATTTTTCAGAAATGTTGTTGGTATGATTTTTATTTTTAAATTTAATAACCAATTCAACACAAAATATGCAGAAGAAATCTAAATCAAACAAGAGATTCAAAATCCGTGTAAAAGTAGCACCAAAAAGATCACAAAAAAGACATTGATTTTCTGAGAAGTTTACCTTCCTGAAAATCTTTTTTTTTGCACGTCACGGAAAATTAGTTGCCTTATATTAGTAGGGCAGGAAATTTTTTCCCCAACATCCGGAACTGCTTCTCATTCCGGTTAGGTTATTGTCCTCTCTTTTCATCGAATTTATGCACAAACTCAATATTTCTTTTCAACCCGCTGAACTTCGTTCTTTTGACCGGCGATTTACGGAAGATTTCGGAAAATATTTCCTGAGTGAGTTCGTTCCAGTCTTCTTTTCTGAAATTTCGCAGCGCATTATTAGGATTGAATTTCGGTTGTTGATGCGGAACAGAAAACCGATTCCAGGGACAAACATCCTGACAAATGTCGCAACCGAAAATCCAGTCATCCATTTTACCGCTGAAAGAATCCGGTATCTCATTCTTCAGCTCGATTGTTGCATACGAAATGCATTTACTTCCATCAATAACTTTTTCAGATACAATTGCGGCTGTTGGACAAGCTTCAATGCAGGCTCTGCAGGTTCCACAATGGTCTGTTACGGGTAAGTCTTCCGCAAGCTCAAGCTCACAGATGATTTCGGCCAGAAAATAAAATGAACCGTTTTGTTTGGTAATAAGGTTTGCATTTTTTCCCACCCAACCAATTCCGGATTTTTGAGCCCAACTTCGTTCCAAAACCGGCGCGGAATCAACAAAAATTCTAAACGAAAAATCACCAATTTCGTCCTGAAGTTCAACTACCATTTCTGCTAGAATTTCTTTTATGATTTCATGATAATCTAATCCATAAGCGTATTTGGAAATTTTGAAATTATCAATCTGTGAGATTTCTTCTCCAGGAACATAGTTGTAAGATAGCGATATCACACTCTTTGCTCCTTCTACAAGAAGGGTAGGATCCAATCGTTTGTCGAAATGATTTTCCATGTACGACATTTCCCCATGAAAGTCACTTTTAAGCCATTTTTCAAGCGGTTTTGCGTCGTTTTCAAGAAATCCGGCCTTGGAAATTCCACAGTTCATGAAACCAAATTTTTTGGCTTTGTTCTTTATCAGTTTGGCGAATTTTTCCGGTTGAGCTTTCATTTGCGTTGCAAAACTAAGATTATTTCATAAATTTGTTTTGCTGCTGCAAGATGCAGTGTAACTATTAAAATACTATTAGAATTATGTCACTAATTGAAGTACTGAAAGCAGGAAATTATCATCTTATAGATGTACGCGAACCATTGGAACTTGAAATGGACGGTAATATTGCCGAAGCGCAAAATATCCCATTGGGTGAACTGGAAGACAGAAAACAGGAAGTTACAAACCTCAGTGGAACAGTAATTTTCTTCTGCAGAAGCGGTAACCGCAGCGGAAAAGCCGTTGATTATTTTAAGTCTGAAGGAATGACTGATGTTTATAACGGTGGCGGATACGAAGAAGTTAAGACAACTTTGGACGAATTATAGTCCAATTTTTTGCTCAAAAAGATTAAAAGCAGTCGAAAGTGACTGCTTTTTTTGTGCAATTTCAGATCAATATTTGCAGGAATTTAAATAATTGTTTAACTTTTTTAGTGTAAAACAGTGTTGATAATCAGTGTTTTACATCTATGATATAAAATTTTTCTAAAATAATGAAAGTTTTTTGGCACGATATTGACAAGCAGTATTCAAGTAAAATTTAAAATTTAAGATTATGAATTCTATTAAAAAATCAATCTTCGCAGTAGGACTAATGACAGCAGGTTTGCTAAGTGCACAAAGTGCAGATATGAGAAACATGTTTAAAATTGGAGCTAATGTTGGTATGGCGCTTCCTGCAGAAAATGCATCTGCAAATGTTGGACTTGACCTTGCTTACCAGAATTTGGTAACACCAGGTTTCGGTTTGGGTATCGCTACAGGTTACAGCCATTTCTTTGGAAAAGATAACAACGGATTAGAAAATAACGACTTTGGAGTTATTCCTGTTGCAGCGCTCATCAGAATTTATCCTAAACAAACAGGTTTCTATTTGGGAACTGACCTTGGATATGGTTTCATTACCGGTGATGAGCAAGTTGCTGCAAACAACACAACTTCAAGACCGGATGGTGGACTTTATATTAAGCCGGAAATCGGTTGGCACAACAGACACTGGAATGTTGCTCTTCAGTATCAGAAAACATTTACAGGAGATAAAGGTCAAATCGGTGATCAGAAGTACAACGCAGGTGCGCTTGGCCTAGGTTTCGCTTACAACATCCCACTTGGGAAATAATATAAACGATTAACACTTTTTTATAACCTCTTAATTTTTAAGAGGTTATATTTTTTTTAAAGGATAGCTTCTGGATTCGTGTTATTTAAAATCAATATTTCATATATTTGAATTAAAGTGAAACTATTATGAGTGATACTAATTTCCCACTATATCTTCCCGGATTGGAAAATCCGCATAAGCTGCAGTTCTCGATGGTTGCAGCGGATGTTGGAAGAATTCATGTGCAGATGGCACGTTACATATTCAAGGATGCCAAACTTCAGAAGCAGGAGCAGAATATATTCAATATCAAAGATTTTGAATCTTTTGAAGATATCTTCAGAAAATTTCAGGAAGGCAATAATTTTGATTTACCTGAAAGGGTTTCGCTTGGCGTTCCAGGTCCGGTAATCGGAGGAAAATGTGTGAGTGATAATTTACCATGGACTTTGGATGAAGAGGAATTACAAAAGAATCTTGGAGTTGAGAAGGTAATTTTAATCAACGACCTGGAAGCAACTGCATATCGTCTTGCTGAAGTATCCGAAGAAGACATTAAAGTCCTGAAGAAAGGAAACCCAAGTCAGCATGGAAATGTTGCGATTCTCGCTCCTGGAATTGGATTGGGTGAAGCAGGTCTGTTTTTCGACGGAAAATGTCTGCGACCTTTCGCAACTGAAGGTGGTCATTCTGAATTTTCTCCACGCGATGCTGCGGAAGTCCAATTCTATCAATTCTTGAATCAGATTTATGGCATTGTAACCTGGGAAAAAGTTATCACGGTGGAAGGCGTGTTTAATATTTACAGATATTTACGCGATGTTCGTCGTCATAAAGAAACTGAGGAACTTACTAAAGCTATTGAAAGTGAGGAAAGCTTCCTGGATGTGATTATCGATTCTGCCACAAATACCAAAACGCAGATCAGCAAAATGACGATGGAAGCTTTGGTTGAATTCATGGCCAGAGAAGCCAACAACCTTGTGCTGAAACTGAAAGCTACAGGTGGTTTGATTTTAGCCGGAGATATTCCTCGAAAAATTGTTCCTTTCCTGGAGAGTGAAAAATTCTACAAAAAATTTATCATCAGTGATAAAATGGAGATTCTGCTGAAAGACATTCCGATTTATATTTTGGATGATGATAAAGCCATTCTCAATGGAGCTGCATATTACGGAGCATACTACAACTAATAATTAATGGACTTCTTCGGAAGTCCATTTTTTTGGTCCAAATCTTTCTTTAACCACTGTGATTTTTCTTAAATTTACGGTATGAAACTCTATGTAGTAAGCGGTTTGGGCGCCGATTTTAAAGTTCTGGAGAAACTGAAATTTCCGGAAAATACTGAAGTTGTTTTTCTGGATTGGCTTATTCCGAACAAAAAAGAAAGTTTTTCACACTTTGTCGAAAGAATGTCCGACCGCATCGATAGTTCAGAGCCTTTTGCGCTTTTGGGTTACTCTTTTGGTGGCATCATCGTTCAGGAAATTAACAAGATAAAACCTGCAGAAAAAGTAGTGATTTTGGGAAGTATAAAATCGGACAAGGAAAAATCGGGCTTTCTGCGTGCAGGACAACTCACCAAAATTCCGAAGTTTATTCCGGAAAGATTTTACAATGAAAAATCTGCGGTGGCTTATTCGTTTCTGAGAAAAATGATGGATCCTACAAATCCGAAACTTATGGACTATTTCACCGTTCGCGATCCATATTATCTAAAATGGTGCATTGAAAAAATTTCAAGCTGGAAATCAAAGGAAAATCCGAATGTCATTCAGATTCTTGCGGATAAAGACATTGTTTTTCCTGTGAAATATTCTAAACCCGACTATGTTATCCATAATGGAACTCATCTTTTCCCGGCCACAAAATCCCGTGAAGTTTCCGAGATTTTAACGGAAATTTTCTCTTAGCTTTGTAATTTCATATTTGATCAGAAAGAATGCAGTCAATTTCAGTTTTCGAAATTATAAAATTGGGTATCGGACCTTCGAGTTCGCATACAATGGGACCGTGGAATGCCGCCGAAAGTTTCCTGGAAAAAATCCGATGGGAAAAAAATATTCAGGATGTCACTGAAGTTTTTGTTGAATTTTTCGGTTCACTGGCAAAAACCGGAATCGGTCACGGAACTGATATTGCTGGAATGTTGGGACTTTCCGGCGAGAATTTCAAAGAAATTGATACGACATTAATTGATGAAAAGGTTGAAACCATCAAGTCTTCCCAGAAACTGAATCTTGGTGGTGAAAAAGAAATTCCTTTCGTTTATGGACATCACTTAATTCTGAACAAACAGAAATCTTTAGATTTTCATCCGAACGGAATGATCTTTAAAGCTGTTTTTCAAGACGGTTCAGAAATCACTCAGGATTATTATTCTGTTGGCGGTGGCTTCATCGCAACTAAGGAAGAAAATTCGCTGGAAACAAGTTGTATCAGAACGTTGTATCCTTGTCACAGCGGAGCAGATATACTCAAATATCTGGATAAACTAAATGTCGAAAAAATTTCGGACTTAATTTTTCTGAACGAAGAATCTTGGCGCAGCCGCGAAGAAACCGAAAATGAGGCGCTATATATTTGGCAGCAGATTAAAGAATGCATTTATAAAGGTATACTAAAAGAAGGCGTTCTTCCGGGTGGACTAAATGTTTCCCGACGTGCGCCGAAGATTAATTCCAGTCTGCTCGAAGGTAAGAAATTCCGGAATATGGACGAATGGTTTCAATTGGTGGTCGATGCTCCCGAAACATTTTCTACCATCAACAAGTGGATTTCCTGTTTTGCTTTGGCTGTAAACGAAGAAAATGCAAGTTTTGGTAGAATTATTACTGCTCCGACAAACGGCGCAAGTGGAGTGATTCCTGCAGTTTTGATGTACGCACAGGCTTTTACTGACTTTACTTCAGACGACGATATTGTAAGATTTATTTTGGTGGCAGGAGAAATTGGAACGCTTTTCAAGAAAAATGCTACAATCTCTGCTGCAATGGGCGGATGTCAAGCGGAAGTGGGTGTGTCATCGGCGATGGCAGCAGGTGCTCTTACTGAAATTATGGGTGGCTCGCCGGAACAGGTTTTAATGGCAGCAGAAATTGCTATGGAACATCATCTTGGATTAACCTGTGATCCAATCGCAGGATTGGTGCAGATTCCTTGTATTGAAAGAAATTCGATGGGAGCCATAAAAGCGATTACTGCAGCAAATATCGCCATTGAAAGCGATCCGTCTAAAGCGAGAGTGACGTTGGATGAAGTGATTGAATCGATGTGGGACACCGCACAAAGCATGAACGAAAGATTTAAGGAAACCTCAGAAGGCGGACTTGCAATTGCTGTGAACGTAGCTGAATGCTAATTGACATCGAAACTACCGGCAAATTTTTATTTCAAAATGCCTCTAATTCGATTGGCATTTCTGATCAGGTCTTCCAACAGTTCGTAATTTTCCTTTTCCAGAGCTGATTTAAATTTTCTCAGCTGTGAAATATGTTCATTTAAGACATCCAGAACATTTTCTTTGTTCTGCTTAAAAATAGGAACCCACATTTCAGGATGAGATTTTGCCAAGCGTACAGTTGAAGAAAACCCGGAACTTGCCAGCTGAAAAATTTTATCTTCTTCTCGTTCCTTTTCCAGAACCGTATTGGCCAAAGCGTAAGATGTAATGTGTGAAATGTGAGAAATATACGCCGTGTGAATATCATGGTCTTCAGCAGACATATATAAAAGATTCATTTCAAGCATTTTTGCGACTTCTTCAACTGTCTTTAATGCGTTTTCAGCAGAATTTTCTTTGTCGCAAATTATTGCAGCTTTTCCGGTGAAAGCTTCTACCAATGCAGCATTGGGTCCGCTGTTTTCAGTTCCCCACATTGGGTGAAAAGCCACGAATCTGTTTCGTTTAGGATGTTTTTTTACAGACTTTATTATCATTTCCTTGGTAGAACCTACATCCATCACTGTCTGGTTATCAATAAGGTCCAGAATTTCAGGAAAGATTTTGACTGCAGCATCTACAGGAATGGCGACTACAATCAAATCCGAATTTTTTACAGCAGTTTCTAAGTCTGCAGCTTCATCGATAATTTTTCGTTGTAAAGCCTGCTGAAGGTGATTTTCAGAAAAATCTACACCGTAAATTTTACCGGTAACTCCTTTTCTGCGAAGTTTCAGCGCGATAGATCCACCAATAAGGCCGACTCCAATTACAGCAATATTCAATTTCATCTAACTGAATTATTTTATTTTAACCAGTTTGTCAAAAGTAACGCCTTCGTCACACTTGGTAAATTCAATCGAGTATCTTGAATTTTTTTCCGGGTAGTAAAGTTTATATTTCGGACACGGCTTTTCCTGGGCTTTACTTTGATCGAAATTTATTTCTCCTTCCGTAATGATACTGTCGCGAAGAAATTTTTCGCTCACATTATTCGCAGCCATTTCCGCTTTGAAATTATCGGAATATCTGAAATCTTTGGTTAAGGTTTCTGCAATAACCCGCGAATTGGGAAGGTAACCGCTGCAGCTTGCCCCTTTTTTGTTCAGGATGAAGAAGACAAGCAGTAATCCCGGAATAAAACCGATAAGAAAAAATCGTAGTTTTCGCATTTTTTAATTTGAAATCAGCTGATTAACTGATTTTTCTAGAATATTAGAAGATTAATGTCGTGATAAGTAAGTCCAAAACGATCGCAGATAATTTTTTTTGTGTGGCGGCCTTTATACATATACAGCGACTGTTTCATTTCGTTTTTACGGATGAGCATATTTTCGAAACCGCCTTCTTCGTCGTAGTTCAGAAGGTAGGAGAGGAAAAAGTTTGAAATTGCTTTTGTCGTAGTCCGAGGCATTTTTGAAGTAAGATTAGGAAGTCCACAATGAATTACACCATGTTTTATGGTATACGGATTTTCCATATCGGTAAGTTCGGAGGTTTCAAAAACTTTTCCATTATCAATGGTTATGTCGATGATAACGCTGCCTTTTTTCATCATCGTTACCATTTCTTCCGTAACAATCGGCGACTGGTTGATTCTCGGCAATGCACCAATTACCACATCTGCACGTCTTAAACTCTTTCTTAATTCTTTCGGATCAATAATGGAAGTGGGAACACGGCTGTCTACCAAAGTGTGCAGTCGGCGAAGTTTGGACAGAGAATTGTCAAAAACTTTTACACTTGCTCCCAGTCCGATTGCGGCTTTTGTAGCAAATTCACCTACAATTCCTGCACCGATAATTACAACTTCAGTTGGTCGTACTCCTGTAATTCCGCCCAACATTAAACCGTTGGAAAGAGCCAGAAGTTCCGAGGCGTAAAGAATTGAAATGCTTCCTGCAATTTCTCCGATTAAACGGACCAATGAAAGTTGTTGGTATTCATCGTAAATAAATTCAAACGCAATGGCGTTTACTTTCTTTTCTGCCAATTTTTTGAAATAATCCTGATCCTGAAGATTGATCTGAAGTGCAGAAACAAGATAAGAATTGGGTTTCAAATACTCAATCTCTTCCTCAGTCGGAGGATTTATTTTCAGCACTAAATCCTGCTCGAAAGCTTCCCTCGGATCAGTTGTTATTTTTGCACCAGATTCAGAATACTGCAGATCAGTAAAGAAAGAACCTTCTCCGGCTCCGGATTCTAAAATAATTTCGTGGCCATGATCTACCAAAACCTGTACAGCATCCGGCGTCATGCAGGTTCTGCGTTCGTTAAGACTGGTCTCTTTCGGAATACCAATACTGAACTGTTTTCCTTTTTTTACAACTTCCAGTTTTTCCTCTTTCGGCATCAGTTCCTGTTCGGAAAATGGCGTGAAAATATGGCTGCTCATGAATTTTCTGAATTAAAACAATAGGCAAAGATACAATGATTTGGCTTTGGGTAGATTTTTTTTAACTGAAAATAACCGTTCTGGTTTCACCATCGTTTTCAATCGAAATTTTGTGGTACGGAAGGTCCTGAAGTTCGTCCATATAAATTTCCGGCCATTCGATAATGCACAGAAAACTGTTGTCCAGATATTCATCCATACCGATATCAAAAACCTCGTCCAGAGATTTCATACGGTATAAATCGAAATGGAACACGTTACCTTTTGGTGTGTGATATTCGTTGACAATCGCATAAGTAGGAGAGGAAACTTCGTCCTGGGTTCCTAAGTTCTTCAACAAAAACTGCGTGAACGTCGTTTTTCCAGCGCCTAGATTTCCCTGCAGCAAAAGGATATTGTGGTGAAGATGCGGCAAAATTTCTTCAACTGTTTTTTGCCAGTCTTCAATATTTGTTAAAGTAAAAGTCATTATTTGTAAATATAAATTTCAATTTCGCCCTTTTCTGTGACTACTCCCCGGTACATTCCCGCAGTATTGAAAGGCATTGAAATATTTCCGTCTTTATCGAGAGCGATTAGTCCGCCGTCGCCGCCCATATTTTCAATTTCGTCGATGGTTTCCTGCGAGGCAGTTTTGATGTCTTTGTTTTGGTATTCCATTTTTGCGGCAACAGTTCTTGCCGCAGTGGACCGGATGAAATATTCGCCCCAACCTGTTGCGGAAATTCCTACTTGAGAATTGGCATATGTTCCCGCTCCAATAATTGGCGAATCTCCAATACGACCATATTTTTTGTTCGTCATTCCACCGGTTGAAGTTCCTGCGGCAATATTTCCGTTTTGATCAATTGCGACTGCTCCAACGGTTCCGAACTTTTCATCGATATTTTCTGCATTAAATGAAAAATCCTTCTCAACTTTTTCATTTTGAATGGCTTTTTGGAGAGCTTTCCAGCGGTCATAAGTTTTGAAATAATCGGGATGAACAATATCAAGTTTCTGTTCCGCAGCAAATTTTTCAGCGCCGGTTCCGGAAAGCATCACATGTGGTGATTTCTGCATAACCGCAACTGCAGCAGTGATGGGATTCTTAATCGTTTTTACGCCAGCAACTGCTCCTGCAGATTTGTCTTTCCCGTACATGATCGAAGCATCCATTTCGTTCGTTCCTTCATTGGTGAAAACAGCACCTTTACCTGCATTAAACAACGGTGAATCTTCCAAAATCATAATAGCGGAAGTAACAGCTTCCACAGAAGTTTTTCCATTTTTTATTTCGTTGAAACCGGCCTGCAGAGCTTCGGTGAGTTTTGCTTTGTATTGAGTTTCTTTTTCAGCAGTCATCGATTGTTTGGTGATGGTTCCGGCCCCGCCGTGTATTACCATGACGTATTTTTTCTGTGCAGAAATTAATGCCGAACTCAATATTAATAAGGAGAAAATTATTTTATTCATGGCCGAAATTCAGTGTTTCAAAAATAATGAAATTAAAGTTTACAATTCGTTTAGTTTCCCGTTTTTCAGATTGAAATTTGCTATTTTTACAGAATGATTTCCAAACAGACCATCGACAAAATTTTCTCAACCATTCGTGTTGAAGAAATTATCGGTGAATATGTACAGCTGAAAAGAGCAGGCTCTAATCTTAAAGGTTTAAGTCCGTTTCATGACGAAAAAACGCCAAGTTTCATCGTGTCGCCAAGCAAGCAAATCTGGAAAGATTTTTCTTCGGGAAAAGGCGGAACGGCGATTTCTTTTCTGATGGAAATTGAAAATTACACGTATCCGGAAGCTTTGAGGCATGCAGCCAAAAAATACGGAATTGAAGTAGAGGAAAGTCACCGCGAATATACCGAAGCCGAGAAAGAAGCGCAGACGGAAAAAGAGTTGCTGTTTAAAATACATGAAGTGGCGAATAATTTTTTCCAGGAGCAGCTTTTAGAAACGGAAGAAGGCAAAACTATCGGTTACAGCTATTTTCGCGAACGTGATGTGAAGGACGATATCATCCGAAAATTTCAGTTGGGATATTCTCCGGAAAAGAAAAATGCATTCACAGAATATGCCCTGGAAAAAGGGTATACCAAAGAAATTCTCGAAAAATCCGGACTTTCGATATTTCCTGAGAATTCACCCAATGGAATCGACCGTTTTCGGGAACGTGTAGTTTTTCCAATTCACAGTTATTCAGGAAGAGTTTTGGGATTTGGAGCCCGAATTCTGAAAAACAATGTCAAAACTGCCAAATATCTCAATTCACCTGAAACCGAAATTTATCACAAATCGAATGTTCTTTACGGGCTGAACCAAAGCAAACAGGCGATTTCCAGAAATGATCTCTGTATTTTGGTTGAAGGTTACATGGACGTTATTGCTTTACATCAGGCAAGAATTGAACATGTGGTTGCAAGTTCCGGAACGGCATTGACTGTAGAGCAGATAAAACTGATAAAGCGTTTGACTGAGAACGTCACCATACTTTTTGACGGTGATGCTGCAGGAATAAAAGCTAGTTTCCGGAGTATTGATTTGCTTTTGAATCAGGGTATGAATATTCGAGTTCTTCTTTTCCCGGAAGGCGACGATCCTGATTCTTTTTCAAGGAAACATCCGCAGGAATTTGTTGAAAATTTCATCAGTACTGAAGCGAATGATTTTATTGATTTCAAGGCTGAAATTCTTTTGAAAGAAGCGGGTGGTGATCCAATTAAAAAAGCTGAAGCAATCCGTGATATTGTTAAATCGGTGGCATTTGTGCAGAATGCTTTGAAGCAGGAGGTTTATCTGAAAGAAGTAGCCACTAAATTTGGCATTTCAGAGCAGACACTTTTTAATGAGTTGAACGTTCAGAAACAGATAAAAAATAATCAGACGGTTGCACCGGTTAAGAAACAGGCAACTCCAACGCTCGAAGTTGTTGCAAGAGAGTTTGATACCGTAAATCCGCTTCTGGTTCTTGAGGAAAAACTGGTAGAACTGATGCTGAAATACGGCGACCGAATCGTTAACCGTAAAACCGAGGAAGGAATCGATTATGAAATTACGGTAATAGAGGAAATTATTGATCATTTGAATGAAGATGCCTGCGAAATTATTTCACCTTTGAATGAAAAAATCATCTCCGAAATAAAAGCCGGAATTACAGAAAAAGAATTACGTTCCGGAGATTTTTTCATGCGCTGGCTGGATGAAGATGTCTCAGGCAAAGTTGCTGATGCTTTTGTTGAACCTTACGAAACCAGTGATTGGTCGAAACATCAGATTTTTTTCAGTCAGGAAGAAGAGGTGGTTCCGAAAATTGTTCAGGATGTCATTTACCGCCACAAACGTGAATACATTATGAAAATGATCAACGAGATGAAAAAGGAACTGGAGAGTGGCGATTCTGCGGAAACAGTGTATACTAAAATAATTGCTCTGAATCAGTTGAGAAAAGAGTTGGATGAAAAACTTTTCCGTATTTTGTGACAGTTTGTCGGCCTTTGAAGGATGGAACGGCGTTTGAGATGAAATAATTATTAAACAGAAAACAAAAAATAACATGGATATAAAAAAGGAATTCAGAGATTTCTCTGTAAAGCATTTAGGAAACAGCGGTCTGGTTACAGACCAATATATGGGAACTTTTAACCCAACTAACCTTACGCCGTATATTATGGAAGAGCGCCGCATGAACGTGGCTCAAATGGACGTTTTCTCGCGACTGATGATGGACAGAATTATCTTCCTCGGAACAGGGATTGATGATCAGGTAGCGAATATTGTAACCGCTCAGTTGCTTTTTCTGGAAAGTTCAGATCCATCGAAAGACATTCAGATTTACATTAACTCTCCTGGTGGAAGCGTTTATGCAGGTTTAGGAATTTATGACACGATGCAGATTATCAAGCCGGATGTAGCTACAATCTGTACAGGTATGGCGGCTTCAATGGGTGCAGTTCTTTTGGTTGCAGGTGAAAAAGGAAAAAGATCAGCCCTGAAACATTCCAGAGTGATGATTCACCAACCGAGTGGTGGAGCACAGGGTGTTGCAAGCGATATGGAAATTAACCTTCGTGAAATGCTGAAACTGAAAAAAGAGCTTTACGAAATTATTGCAGAACATTCCGGACAGACTTACGAATGGGTTGAAAAAGCTTCGGACAGAGATTACTGGATGACTTCGACAGAAGCTAAAGAAATGGGAATGGTAGACGAAGTTCTTGAAAGAAAGAAAGATTAATTCTCTACAAATTAGCAAAAGAAAACGCGCTCAATTTGAGCGCGTTTTTTTATTAATTGTGTACGTTTTCTATGCGTTAAAACCTTCGATGATTTTAGAGAAATCTTCCACTTTCAAAGCTGCACCTCCAATCAAACCTCCGTCGATATCAGGTTGCGAGAAAATTTCTTTTGCATTATCCGGTTTTACAGAACCTCCGTAAAGAATGGAAACTTTGTCTGCAACTTCCAGGCCGTATTTTCCAGCAATTAAACTTCTGATGTGTGCATGGATTTCCTGCGCCTGTTCAGGAGTTGCCGTTTCACCTGTTCCAATCGCCCAAACCGGTTCATAAGCAATCACAACTTTTTTGATTTCTTCAGCAGACAAAGTGAAAAGTGCCACTTCTGTTTGGTTTTTCACCACCTCAAGATGCTGTCCTGCTTTTCTCTGTTCCAATGTTTCGCCGTTACAGTAAATAGGAATTAAACCTTTGTCCAAAGCCAGTTTAACTTTTCTGTTGCAGTGCGAATCGGTTTCGCCGTGATACTGTCTTCTTTCAGAATGTCCGATGATTGCTCCGGTTGCGTCGATAGATTCCAACATATCTGCAGAAATTTCTCCGGTGTAAGCGCCGCTTTCGTGCTCGCTCATATCTTGTGAAAAAACTCCCACTTCGTTGTTTTCAAAAAGATCTTTCGCCATCATCAGATAAAGAGACGGTGGTGCAATCCAAACTTCACAGTTTACCGGATTGTTTTTTCTGTACTGCAGAATCTGAAACATCAACTGCTGTGCATCTATTACATTTTTGTTCATTTTCCAGTTTCCTGCGACAATTTTTCTTCTCATTTTTATCATTATTTAGTTATTCCTTCCAGTTTGAACATAAAAGCATACACAAGTGCGACGTCTTTCAGATAATCGAATCTTCCAGATGCGCCTCCATGTCCGTACGACATATCCGTTTTCATCAGGACTACATTATTGTCAGTCTTATAATCGCGGATTTTTGCTGCATATTTTGCGGGCTCGAAATACTGAACCTGAGAATCGTGCAGACCTGTTGTCAGAAGTATGTTCGGATAGTTTTTGCGTTCTATATTTTCGTAAGGGGAATAGGATTTCATGTAGAAATATGCCTCTTTGTTGTTAGGATTTCCCCATTCATCGTATTCGTTGGTGGTAAGCGGAATGGTTTCGTCCAACATAGTATTCACAACATCTACGAAAGGAACCTGAGAAATAATTCCGTTCCACATATCCGGAGCCATATTGGTAACTGCTCCCATCAATAATCCACCGGCCGAACCACCTTGTGCGTAAAGATGTTCAGGTGAAGTATATTTTTGATCGATTAAGAATTTTCCGGCATCAATAAAATCGGTAAACGTATTGATTTTTTTCATCATTTTTCCGTCCTCATACCAATGTCTTCCCATTTCTTCTCCACCGCGGATGTGTGCAATCACATAGATAAAACCTCTGTCCAGTAGACTTTGTCTTGTAGTTCCGAAAGTAGCATTCATCGAATTTCCGTAGGAACCGTAACCGTAGAGTAGAAGCGGATTTTTACCATTCTGAACCATTCCCTTCTTATACACTACAGAAAGCGGAATTTTTGTTCCGTCTTTTGCTGTTGCAAAAAGTCTTTTTGTTTCGTAATTGTTCTTATTGTAGCCGCCTAAAACTTCCTGAACTTTCAGCACAGTTCTTTTCCCTGTGGTAAGGTTTTGCTCGTACTGTGTTCCTGGTGTAATCATAGAAGTGTACACAAACCGGAAATTATCTGTATTGTATTCCGGATTTCCGGAAGGAGTTGTGTAGTACGCTGCTTCATCAAACTTCAGAAATTCTTTTTTACCGGTTTTTCTGTCGAGAATTACCATTTGAGTAAGACCGTTCTGTCTTTCAGTAAACACCAAATAATTCTTGAACTCATCTATGTCTTCAACCAAAACATCTTTTCTGTGCGCAATAAAATCTTTCCAGTTTTCTGCTTTGGTTTTATTCAAAGGAGTTTCCATCACTTTGAAATTCAGGGCATCTTTGTTGGTTCTGATCAGAAATTTGTCTTCAAGCGGAGTTACACTGTAAAGAACATCTTTCATCCTTGGCTGAAAAACTTTGAAGTCGGAAGTTGGCTGATCTGCGGAGATATACCAAATCTCCGATGAAGTTGTGGAGCTCGATCCAATGAAAATGTATTTTTCGTTTTTCGATTTGCTCTGTCCAATATAATTGGTGTTATCTTTTTCGTGGTAAACTACAACATCCTTCGATGAATCGGTCCCGATGACGTGACGCACAATTTTTTCAGTAAGAAGTGTTTCAGGATTATTTTGGGTGTAGAAAATGGTCTTATTATCGTTTGCCCAAGTTGCTCTTCCTGTTGTGTTATTGATGTTAAGGTCGGTTACTTTTCCAGTTTTTAAATCTTTATGGAAAAGTTTGTACTGTCGGCGAGAAACATCATCCACACCAAAAATAAGCTGATTGTTGTCCGGACTTACGGCAAATCCCGAAGCTGCATAATATGCTTTTCCTTTAGCCATTTCGTCGATGTCGAGAAGGATTTCTTCAGGAGCATCCAGATTGCCTTTTTTTCTGGCGTATTTGTAATATTGCTGTCCGGTTTCGGTTCTGGTGTAGTAATAATAACCGTTTTTGAAGACAGGAACACTTTCGTCTTTCTCCTTAATCCGCGCTTTCATTTCTTCGTAAAGTTTATCACGAAGCGGCTCGGTATCTTTCATCATCGCTTCCCAGTAATTGTTTTCCGCAGTGAGATACTCAATTACTTTTGTGGAATCTTTACCTTTCTTAAAGTAATCGTTCATCCAGTAATAAGGATCGTTTACAGAATCACCGTGAATGGTGCGGATGTGCTGCTGTTTTTCGGCTACCGGCGGTTTTAGATCCGGCCATTGCTGTGCATTCATCATAGTTGCTAATGAAAGAATTGAGATAGAAAAAGCTTTCTTCATGTGATGTAATTATTGGTTATGCCACATATTTTTCAAAAGTGTGTAGAAGCGGTGTTCGTCTTCACTTACGTCGTCATCAGCTTTGATGAGCGACTTGGCAAATTCTGTAAAATTCTTACGTTCTGCTTCAGTAGAATCTTCCATAAAACATCTTGCATGAAACTCAAAATGGTCTTTCCAGTCTTCCGGATTTAGGCTTGCGATTACATCCAGTTCATTGTCGAGATTCATTCGGAAAGGAAATTCTTCTGCAAGATATTCCTGAATTTTCATTCCTTCTTCCGGTTCAAATTTGTTGTCAACCGCCGAAAGAATCATCAGAAGATGATAACCTGCAATGGATTTATTTGATTTTTGCATTGTTTATAATTTAAGAATTAATTAGCGAAATTTTTTCCCGGAACTTTTCCGGTTATTTTCCCGTTCTGTAAAGTTAGCACAAAAGGGTTACTTCTTGCAATTGTTTTTATGGCGGTTCCGTCCATCGTGGCATCAGTAATTTTACTGAAAGTTCCTGGTTTGGTCGATACTCCTACTACAAGTGTGTCTTTTATTTGTGAGGCTTTCAGTTCAGTTTCTGCAAGGATTTCTGTGTTGGCTTTGTCCGGAGCGTAGCTGAAAACGATAACTGCTTTTGGAGCATCTAATATTTTTTGAGTTATATTATTTCCGTTGGTTTCGTTGATGCTGAATTTAATGAGTTCTGAAGTGTAGCCCTGCTTCACCATTTTGCTGGTGGTTTTATCCTGTTGAATTTCCCACGGCGAACCCGGTTCCCAATATTCTCGTTTTTCAACGTAATTGTCCTGATCTATTTCCAGAATTTCGCCTGTATTTTTATTTTTAAGTGAATAGTAGGTTTTGTATTCCGACGGTTGCATGGCAATTTTGTCCATTTCTGCATTCATGTCGGTTCCAACTTTATAATCGCGGAAATCAATCATCGGCTCCTGAACAATTCCATACACAATAATTCCGGCAAAAATCAAACTCGTAATTGCGAAAATTGTTGATGAAGTTTTTTCCCAATGGCGATTCTTTCTGCGAACATTTTTGTACAGAAACCAAAGAATAATCAGTGCGACAAGCAAAATAATATCTTTCCAGAAACTTTCCCAGGGTGTAAATTTAATGGCGTCACCAAAACAGCCACAATCAGTAACTACATTGAAATACGCCGAATAAAAAGTCAGGAATCCAAAGAAAACGCAAAGTGCAACTAAAGCACCGATGGCAAATTTCAGACGTATTTTCAGCAAAAGCATCAAGCCAAGAACAAGCTCCAGTGCAACAACGATTACGGCAATTGGCAAAGCCAGCTTTTCTAAAAAAGGCATATTGAAAACTGCAGGTGAAAAATATTCTTCAAGTTTGAAAGAAAAACCTACAGCATCAGCCGCTTTTACAAAACCGGAGGCGATAAAGACAATCGCAGTAACAAATCGTAAAATTTCCTTCAGCATGTTACAGAAGTTTGGGTTCAAAGTCGAGTTTTTCCTCAGAAAGTTTAATCAGACTGAAAACCGCATAGTTCAGCATATCGAAATAATTGGCGTCAATTCCTTCGGAAACCTGCGTTATTCCTGCGTTATCTTCAATCTGTTTCGTACGCAAAACCTTTTGGAAAATTAAATCGGTTATCGATGAAATTCTCATTTCGCGCCAAGCTTCGCCGTAGTCGTGATTTTTCATTTCCATCAGTTGTTTCGCTTCGGCGGTGAATTTATCGTACAGTGAAAGTATTTCGTCACCGTTCGCATCGAAATTATCACTAAATCCTTTTTCCAGTTGGATAAGCCCAATCACCGCATAATTTACAATAGCGATAAAGTTTTCTTCCTGGCTTTCGCCCACTTTGGAAATTCCGGTGGTCTGAAAATTCCGGAGACTTTTTACCTTAATAAATATTTGATCGGTGAGCGACGAACTGCGCAAAACACGAAACGAAGCGCCATAATCCCCAAACTTTTTTGTAAAGAGATTGCGGCATTTGGCAATCACTTCTTCAAACTGTACGGAAGTCCTTGTCATACTTTTTTCTTAATGATTCAAAGATAAACAAATTTGGGCTAAAGCTCAGAAGCCAAACACGTCGAATACGATAGAGATTTGCTATTTTTGTGTGATGAAATCAGCTTTTTTCAGCCTGAACTGCAACGGTAAACTGGTCGATCTTTCGGTCCCGAAAATTATGGGCATTTTGAATTTAACACCCGATTCTTTTTCGGATGGTGGTAAGTTCAATTCGGAGAAAAATGCATTACTGCATGCCGAAAAAATGGTTGCTGAAGGAGCCGAGATTATAGATATTGGTCCACAATCAACACGTCCCAATTCAGAGTATTTGCAAAGTTCGGAAGAGCAGAAGAGACTCGGAAGAATTATTTCTCTCCTAAAGAAAGAATTTCCTGAAATTCTGATTTCTGTGGATACTTTCTGGTCGGAAACGGTGAGATTTGCAACGGATCAAGGAATGGATATCATCAACGATATTTCTGCCGGTCAATACGATTCCAAAATGTTCAGTACTGTTGCTGATGTAGGTTTGCCTTATATTTTAATGCATGTTAATCCTACGTATGAAAATATGCACGAAAAAATCAGTTACGAAAATATCACAGTTTCGGTGAACCGATTCCTTTCTGAAAAAACAGCTGAACTCACAGAATTGGGAGTGAAGGATATTATTCTGGATCCCGGTTTCGGATTTGGAAAAACGGTGGAAAACCAACATCAGCTTTTGGATGAAACCGAATTCATCGGTTTGGGAAGATATCCTGTGCTGATCGGGATTTCACGAAAAAGTTTTATTTATAAACCTCTTGGAAAATCTCCCTTGGAGATTGATGCTGAAACACAGAAACTCCATATGAAAGTTTTGGAGAAAGGGGCAAAAATCCTGCGCGTGCACGATGTGGCATCTGCAATAAAAACTTTAGACAAATTTATGCAGACTGAACTCCGTTAATTATTTTGAGCAATTTTTTCGGCGTATTCTTTGGCAAATACTTTCTGGTCTTCCTGAAGTTTTTCCAGGTTTGAAGGCAGCACATAACTGAACAGAACTTTTTCCTCTTCGTCCAGAAAAACAATTTCTTTTTCTTCGCCGTCGATCATCTGTGCGAAAATTTCCCACATGGAGGTGTCGCGACTTTTAAGAAGTTCGAAGAATTGTTTAGTGCTGATCTGAATGGTTTTCATTTCTGAATATTTTTGCAAAAATAGTGTTTTTTGTTGCCGCTGCGTTAGCGATTGCAGCGGCATCCTTTATTTGCGGCGGCGCAGCCGCCGCAAATAAAGGATACAGCGGAAAGCGCGACCTTTTGCGTTGTACTAAGTGCGGAAAAGGGAACGCCCCAAACTTAAAATCCCAGGAAATTAAACTTCAGCTGAACCGCAAAATTTTCTCTGAAATTTGGCGTTGCGTAGTGCCCGACACGATAGAAGAAGCCCAGATTGAGCGGAGTTCCGAGGAAATGATTGATTTCCAGACCGGCTTCCTGATAAAGGCGGTCGAGCTTCTGAAACCCAAAGTGATGAAATTCAGGATTTTTCATGTCGCCGATAATTCCCTTATACAGAACATCGATGCTTGAAGTTGTTTTTCCAAAAGTCCGGAAATACCACGGAATGCGGTGTGTAAGGTAAAATCCCACGAATTTATCGTTGTAATATTTTCCGCCTTCCATCGTGGCAAAACCAAGATACGAAGTAAAATTGAAGTTGAATTTGCTGTTGCTTTTTCCTAAACCGTTCATCGCGAAATGATGCCAAATCGGTGTTTCACCAAGAACAATTCCGCTGTAACCGCGGATTCCCGTAACGCCAATTTTAGATTTCATCACGTGCTGTACCAGAAAATCAAAACGGCTGTAATCGAAATCGCCACCGAAAGTTTTCAACGCCTGTTCGTAATTGAAGTAAAACTCGGGGAAATTCTGCTCATAGGTGAATTTTCCTGCAGGCGTCATAATATTTTTCGAATTCGGAGAATATTTCAGAGTTAACTGAGTAGCGAAATTCTCAAATTGCGCACCCAAATCCCGGAAACCATAATCGAACTTAGCTTCTTCCGTATTTCGTTTTGCAGAAATATTTAAGGTTAGAGCGTTGTTTAAATCCGTTTCGTAAGCAACTTTAAATCCTGAAAATTTATAAAATCGCTCGTTGTTCAGGTCGATTCCGGAATTCATAATTTTCATCCGGAAATTCCAGAGATTTTCGTTGAATCGTCCTGCTGAAGCCACATCATTGTAATATTCTGCACGGAAGAACGAATTTTTCTTCAGCGTGGTGCGGAAATCTACACCTGCTCCAAATTTCCATGCGCTGTCGCCAAAACCATACGCTACATACGCATCGGGTGAAATATAGCGGTGAAATTTTTCATTCAGTTTTATACCAACACCGAGACGAACTTTTTCGTATTTGTTGTATTTAAAGAATTGTGGAACATCGAAATCAATTTTTCCTGCACGTATTTTTCCACGAATCGCGCCTGTAAACAAGCTGAGTTTCTGATCGAGTTCATATTTTTTTCCAACGCTGTCAATTTTGCTGTACGTATTTTCTTCCCGAACTGTAAGCGGCACAGTTCTGTACTGATCGAGCAGCGATCCGTCGGAACTTTGGACATCCATTGTATAGCCGCTGAAATCACTTTTCTTTTGTGCAGTGTTTGACTTGAAATCAAAATAATCAGCCGACATAAATACATAGTTTCCAAACTTTTTGCGGTTTTTGTTCTCGGTTTTTTCTCCCGTCACCGGATCTTCCACCGCTTTTTCATCCAAGTAAATTTGTCCCATGCGGATTTTCAGATTTTCTTTCTGAAGAAACCATTTGTTATCAACCGGTGTCCAGATGCTTGTAACGGAACCGTCGCTCCGTACATGAGAGTTGCTTTCAATTTTTTTCAGTGCATAAGTATCCGCATCTACATAAAGATATCCTGTATATTTTCTGTTTTGAATTCTTTGTCTATAATTCACTTGTCGAAACCGAATGACATAATTTTTTCTTCCTTCAATTTCGAGGGAATCGGTTAAAAAAAATCGGTATAGTGAACGGTTTTCTTCACGGATTTCCCTTGGCATTCTTGTACGGTTAGAGCGCAACGTCATCATTTCATAAACCGGTTGTTGTAAGCCAGAAACACGGTTATCCAGAATGTTGACTTTTTCACCGTAATCTTTGGAATAAAGGAATTCGGACGCTCGTTCCCAAAGGAAAAGTTTGCTTTCACCCATCAGTTTCATCACCTGTAAAGTTTCCAGTGAATCTTTAAGTTTTTCATCGGTTACCGGCGGATTTTGCTTCGTGTTTTGAAGCGAATCAAGTTTCCTGTTTAATTGCAGATTATAGTTTCTGATGCTGTCTTCATCAAGGTCAAAAGAAATTTTTTCGTAAGATTTGAAAGAGTAGGAGTCCAGACTTTGCGGCGAATTGTTCTGGTAGTTTTCATTCACTTTTTTCAGAATGGCCAAAGCGCGCGGATCACTTTTATCCTGTATGATTACGGTTTCGATATTCTGCGTTTTGGGATCGGTTTTTGAAAGTCCGATTTCCATCACTTTGTCTACCACCACTTCGTCTTCGTAATATCCATCAGCTTTTACATCTACTTTTTTACAGGACGTACGAAATCTTACTTCTCCGTTGCTGTTCGTCGTTCCCAGAATTTTTCCTTTGCACGAAACTGATGCATTCGGTATCGGAATTCTGTCGCCAGTAGTGATCACTTTCAGGACCGACTGTGCAGAAAAAGTCGAAATCAAAAAAAGACAAAAGAGATATATTATTTTTTTCATTAGCTCAGTAGATGGAAAATTCCTGCAGTAAAGGATTCCGGCGTAAAATTAGAACGAAAATTTCATTAATCTTTATACAATACGGTAAATTCTGTTACACAATATTGAACGATTCAGTTAAAACACTGAAAATTATCAGTTTAAGCAAAATATTACTGTTAAAAAGTTGTTTGCTTCAGTTTTTCAATTAATTTTGAATTAAATAAATATTTGATCTGATGAAAAAATACTTTCTCACAACTGCGCTAACCCTAGGTTTTGCAGTGTTTTCTTTAAATGTAAACGCACAGGAACAGGATATCGATGTAATGAAAAAACAATCGGAAGTACTGAAACTAAGCACCGATTTGATGAATAAAAGAATTGATCTGGAAAAAGAAAAGCAGAGCAATGCAAAAATTAGTGATAATGTGGAGAGTCTGAACAGAAAATCCAACCGAAGCACCAACGATTTTGAATCTTCCGATGCGGAAAGTACGGCAAATGATGCAAAGAAAACTGCAAAAATTCTGAAGCAGACAGAATCAGCCAATCGCAATTTGGATCGCAGCAACAGTCGGATTATCGATTTAGAAGGTGATATCCGCAAACTGGAAATGAGACTGGAAAAACTTCCGTATACCGTAGAACTTAAAGAAAAATAAAAAATCCCGCGAAAGCGGGATTTTTTTATTGTATTACGTTTTCCGTTAAGAAAAAGATTCGTGTCGTGTACTTTTAATTCAAAAATAATTTATCTATCAGTATTGCGGTTATTACTATTATTAGATACATTGAGCCTGCGCCCAATAGATAGGCGAACGTTGCCTTGACATAGCTGCTGATTTTTAGCGGATTGTAAAATTTTCCTATTCCCCAAACAATGTAAATCATCGCGGCCATTCCAAGAAAAGCACTGATTTTTTGCTGTATGATGCCCTCAATAAAAATGCTTACCGAAAAAATTAGCATCCCAACGCCGAGCAGGTAACACAATAAAACGATGATTTCATAAAAATTGTACTGCTGTTTTCTGAACATTATTTTAAGAAAAAATGCAATTAAAAGAGACATCAGAATATTGCCGTAACCGTAATGGTCCTGCACCCATTTCAGCATTTTTCCCATCGTATCATATTTTCCTGAATCGAATTGCACATATTGATCTTCCACGTGGAAAAAATTATTAATGAGCGAATAGATCAAGGAAGTAACGATGATGAATATGACCGGCTTTACCAGACGTTTCCGGTCTTCGAAAAGAAATTTGCGAATAGTTTTTCCCGGTCGTAAAGCAAGCTCTTTTACCGTGTAGAAAAATCCTTTTTCAAAGTGCAGTAGATGCTCTATTTCGTGTTTGATGTAATGAGCATCAATGCGCTTCAGCGTTGTAGGATGAGCGCAGTTTGGACAGAATTTTCCGGTGATTTCTGCTCCGCAATGATGGCAGTTACTCTTATTATTTCAGCAGATTTCTCGTTTTCATTTCCTTCTTCACTTTACCAAAATTCTCAATATACTTCAAACAGGTTATGCATCCGAACATAAATAGAATCAATAATAAAAATCCCATTTTGCCTTGCCCTCCGGCATAAATTCCCCAAGCAAAAAGCAGGAAAAGAATAATTGTTGAAGGCTATAACTGTTTCTTTACTGTGTCAAATTCCTTTTGCACTTCCTCGTCCGATAACTTTGAAAATTTATTTTCTTCGCACATATTTTCTCAAATTCTGAATCTCCGAATATCTGCGTAATCTGCGGGAAGTTACTATAGTTTCAAGGCTTTCTCCACTGCCGCATCAATCCCCGCAAGGTTTTTTCCACCAGCGGTCGCAAAGCCCGGATTTCCACCGCCGCCGCCCTGGATTTCTTTTGCAAGTTCTTTCACGATGTTTCCGGCGTGGTATTTTGCTTCCAGATCTGCAGAAACTCCCACGGTAATCATTGGCTTTTCTCCTGCATCGGAGATGATGATGGTAACAGAATTCGGGATTTCCTTTTTCAGTTGGAACACGATATCCTTCACGCTTCCGGCATCCATTGAAACCTTTTTCACCAGCAGTTTTTTGTCGCCGCTTTCAACGAAATCATTTTTCCAGTTCGCGGTTTCGCCCTGTGCTTTTTCTTTTTTCAAAGATTCTACTTCAGATTTCAGCGTGGCATTTTCTGCGATCAATTTCTCAACAGATTTTGCCAGATCTTTTGATTTCAGTAATTGTGAAAGTTCTGAAAGCTGCGTTTCCAAAGCTTTGAAATATTCTGCAGATTTATCACCGGAAATTGCTTCAATTCTACGGATTCCCGCAGCTGTTGAACCTTCAGAAGTGATCTTGAAATGACCGATCTCTCCGGTAGATTTCACGTGCGTTCCGCCACAAAGTTCCTTCGATGAACCAAACTGAATCATTCTCACTTTGTCGCCGTACTTTTCACCGAAAAGCATCATCGCGCCTTTTTCAGTTGCTTCTGCAATCGGCAGATCGCGGAATTCTTCAAGCGCAATATTTTCCTTGATTTTCGTGTTGACTTTTTCCTCAACCAACTTCAGTTCATCCTCATTCATTTTGGAAAAATGAGAGAAGTCGAAACGCAGGTATTCCGGACCAACATAAGAACCTTTCTGCTCCACGTGCGTTCCCAGAACATCGCGCAATGCTTCGTGCAGCAAGTGCGTCACCGAGTGATTGGCCTGCGTATTTCTGCGGTTTTTCGCATCTACTTTTGCGTAGAAAACTGCTCCCGCGTCTTTCGGTAAATCTTTTATCAATGAAATAATCAGGTTGTTTTCCTTTTTGGTGTCCAGAACTTCGATCACTTCCGGATTGTCCTTAACATTGTACATTTCCGGTTTCGAAATATCAAAATGTTCCGCATAACTCGGAATCAGAATTCCTTTGTCGCCAATCTGTCCACCACTTTCCGGATAGAAAGGCGTTTTATTCAATACAATCTGGTAAAATTCCCCGTCTTTATTTTCAACTTTTCTGTATCTCGTGATGTAGGTTTCAGACGAAATCTGGTCGTAACCCACGAAAGATTCAGGCTTTTCTTCCAATACAACCCAGTCGTAAACTTTCGCAGCCGAATCTTTTTTGGAACGCATTTTCTGTTTTTCCATTTCGGCTTCGAAACCTTTTTCATCCACAGTCAATTGCTTTTCTTCTGCAATGATTCTCGACAAATCCGCCGGGAAACCAAAGGTGTCGTACAGTTCAAAAACCTGCTCGCCCGGAAGCGTTTTTTCACCTTTCTTAATGGTTTCGTTGATGATATTGTCCAGACGAACCAAACCGGTTTCAATGGTTCTCAGGAACGACTGTTCTTCTTCCTTGATAACCTCGGTTACCAAATGGCTCTGCTTCACCATTTCCGGGAAGAATTCACCCATCTGGTTTTTCAGAACGTCAACCAACTGGTAAAGGAACGGCTCTTTCATCCCCAAAAATCTGTAGGAATAGGAAATCGCTCTTCTCAAAATCCTTCTGATGACATATCCTGCGCCACCGTTGGAAGGCAGCTGTCCGTCGGCTATCGCAAATGAAACCGCACGGATATGATCCACGACAACGCGAATCGCAATATCTTTTTCGTTTTCTAAAATTCCTTCATATTTTTTGCCGGAAAGTTCTTCCACTTTTGCAATCAGCGGCGTGAAAACATCGGTATCGTAGTTGGAAGATTTTCCCTGAAGCGCCATACACAGACGCTCGAAGCCCATTCCCGTATCCACGTGCTGCGCTGGAAGTTTCTCCAGTGTGCCGTCCGCTTTACGGTTGAACTCCATAAATACCAGGTTCCAGATTTCCACCACTTTTGGATGGTCGTTATTCACCAGATCAAGTCCGGAAACTTTTGCTTTTTCTTCGTCAGAGCGCAAATCCACGTGAATTTCCGAGCACGGCCCACAAGGCCCGCTGTCGCCCATTTCCCAGAAGTTGTCCTTCTTGTTTCCGTTGATGATGCGGTCTTCTGCAATATGCTCTTTCCAGAAATTGTATGCATCCTGGTCGCGCTCCAGATTTTCGGAAGCATCGCCCTCAAAAATGGTCACATACAGGTTTTCCTTCGGAATTCCGTACACTTCAGTCAGCAGTTCCCACGCCCACGCAATCGCATCTTTCTTAAAATAATCGCCGAAAGACCAGTTTCCAAGCATCTCAAACATCGTGTGGTGATACGTATCGCGGCCCACATCGTCCAGGTCGTTATGCTTTCCGGAAACGCGCAGACACTTTTGCGTATCGGCAATACGCGGCGATTTCGGCTCTTTGTAACCCAGGAAATAATCCTTGAACTGCGTCATTCCCGAGTTCGAGAACATCAAAGTAGGGTCATCTTTCAGTACAATCGGCGCCGATGGCACGATCAGGTGTTGCTTGCTCTTGAAAAAATCTAAAAACTGCTGGCGTATCTGTTGTGAAGTCATATTTTATTGGCTTTAAGCTTCAGGCAAGTTGCTGGAGGCTTTTCATAAGGTGCAAATTTAATGAATTTTAGTGGAAAAATAACGGCAATTTGTCATTCAGAACGTAACGTTCTGTAGTGTGGAAGCACAATTTATTTTGTAATGAATTAGGAGCCGGGAACCTGCTTTCCGCTGTATCTTTTTGCTCGTCGTTCCTCCTCACAAAAAGGATGTCGCTGCAATCAGGGCTAGTTACAATCCCGCATTTGTACACATTCTGTCATTGCGAGAAGTGAGGAACGAACGACCAAGCAATCCCAATCACCAGAAAATACCTTTAAAAATTATCGCTTAGTATTTCATTGAGATTGCCACGTCACTCCCTTCGGTCGTTCCTCGCAATTACAAACTGTAAGAATAACAAAATGCAGAATTTTTGCATGAAATTCATACCTTTAAGAACATTTTCAAAAAACCAACAATGAAAATTACAGAACTTGCCCTCGAATTGGGCGTTTCCACATACAGCATTAAACAGTTTATCGAAGATTTCGACCTCGAACTTTCCGAATGTCTTTACCCGAACATGGAAGTAAAGGAAGACTTCCTAAAATTTGCCCGCGAAAACAAAAAGTTTTTACTTTCCTACGAAAACGACCTTGTACAGGCTAAAACATCCGAACAAATTGCCACCGAAATTAATCAGCCCGTAGAAAAAGTAGAGGAGGTGATCAAAAAGCAGAAACCAAATCTTTTCGAAAACGGAATGTACAAATCTTCAATTTCCAGTTACGGAATCGACCATGAATTGGGCGGAAACTATAATTTCGTTTATGATTATTTCGGGAACAAAACTCCGTTAGCTCAGCGGGATTTTATTGGTTACCGCGATTTGTATTTCTACATTACGGAAATGCTTAATCCCTTTATTGATGAGCAGCAGGCGACAGATTGGGGTATTTACAAACCGGCGGGAATTATTCTGTACGGACCAAAAGGAAGCGGCAAAATTTTCTGGGCTCGCAAAATTGCAGAGATTATAGATTATGAGTTCAAGGAAGTGAAAAATTCATATCTCGGAACTTCGTTTATCAACGGTCAGAAAACGGATTTCAACGATTTTCTAACAGCAATGATGAAGGAAGATAAGGTGCTTCTTTTTCTTGAAAGTTTCGACGAAATTGCAAGAGAACGTTCGGAAAAAACCAACCAATTTTCGCAGAACGAGGAAACGAAAGAAATTATTTTACATAGTATTCACCGCTTTGTGAATGAGGATTTACTGATGATTGTTGCCGCAGATAACCTGAAAGGAATGGACAGTGAAGTGTTTGCACCCGGAAGATTTGATGTGAAAATTCCCGTTTTTCCACCCAACCGAGATGAGCGTTCGCAGATGATTTTGAGATACCTCACGAAAGACCTGGAAAAAGATGCGGTTCTGATGAAAATTCTTGAATTTAACGATGCAGATCATAAACCTTATTGGCAGGAAATTTCGTCGCGCATGAAACTGTTCAGCAACACCATGGTGATTGATTTTACGCAAAGCATTAAAAAACGCCTGCGCAACCAATTTCTGAAAGTGAAAACACCAAACTTTAGAATTGATAAAAATATTCTTGAGAACAGTTTTATTGAAGCCGCGAGCAAACTTACGGATGAGTATTTGAACTCCGTACAGCAGTTTATTTTGGAGGTTTCCGCGAATGATTATGATGTTTTCTCACGCCGCATCGAAGCGCTTAGAAATGAGTTGAAAACTTATCAGGTTGTGGAAAAACCACGCCGTACTATTGGCTTTCAGCATGATAATGAGGAGAATGGAGCACAGAGTTGAAAGAGCTTTATACAGAGTTAAAGGAATTTTTTAGTTCATTTAAATTTCGTGAAACTCGAATTTCTCCGTGTTTACTCTGTGGTTTAAAAACGAAGTAATATGAATCCAAGTATTTGGGAACTCGAAACCTTTTACCATCATCGCGATATTATCATTGTTGGTGGCGGTTTTACCGGTTTGTGGAGCGCCATTTCAATTAAGGAGAAATTTCCCGAAAAGTCAGTTTTGGTCGTTGAAAAAAATCGGGTTCCATTGGGAGCTTCCACACGAAATGCCGGATTTGCTTGCTTTGGAAGTTTAAATGAAATCATTTCCGATTCTGAAACTCTGGGATGGGAAAAAACTTTGGATTTGGTTCAAATGCGTTTCAGTGGGTTGCGAAAAATTCAGAATTATTTCAGCTCGCAAGAAATTGATTTTAATCTTTGCGGCGGTTATGAAATTCTGAATGATGACCATGCTTTGCAGCATATAGATGAAGTCAACCGAAAACTGGAACCCATTACAGGACTTGAAAAAACGTATCAGCTTAATCAAGATAAATTAAAGGAATTTGGTTTCGGAAATTCTCAGTTCCTCATTGAAAATCCCTGCGAAGGAAGTCTGCATTCCGGAAAACTTTTACAAAAACTGCTCGAAAAATGTTATCAGTTGAACGTAGAATTTCTGTTCGGAACTGAAATCAGCAAAGTGGAAGAAAAAGAAAATGGAGTAGAAGTGTTCATTTCGAATTCGGAAACGATTAGCGCTGAAAAAGTAGTTTTCTGTACCAATGCATTTTCTGATAATTTGCTTCCGCAGGAAGATATTGTTCCGGCTCGCGGACAGATTCTGCTAACAGAACCTATTGCAAACCTAAGATTTGAAGGGACTTTCCATTATGATGAAGGTTTTTACTATTGGCGTAATCTCGGAAACCGAGTTTTATTGGGCGGTGGAAGAAATCAGGATTTTGAAGGTGAAAAGACCACCGATTTTTCTACATCAGATTTTCTTCAGAATCATCTTGAACATTTTCTGAAAACGGTGATTCTCCCGGGGCAAAATCCAAAAATTGAAATGCGGTGGAGCGGCATTATGGCGATGGGAAAAGAGAAATCGCCAATAATAAAACAAATTTCCTACCGACAGTTTGCAGCCGTGCGACTCTCCGGAATGGGTGTGGCTTTAGCTCCGAAAATTGGAGAACTCGTTGCGGATTTGGTTAAATAAAATCTGAATAGCCGCCATCCAACGGAATCGTTGCGCCCGTTAAATAACCCGACAAATCTGATGCTAAGAAAGTCGCCAGAAAACCGTATTCTTCAGGATTTCCCGCACGCTTCATAGGTGTTTGAGAAAGCATTTTTTCTTTGGCTTTTGCGGGAGTAATATTCAGTTTTTCGGCGTCACTCATATACAGACTTTTCATTCTTTCGGTATCGAAAAGTCCCGTCAGAACCGTGTTCACCGTAACATTGTCTTTGGCTACCATTTTCGAAAGTGACTTCATCCAGCTCGTCATTGCGATGCGCATCGTATTACTCAAAACCAGATAATCAGACGGCTGTTTTACATATTTTGACGCAACATTAATAATTCTTCCGAATTGATTTTTCTGCATTTCCGGTAAAGCCAGTTGCGTAAGAAAAACGGTATGCTGAAAAAGAAGTTCAAACGCCTGCTGATAATCATCCGTCGTTTTGGAAAGGGCGTTTCCGGGTTTTGGTCCGTTCGTGTTATTCACTAAAATATCAACTGAATTCTCGGCAAAGAATTTTTCATATACTTTTTTTGCGTTATCTAAATCAGAATAATCAACTACCAGAAAACTGTGTTTCTGACCTTTCGAAGTATCCAAACCTGAACAGACTTTCTGAAGTTTTTCTTCATTTCTCGCCACAATCACCACACTTGCTCCGGATTTAGCCAACTGCTCAGTAATCGCTTTTCCAATTCCGTCAGAAGCTGCACCAACTAACGCTTTTTTACCTGAAAGATCAATATTCATGATGTCGTTTTTCTAAAATTCTAAATCGTCTTCTGAAACTGCAGTTCCGTCCGCCATCAAAAATGCTTTGAGAAATGGAGTCAATTCACCGTTCATTACGGCATCAACATCGGAAGTTTCGTGACCGCTTCTCACATCTTTCACCAATTTGTAAGGATGCATCACGTAATTGCGGATTTGGCTACCCCATTCAATTTTCATTTTGTTGGCCTCGATTTCGTTTCTCGCTTTCATTCTTTCTTCCAACTCAATTTCATAAAGTCTGGAACGCAGCAACTGCATCGCTTTTTCCTTGTTCTGCAGCTGAGAACGCGATTCGGAGTTTTCAATAATTATTCCCGTAGGAGCGTGGCGAAGTCGAACTGCGGTTTCTACTTTGTTTACGTTCTGACCACCGGCTCCTGAAGAACGCATGGTTTCAAATGAAATATCGGCCGGATTGATGTTTATTTCAATGGTGTCATCCACAAGCGGATACACATAAACCGACACGAAACTCGTGTGACGCTTCGCATTGGAATCGAACGGAGAAATCCTGACCAAACGGTGAACGCCGTTTTCGCCTTTCAGATAACCGAAAGCATATTCACCATCGATTTCCAAAGTTACTGTCTTCACACCGGCAACATCGCCTTCCTGAAAGTTTAATTCACGGATTTTATAGCCCTGTTTTTCTGCCCACATCGTGTACATTCTCATCAGCATTGAAGCCCAGTCGCAGCTTTCAGTTCCGCCCGCTCCGGCTGTAATCTGCAGAACCGCAGAAAGTTCATCACCTTCGCTGGACAGCATATTTTTGAATTCGAGGTCTTCAACTTTTTCCACCAACACAGGAAACTGTTCATCCAGTTCTTTTTCAGAATCGGCGTCTTCCTTGGCAAATTCAGCCAAAACCTGCAGATCTTCAAACTGCGTGTTGATTTCCTCATAATCTTCCACCCATTTTTTCTTGGAACGAAGCTGCTTCAGAAAAGTCTCAGCTTCTTTCGGATTATCCCAAAATTCCGGCGCAGCGGTTTTTTCATCATCGTTGGAAATCTCGATTTTCTTTTTTTCGATCTGAAGATATTTATAAAGATCCCCGATTCGGGACTGTATGTCTTTAAACTGATCAGCGTTTATCATGCTGCAAAAATACGGATTTTTCCTGCGGTTAAGATTGCTTGTTTTGCGAGCAGAAATATTTATTGTTAAATATTCCTAATAATTTTCAGAAAGAAGAGATTTAAATTATTTTTGTAGGGAAACTGTTATTTATGGAGCATTACGAAAGCTGGAAAGATCTAATAAATCCTGAATTTTATATAAAACTAGGTGGTTATTGGCTGGTTTTGTTTATAATTTTTGCGGAAACCGGTCTTTTCGTTGGTTTTTTTCTTCCGGGCGACAGTTTGCTATTTATTTCGGGGATTTACGCCAATGAAATGATTACAGAAACTTTCGGATCCACCGGAAGCGATTTTCTTAATACTTCTTTACTTGCTCTTTCTATTGCCATTGCGGCCATCATCGGAAATGAAGTTGGATACTGGTTTGGTTACAAAACCGGAGCAAGCCTTTACAAAAGAGAAGACAGTTTACTGTTTAAGAAAAAATACCTTTATCAGGCGCATGATTTCTTTGAGAAACACGGAAGTTTAGCGATTATTCTGGCACGTTTTCTTCCGATTGTGAGGACGTTTGTACCGATTGTTGCCGGAATTGTGAAAATGGACAAAGGCCGTTTTTTCCTGGATAATGTGATTGGCGGTTTGTTATGGTCTTTTTCACTGGTCTTTGCCGGACACTATTTGGATAAACTTTTTCTGGTTGAATTCGGGATTGATTTAAAAGCGCACTTGGGTTCGATCATTCTTGTTTTAGTTATCGTTACAACGCTTCCTGTAATTCTCAAAATTGTTTTCGGAAAGCATAAAGAAAGAAATTAATTTCAGTTCTTGATCCAGTTGATTATTTCAGGATAAATAATGCTGTCACGCTTTTTTTTGTTGAAAAACCTTGGTACATGACCTGTATTTTCCATGAAAATTAACCGGTGTGGAACTTCTTTTTCTGTGAGAAGTGAATCCAACTTTAATCCTTGATTTTTGTTTACCAAAAGGTCTTTATCTCCTTGAAATATCAAAGTGGGAACGTTGGAAATATGAGCAATTGGGCTTGCTTCGCGAAATTCATCAGACAATTCTTTTCGGTTAAACTTTACACCTACAACGTCCTAAAATGTAGGTGAAGTATATTTTGAGTAATTCGAATTGAGATATTCTTCAGAGTAAAAATCTGTAGGTCCGCTTAGTGAAATAAGTTTGCTGATTTCGTTTGGATTTTTATAACCATACAGCAAAGCCAAATGTCCGCCGGCACTTTCACCCAGTAGAATTAAATTTTCGGGATTGATGTTCCAGTGGATTGCTTCAGTCTTTGTTTTATCGATAGCTTTGGCAATATCTTCCAACTGCTGTTTGTATGTTGTTTCCTTCTTTACCAATCGATATCCGATATTCACCGTAGGAATATTCTCACTAAACAGTTTGTCCTGAATTTTTCTGAGATGCTCCTTTCTTCCAACTTTCCAGGCGCCACCGTGAATAAGCATAACCACGGGCGTCTGCTGTGAAAAATCTTCAGGAAGGAAAACGTCCATCACATTTTTTTTGTGTTCGCCGTATTTCAGATTGTAGATTTTTGTAGCGCCTTTCTCTTTTACAGTTTTTTGTGTAGTAGAGCAGGAGTTAATTAGTAAAGTTACAATTCCCATCACCCAGAAATGGTATTTAAGAACCAGTTTTTTCATGTTATGTAATCTTTAAAATTAATGCCAACTGATCTAAAGACGAATCGAAAAATTATGATTTACATCATAAAAAAAAGAGACTTAAAAAAGTAGTCATGGTCGGAAGAAATTCCGGCCATTTTTTATGACTAAGTTTTGAATACCTTTCCGGGGTCTCCGCCTGCAAAAATGATAAGTATTTCGGTAATCATATCGCGAAGTTCCATGGCAATGCGCCTTTTTGCGGTTTTGTAGCCTAAAGCGTTGGCTTTTTTGTAAATCAGCAAGAGCATTGAGGCAATCATCGTCATGTATACCATCACTTCGATGCCGTTTTTGTTGAGCGAGACCAAATGGCTCAGATTGAGTTCCTGCTTTAGGAATCTGAAGAAGACTTCAATATCCCAGCGTTTGCGGTAATAGTCAGCAATTTCCTTGCTGCTGAGTTCAAACTCGTTGGTTAAAAACCAAAACTCTTTCTTTGTTTTTTCGTTACGGATTACCACCAATCGAAAATCAGTTTCTACTTTTTCTTCACGATGATGAATATTCCCACGTTTATTCAAAACTGGTTTTCCAGTGTAAAGCTTTACTTTGCTGTCTTTCATCACTTCCCAGTCATCCCATTTTTGAGATTTTTTTCCATCAAGAAAAGATTCTATTTCTTCAAATTTGCGGTTTTCTTTACTTCGGATAATGAATTTTACCGATTTTTCATCAAAATCTTTCATCACTCTTGTGGATTGCAAACCCCTGTCTATCACGTAAATATTCTCGTGATGTTCTTCTTTTTTTACTTGTTTCAGAATAGCTTCGGGAAGTGCGGCTTCCTCTGACGAATATTTTTGTCCAGTAAAGACTTCGACACCTGAAGGCAAAATTCCATCAAATGAAAAACTGAATTTCACCAGTTTCTTCCCACTTTTCTGGTCGATTCCTTCTTTGAGTTTGGCGCAGGCATCGGCAACAATGGTGCTGTCAACCCTGATTAGGTTGTACTTTTCGATTTCGGTCTTCGAATAAAGTTCAGAAAACCTTCCGTACATCTGCTCGTAAATTTCTTTAAAATAATTGGAATCGATTTTGGAAAGCCTTTCAGAGATAGAACTTCTGCGTACTTTTTCCTCTTCACCCAAACCAAACAAGGCTTTGAAACCACTGCTGTTAAAGGTGTCTTCTAAGGTTCTTTGGCTTAATTTTTCATTCTCGAAGATACAGAAAAGCAAAAGGTAGAACATTTTCTTGCCATGAAGCACCTTGCTGTAATAGTCCACTTTCGTGGTTGCAGAAAGATGGGTTAAAAGCGCTTCGGGAATAAACTCCAAAACTTGCTTGAGGGAGATTTTGTGGTCTTTAAAAACTGACATAATTAATTGATTATCAGCTATAAAGATACGAAATTAAATTCAAATAAACAAGTTAAATAATTGATAATCAACCTGTTAAAAAATATCATCTTCACAACAAAAAAAACAAAAAAGTCGGAAGAAAAATCTTCCGACCATGACTAGCTTTTAGCCGGCTTTCTTATAATCATAAATCTTCTTACAGTTTAATAACCTTTTTAGTTACTGTACCTGTAGCAGTTTTAATTTTCACCATGTAAGTTCCTGCAGGATATCCTGAAAGATTAACACCTTCTACGCTTGCATTAAGTTTAGAAGCCTGTTTTACAAGTTTACCAGCCACATCGAACACCTCGTAGGAAACAACTTTCTCCTTGGAAGTAATTACAAAATTACCTTTTGTTGGGTTTGGAGAAACATCGATGCTGTTGCTTAGTGCATTCTCGCTTACTCCAAGAGTAATACATTCGAAAGTAGCAACCCATCCACCGGCAACTTCTGCCTGATCTGATACAAATCTTACCGTAATTGCACCTGAAGCATTCGTTGCTTCGAAAGGACCAGGAATTGTATTACCACTAAGGTTAGTCGCCAATCTTGGAGCTGCAGTACTTGGACCGTCATAAATTGTCATGAAATCGTATCCTGCTTCAGTATCAAACTGAGTGAACGTCATTTTAAGTTTCTGATTTGGATTTGCAGGATAGAAAGTTTTCAGAATTACCTCACGATCAGAATAATTGCCATCTTCACCACCTGTATCTGTGAACACTACTCCTGAACACCAGTCTGCATCTGTAAGAATCTGAACTGTTCTCTGGAATGCTTCCGGTCCTGAACATGAAGTTCCCAAATCTACTTTATAATATTTGCCCGGCTCCAGACCTGTAACCTGGAAAACTTTATCTGTAGTTGTTCCGCTTGAAAGTACAGTTCCGTCGTAAGTTGACAGTCGGTATTTCCATTCAGTTCCTTGATTATCTGTAATCGTCACTGTTGCCGAATTCTGTGTTACATCAGTAACGTTGGCTCCTTGAATTGTGATAGCACAAGAAGTTACACAGTCCATTCCAAGACAACCTTTAGATTCAATGGTATTTCTAATCAAAGTTGCCGGCTGCTCACCGAATCCATGGGCGAAATTAATACCCACGCTTGAAACAAGGTGGCAGTAGCTCATAATCGTACCTCCGTTGGTAGGAAGTGGTGCATTACAACCCTCACTGTTTCCTGAAGCAGGTCCACAACCGTCAATCGCAGTGTTGTCTCCGTTCCAGAAACAAGCATGCGTGTGCGGAGAAGCAAGGTTATGACCAATTTCGTGAGTCATCGCCTCAATATTCCAGGAATAAGTAGGAACTTGCTGGTAAGAAAGATTCACACCGTTATAGTTGTATGCGTAGTTTGAACAAAGTGCATTAACGAATGCTATACTCGTAGTGGCAGGATTTCTCAAAAGTGACGCAACATCACCATTAAAGCTGGTTCTTGTATTTCTGAACTGGTTCAGAATTTGGCTTGGGTTACCGCTGTAAGGATCGGTTGTTGTCCAGATGAAGATTTCGCTCATTGCAACCGTAATGTTATCGTTCGCATAAAGCGTCTGAACATTGTTGTGCATTCCTGTTGCCCAGTTGGTAGTATTCTCAGTGCTGGATCCATTTAGAGTGTATGGTCCGAAACCTACTTCATAATAAATTCTTACGCAGTTGGTTGTTTTTTCGGTAACGTTGGTTTTTGCATTAGGATCGAATGAAGAAGTAATCTTCTGATTTTCAGGAAGTGTATCTACGCCACATGCGAAAGGATTTTCTCCTGTTAGTTTAGCATCGCTGTAAGAAACAAAATCCTCACTGTCTTTAGTTTTACCCAAAACAATGTTCCCGACATTAAGTACAGAAGCAACTCCAATCACATCATTTTCGAAGAAACTGAAAGCCACAACAGACTTGTCGTCACCTTTTACAATTCCTTGATAGTAAACTCCCGGGCTGTAAGTCACATAACCTTTATCAGTATTTACTTTAAAATCGTGAGTGAAAATTTCGTTTTTCACCAACTCTACCGTCATGTCTTTTCCTTCAAAAGGGAAAGTCATTTCCATTGCTTCCGGTCTTTCGGCTACAATTTTGGCAATTTCAGCACTTTTCAGCTGCATTACAGTAATATCTTTCGCTGCCTTTTCGTAGTTGGCTGTTTTTGAAGCAGAATTATCAACCGTGAACGGGCTGTACTTCACAAAATTTTTGTTGGCTTCTTTTGCTTTTTTTACTTTCTGAGGAATCGGTTTCAAATCTTTAGCGAATCCGAAAGCAAAAAACAACAAGCTGAAGCAAAGCTGTAGAACTCTTTTCATGTTACTTTTTTTTAATTATAGTTGTTTACAAATGAACGATTTTTTTTTGAAATTCTGAAAAAGAAACTGCATTTTAACACAGCAACTTCCTACCAAATCCTTGAAAGCTTTGAAAAACTAATTTCAGATGTAGTATATTTGCAGCTTTAAAATCAGCATGCTTTACTTAATTCTGAAAGCCGTTCACATCATTTTTATGGTGAGTTATTTTGCAGGGATTTTTTATCTTGTCCGGATTTTTGTGTATTATAAAGATACCGATGCTTTTCCAGATCCTAAAAAACAGATTCTGCGCGAACAGTATGTCTTCATGGCTCGGCGATTGTGGAATATTATTACCGTTCCGGCTTTTGTGATTATGCTTCTAAGCGGCATTTGGCTGATTTTTGTGTATTACCCGAATTTCCCGCTTCTTTCCACCGATCCGTTCTCATGGTTTTACATTAAACTCTTTTTTCTGATTGGTCTTTTTGCCTATCATTACTGGTGTTGGAAAAAAGTTCTTGAAATTAAAAATCTTAACGGCAACGAAATACCTACCGCCAACATAAAACTTCGGCAAGCGAATGAAATCGCAACTTTCCTGCTGTTCTTAGTTGTTTTTACAGCAATTCTAAAAGCAACCGTTGTTGAATATTGGTGGCAATTAATTACAGGATTTTTCGTTTTGGTGGTGGTAATTATGCTTACCGTAAAACTGGTGAACAAACAGAATAAAAAATGATTGCAATACTTAAAAAAGAACTTTGGAGCTACTTTGGCAACTGGAGCGCATGGATAATTATTGCAGCTTTCAGCGTTATCGGTACGCTTTTTCTGTTTTTCTTTGATAATGATTCCAATATTTTTGAAATAGGTACTGCCACTTTGCAGAGTTACTTTGTGTTGGCGCCGTGGTTACTGATGTTTATTATTCCGGCAATTTCCATGAAAACTTTTGCAGAAGAACAGCAGTCCGGGACGCTTTTCTGGCTTTTCTCGCAACCGCTGAAAACGTGGGAAATTGTTACCGGAAAATTCTTTTCGGTTTGGGTGGTTGGTTTTCTTTGTCTCATTCCTTCGTTGGTTTACCTCTATACAGTTTACTTTTTGGGCGTACCGGTAGGAAATATTGATTTGGGAGCTTCGATAGGAAGTTACTTCGGTTTAATCCTTTTGATTGGGGCCTTTTCGGCGGTTGGAGTTTTGGCTTCGTCGCTGTCGCAGAACCAAATCATGGCCTATCTTCTCGGACTTTTCATGTGTTTTTTTCTCTATTTCGGGATTGAACAGTTAGCCAGCTACAAGCTTTTGGGCGCTGCAGATTATGTGCTGCAAAACCTTGGATTTTATAAGCATTTTATTGCCTTCACAAGAGGTTTAATCGACAGTCGAGATGTTTTTTACTTCCTACTGGTAATTTTCCTCGCACTTTTCCTCGCTAAAATTTCTGTTGAAAAGAAAAAGTAATTTTTTTGATGAAACCTGTTAAAAACAACTATCTATATATAATTATTGCCGCAGTTCTTTTGCTCGGAGCTTTTGGTATTTTTTCTTCCCGTATTGATCTTACTCAGGAAAAAAGATACACACTTTCCGATGCTACGGTAAAAACTCTGAAATCGGTTCAGAAACCTTTAATGGTGGAAGTTTATCTGGATGGTGATTTTCCTGCTAGTTTTCGCCAACTGCAAAGTGAAACAAAGTTTCTTCTGGAAGAATTCAGAAAAGTAAATTCCAAAGTTGATTTCAAATTCATCGATCCCATCAAAACCAAAATGCCGCAGGATACTTTAGCGGCGATGGGAATGCAGCCTTCTATTCTTCCGGATATGAAAGACGGAAAAATTTCGGAAATCGTAATGTTTCCTTACGCTGCACTGAAATACGATGGTTACGGAACTTCTCTCCCACTCATCGTGAACCAAAGCGGTATTGATGCTTCCGAACAGCTGAATAAATCCATGGAAAATCTGGAATACAATTTCATTTCCAACATTAAGGGAATTATTTCGGAAGAGAGAAAGAATGTAGGTATTCTGGTTAATCAGGATGAACTGAGTCCGGAAAGTTTTCAGGGTTTCATGGATATGGTGCTTGAAAACTACAACGCAGGTCCGGTAATCCCGAAAAATCAGGAAGAACTTACCGTTGAAGATATTCCGCAGCTTCGCCAAATGCACGCTCTGGTTATTGCTAAGCCAAGAAAGGCGTTCACCAATAATGAAAAAGTTATTCTGGACCAATACATTATGAACGGCGGGAAAACGCTGTGGATGATTGATGCAGTAAACGCTGAAATGGACACGCTTTTTCAGTCGAAAAAAATCATGGCGTATCCGATGGATATTAACATGACCGATTTTTTCTTTAATTACGGACTTCGCATCAACTCCGGTTTGGTGAAGGATATGCAGAAATCAGCGCTCATCAGAATTGTATCGGGTGAGGTTGCCGGAAATCCGCAGTACAGTTCTTTTCTTTGGCCGTATTTTCCGTTGGGAATTGCAGAAAGCCATAATCCTATTACAAAAAATATCAATCCGGTAAAGTTCGAATTTCCAACTGCCATCGATACTTTGGGAAGAAAAGGTATCAAGACGAAAGTTCTGTTTGAATCCAGCGAGCGTACGAGTGTAAAACAGGTACCGAATTATGTTGCACTGGCCGAAATTGTGCGCACCGATTCCATAAGCGAATTTGAACGACCTTCTTCACCCAAAATTTTTGCGGTGAGTCTTGAAGGAAAATTCACTTCTGCTTATGCACAACGAAGTGAAAAGAATACTTTCCCCGGATTTCAGGCGCAAAGTCCCGAAAATAAAATGATTGTCATTGCGGACGGCGATGTGGGAAGAAACCAGCTGATTAAAGGTCAACCGCTTCCGTTGGGTGAGGATTTTCTTACTCAGCAACGTTACGGAAACGAACAGTTCCTGAAAAATGCTTTAGATTTCCTGTTGGATGATGCCAATTTAATGGAGCTTCGCAACCGAAATATTGAAGCCAGACTTTTGGACAGACAACGAATTGATGAAGAACGAAGCCAGTGGCAATGGATTAATCTTTTGCTTCCGGTCGGAATTATTGCAGCGTTGGCCGGTGTTTTCTATTGGTTTAGAAGAAGAAAGTTCAGTTAATTTAGTCTTGGTTTGAAATCGGTTTAAATGTCCTTAATGAAATCTTCGTACTCATAAAAGAAGTTTTCAAAACCGGTCATTTTAGAAACAAAGAATTCAAAAATTTCCTGCCAAGAATTTTTATTGTAAAGCGAAACGCCTTCTTTCGTCACCCAATAGCGTGAAATAATTTTCCCGTTCTCCAGCTGAAAATGTTCGTCTTTTTTCACCGGACCAATTTCATCTTCAAGCAAACCTTCCAGCGACCATATTTTTTCATAGTATGCATTCCGGAAAATCTCGTCCTTCATTTCGATGTCCAGAGAAACTTCTGCTTTTTTGTTATCCACATAAAATTTAAAGGAAAAATCGCGGATTTTCGTATCGTACAGAATCCATTTTCTCGGAAACGATTTTCCGAAAGCCGTCCAAAATTCTTTCTTTAACTGATGTGCTTCGTTTTTACTGAACATATAGCGGCAAAAATAGACAATTAAAATTTTTACTTTTGTGTATGCTTTCCAAAAAATCACAATACGCTTTCAAAGCACTTTCCTTCCTTGTTGAGAGATACAGCAGCGGACCTGTGCTGATTTCGGACATTGCAGAACACAAAAAAATTCCGATAAAATTTTTGGAAAACATACTTCTGCAGCTAAAAAATGCTGAAATTCTCGACAGCAAAAAAGGAAAGGGTGGTGGTTATTTTCTCGCAAAAGATCCGCAGGAAATTACGTTGGCAAAAATTATACGTTTGGTTAACGGACCAATTGCCATGCTTCCTTGCGTGAGCTTAAACTTTTATGAAAAATGTGACGACTGCAACGAAAATCATTGTGGACTTCATGATGTGTTGATTGAAGTTCGGGACGCATCGCTAAAAATTCTGGAAAATAAAACGCTGCTCGACCTTACCGACTAATTAAAAAGCCCTCCAAATTCGGAAGGCTTTTTTATTAAATTCCCATTTCAATTTGTAATCGCAAATACCAATTGTCTTTGGTTTGGCCGTCGAAATATTTGAAATCGTTTTTGGTCACTTCAAGTTGCGCTTTAAAAGCGTGTTCCCAAATATATTTCGTAAGTCCAACAGAATATTGATTCTGCAGCGGTGTAAATTGGTACACCTCATCGTGTGGTTTCAACTTGGAATATCTTCCTATAACTTCCCAATTTTTAGGAAATACGTAACTCATCTGCGCATCAAAACCGCTTCCTGTATACACATAATTAAACAGTGAAGGATCTTCTACATTAATCGCAACGGGCGAATCGTTCGGTGTGTTTCTGTTCATGTACGAAGTCATAAAAGCCCATCCGTTATACTTTACCAAAGCATCTGCAAAAAACGAAGAAATATCTTTGTCCTGATATAAAATTTGTCCCTGTTGTCCGGAAGTTCTGCGTGCATTTTGGTTGAAATGATACGTTGAACCCAAATACAGTTTCGGCGTTGGTTCCCTCATAATATCTCCCTCGAAATATTCACCGCCTTTTTTGAAAGATCCAAGTGGAAAAAGTTCTACTCTTCCGGTGAAAGCCAATCCGTCATCTTTCGTTCTGGTCCAGTTACGGCCTTCTCCCGATGAAATTGCTGTTTTGATATTGAAACCAAAATTGTTCGGACTGTGATTATTTAAATAGTAAGCCTGAAGACCGAAATCCCTGTCGATATTAAAGTTGGCGTTATTGATGGAACGGTCGGTTAACTGAAGTGCTCCCGAAGAATTCACACGTTGTCTGTTTCCGGGAAGTTTGGTTTGTCCGAAACCGAAGTTCCAGTTTTTGTTCGGAACGTAGAAAATCATCGCATCACGAATAACGTTTAAATCGCCATCATCTTCCAGCGGACCAACGTCTTTTGGCGCAAACGAAAGCTGAATGGCATAAAGAAATTTCGGACTTCCTACATAACCGTCGAATCTTAAACGAAGTCTTCGGATCATCGCTTCATAAGAAGTTTCGTCGTCATCATTCAGAATTTCAAGTCGGTTCTGCATCCTGAAACGGATATTCATCTGGAAAAGGCTGTCCGGCGAAGTCATACCCACACCTTTACCAAAGTTATAATACGGCAACGCTGCAATTTTTATTTCGTCGTCCTGGTCAATAATTACAGTATCTTTCTTCTGAGAAAATACCATGACAGAAAGCAATGCCAAAAATATGACGAATACTTTTTTCATTTCGAAATCTTAAAATTAAATTACTCCAAGTTCCTTTCCTACTTTTTCAAACGCTGCGATGGCTTTATCAAGCTGTTCTCTTGTATGCGCGGCGGAAAGCTGTACGCGGATTCTGGCTTTTCCTTTCGGAACCACCGGATAAAAGAAACCGATTACGTAAATACCTTCATCCATTAATCTTTCGGCCATTTTTTGTGACAGAGGTGCATCATAAAGCATCACCGGAACAATGGCTGCATCACCATCCGGAATATCAAAACCTTTGGCTTTCATTTCTGTGCGGAAATAATCTGCATTTTCCATTACACGGTCACGAAGTGAGGTATCTTCAGAAATCATGTCCAAAACTTTCAGCGCAGCTCCAACAATTCCCGGCGCCAGTGAATTGGAGAAAAGATATGGTCTTGAACGCTGTCTCAACATATCAATGATTTCTTTCTTACCCGAAGTAAAGCCACCTAATGCACCACCCAAAGCTTTTCCTAAGGTTGATGTGATGATGTCTACTCTACCCATAACTTCGTTGGCTTCATGCGTTCCGCGTCCGGTTTTTCCGATAAATCCGGTTGCGTGCGAATCATCCACCATTACCAATGCGTCATATTTTTCAGCCAGATCGCAAACGCCTTTTAGGTCGGCAACAATTCCGTCCATGGAAAAGACTCCGTCGGTCACAATAATTTTAAAACGGTGATTTTTTTCTGAAGCGGCTTTCAATTGGGTTTCCAGATCAGCCATATCATTATTTTTGTAGCGATAACGTGCAGCTTTACAAAGACGAACTCCGTCGATAATTGAAGCGTGGTTCAATTCATCAGAAATAATTGCATCTTCATCGGTAAAAAGCGGTTCGAAAACACCTCCGTTCGCGTCGAAACAGGCTGCGTAGAGAATCGTATCTTCCAAGCCTATAAACTGTGAAATTTTTGCTTCAAGCTCTTTGTGAATATCCTGAGTCCCGCAGATGAAACGAACCGAAGACATCCCGTAACCATGACTTTCAATGGCATCCTGCGAAGCTTTCATCACTTCAGGATTGTTGGATAATCCCAGGTAATTGTTTGCACAGAAATTCAGAAGTTTCTTTCCGTTGGCTTCAATTTCAGCGGACTGCTGCGAAGTAATAATTCTTTCAGTTTTAAAAAGTCCGTCGTTTTTGATGTTTTGTAACTCGTTCTGTAAGTTTTCTAAGTATTTTGCGGAAATCATTATTGAAAATTTTTAAGAAGCGCTAATTTACAAAAAAAGCCCCCATTTCTGAGAGCTTTTCTGGTTTATTGTTTAATGAATTTTAATTGGATGCCGTTTATTTTAAGAATGTAATTCCCGTTGATGAGGGTTTTTACATCTATTGTTTTTCCTTTCTGATATTCTCCTTTTCGCAGAAGTTTACCGTCTATTCCATAAATCTCAAAATCCTGGTTTCCGTCAATACCTGAAAGCGAAATAAAATCTTTCACAGGATTAGGATAAAGTTTAACCTGATCTTTAACCGCGTTATCTACGGCAAGAAGTGAAGTATCTTTCGTTACTGTAGAATTTCGGGTAAGAATCTGTCTTTCATAATTGAACTGAATATTTTGAATCGGAAAGTTAATCTGATTCACAAAATTTTGGTTGTGTGAAGTATGATCCAGCGTTAGATAAGCGACCTGTCCACCGGTTCCGTTTACTTTAATTGGAAGCGGCATTTCATAAAAACTTACTGAAGAATGGCTTTGTGTTTGACCAACTCTGATAATCAGATTCTGATCTGCAGTCTGATTCCAGCGGATTTGGTATGATGGATAACCTTGTCCGTATACCCAGTCGTTAAAAAATTCAGTGAAATCTTTTCCAGTTGAAAGCTGTAGAGATTCAGCAAGATCCTCAGTTTTCGCATAACCATAAGCCAGATTCGGGCGGTTATGATAATCTTTCAAAGCCTGATAAAAAGCTTCATCACCCAACACAGTTTTAATCATACGCACAATGTAACCACCTTTGGAATAACTTAAGCGGCCGTCAAAAATACCCCAAACAGAACCCAGATAACTATCGGGAACATAGGTTGAACCTCCTGCAGAACTTGTAATGTAATTAATTTCTTCCTGCAAATAATTCTGAAACTGAGCAGGAGTCATAATCAGTTTTTCGTACACTAAGTGTTCACCAAAAGTCGCGAAACCTTCATTTAGCCAGATATCGTTCCATGCACCACAAGTTACTTTATCACCGAACCATTGGTGTGCAAGTTCGTGAGCAATTAAGCTCTGTCCGAAACCGCCCATTGAAGACATTGTCGCATGTTCCATACCACCGCCCCAAGTAAACTGCATGTGTCCGTATTTTTCATCTCTGTACGGATATGGTCCAAAATGTTCCTCGAAAAGATTCATCGCAGATTTTGTCCAGTTCAGATTACTGAGAACTCCACTATTATTGGCGGCGTTAGGAAAAAGATAATTAACATAAGGAAACGGCGGATTTCCCATGGTCTCATTAAGTATGGTGTAATTACTAATTCCAAGGGCGATTAGATAAGCCGGAATTGGATAATTGGTTTGCCAGAACGCCATTTTGCGGTTATTTGGCAGCGCAGTTTCTGAAATTAATACACCATTGGACGCTGTGCTGTACTGAGATGGTGTCGTGATTTTGATATCAAGTTTTTCAATTTTGTCATTCAGACTTTGTTTCGTCGGAAACCATTCCTGTGCACCGTACGGTTCTGAAAGTGTTGCTAAAACAGGTCCGTTGCTGTGCCATGTTGCGGCAAATGCATCTCCTCCATTCGGATAACCGGAATACGTGATTGAAAGAGAATCCAGCTGATTTTGAGCAACCGCTGCAGGAAAATCAATTTTAACTTCTTTGGTAGAAAGCTGCGTGAACGGAACGCTGTTTCCATGGTAGGTTACAGTAGAAACAGTCAGGTTATCGGTCAAGTCAAAATAAATGCTGCTGATGTTTGCGTTCGGAATGAAATGCGAAGTTACGGTACCGCTCACATATTGTTCATTGGGATCCAGATCCAGCTCGAGACGTTGGTAACGCAAATCGTAATTCAACGTATTGGGATTTACATTGTAATCTATCATTTTAGCGTATCGCGCCATTTCTTTCCCGATGTGCATTTTGCGTTCAGCTTCCTCATGATGCTGTGCAGAAT
>JAEWZO010000025.1 GCA_023458415.1 Bacteroidota bacterium
CCGAACTTTTTGGAAAACATTAAGGATTTCGTTCAGGAAGGGAAAATTCAGTCTGCGATAGATTATTGCAAGAGCACCGATTCGCCGGAAGCAAGGATGATTGAGAAGGGACTTACGAGAATTGGCCGTCCGATTTCCGACATTTCTAATGCGATGCAGAATCAGGGACAGTTGGAGGTTTCCAAATTGGAGAAAAACCTCAATATTTTGGCTTCTGCTTCGGGAGCGGCTCCAATGCTTGGTTTCCTGGGGACGGTAATCGGGATGATTATGGCTTTCTTTGAAATATCGAATGTTACCGGCGCTGTGAGTCCGAAACTTTTGGCTTCCGGAATTTATACGGCGATGGCAACAACTGCTGTTGGACTTTTTGTGGGAATTCCGGCGTATTTTTTATATAACCTTTTGGTTACCAATGTAGACCGTCTTGTTCTGAAAATTCAAACTCATGTGAATGAATTTCTGGACACTTTAAATAAACCTTTGTAACATGGAACTTAAACGCCGAAACCGGGTAAATGCAGAGTTCAGCATGGCTTCCATGTCGGACATTATTTTCCTGCTGCTCATCTTTTTTATGATTACAAGTTCAGCCATCAGTCAAAGTGCAATTGATGTGAAACTTCCGTCGGCAGATGCACAAACTCCAAGTGCGCAGGATCCTGCAACGGTTACCATTCAGGAAGACGGCAAGTATTTTGTAAACGATAAAGAAATTGCAAAAGAACAGTTGGAAAATTATCTAGTGAATGAACTGAAAGGGCAAGAAAAGCCGGCGTTCACCATCAGAGCAGACGAAAATACAAAACATAAAGATGTGGTCTTTGTGATGGAAATTGCAGAAACCCATAAATATAACTTGGCTATTGCAACAGTTCAGCAGGAATAATGAGTTACACTCTTAATCATACCGAAGCTAAAGACAGAAGGAAAAGCGCACTGATTACTTTTCTTATTTCGCTTTTGGTTTTTTTGGGAATTTACTTTTATCAGTTCACTAAAATTACCGAGAAACCTGAAGAAGTTACCATGATGCTCATAAATTTTGGTGATAATCAGAATGGTGCAGAGTTTGAGGAACCAGCCAATCAGGAAGGAAGTTTAGCTTCTGCAAGCGAAACAACGGTTGCAGATCCGGTACAACAGGTCGTGGAAACTCCGGTAGTACAGCCACAACCGGAGAAAAAAACAACTCCTCAAAAAGTCATAACCGGAAGTAATACCAAAGTTACAGCAGCAAAAGCTGAAAAAGTTACAAAACCAAAGGCGACAGCCGCATCTAAACCTGCTCCAGCCAAAAAAAGCGCAACTAAAGCAACTAATTCCAATGCTGCTACCGGAGCTGGTGACGGAAGAGGAAATCAGGCCATTGGAAATCTTATTCGAGGAAGAGGAACCAATTCCGGAACACAGGGAGCCGCAGGAACCACCGGAAATGCAGGAGATCCTTTAGGCGGACAGGGAAATGGCGACAGCAGAATTGGCGTCGACAGAAAACTCATTGGCTTCATCCCGGGAACAATGGGACGTGGCGGCGCACAACCGGCGCACAGCTGTTCAGCAAGCGGTACTATTACAATTTCTTACACTGTAGATAAAGCCGGAAATGTAGTTTCGGCAAGACGTTCAGGTGGACTTTCTGATCCGTGTGCAGTTTCAACAACTGTGGATTGGGTGAAAAGGTATGTTAAAGCAGAAAAAGCCAACACCTCTTCAACCGGAAGTTACCGCATTACTTTCTAAACCGGAAATTCTGCTAAATTCGGATTAATATGAATTTAGAAAATATTTCAAACCACCTTCATGCTTACAAAGAGAATGACCAAATTCTCGATGCTGCCGAATTTCTCATCCGGAATTTTGATCTGGAGCATGATAATTTTGAAGGTTTTGGATTTCGTAATGAACTTTCTACAACTTCACTTTTGTTAACCGCCGAAGGGAAACTTGGTGGAAAACAGAAAGTGATGATTCCCAGAAATTTGTTTGATTTTGAACTGGATTTGGTTCTGAATATGGTCGCACACGAAATGCTGCACGTTCGGCAAAAAGCTCCCGGAAACGTGATAGAGGATAAAAACGAGCGCGAATTTCAGGCGTATTACGAAATGCTTTTTCATAAAGTTTTCCCCAGTATTCCGCAGCTCAACAGTTATTATCTGAAGTTTTTCGGAAACAAAGCATTGGAATATTATCGGAGAATGGGTGAGGAATCTGAACTTCAGAAAAAGTATGCAGAGCAGAAATCCGAAATTGGAGAACTCATAAATAATTTATCCTGAATGAAGATAAAACCGGAAATTACGTGGGACGACTTGCAGAAGATTGATATACGAACGGGAACAATTATAAAAGCTGAAGAATTTCCCGGCTTAAGAAATCCTGCCTACAAACTTGAAGTCGATTTCGGACCTTTGGGAATCAGAAAATCATCCGCACAAATTACAGCACTTTACACCACAGAAGAACTGGTGGGAAAACAGATTCTTGCCGTTGTCAATTTTCCGAAAAAACAGATTGCTAATTTTTTCAGTGAATGCCTTATTATGGGCGTTTACGGGGAAAATGGGGATGTAACTTTATTGGCGCCATCACTGCCTGTAAACAACGGGCTTTCTGTTGGCTGATTAAACTTCAAAAAAAATTTATTCATACATTAGTCTGAATTAACCTTAATTATTATTGGCATGATTCAGAATATTCCTATCGAAAAAATTCTCTTTCTTGATATTGAGACCGTACCGCAATATTCCCATTGGGACGAAATGGACGAATCCGAACAGAAACTTTGGGAAAAGAAAACGGCTTCTCAGAGAAAAGAAGAGATCAGCGCAGCAGAATTTTATCCGGAGCGAGGTGGAATTCTTTCAGAATTTGGAAAAATTATCTGTATTTCTGTCGGAATGGTTGATAAGAATAATACATTGAAAATCACCAGTTTTTCCGGCGATGATGAAGCAAAACTGCTGACGGAATTTGGGGAAATATTTAATTCGCCGCGGCTTCGGGATGTTATTCTGTGTGCCCATAACGGAAAGGAGTTTGATTTTCCCTGGATTGCTCGCAGATTTTTAATCAACGGAATGCAGCCACCATTACCTTTTCAGATGTTCGGAAAAAAACCGTGGGAAATTCCCCATATTGATACTATGGAACTCTGGAAGTTTGGCGATTACCGCTCTTTTGTTTCTCTGGAACTTCTTGCACATGTCTTCAAAATCCCAACGCCAAAGGACGATATCGACGGATCAATGGTCGCATCCATTTATTATATAGACAAAGACTTATTTAGAATTGTTCAATATTGTGAAAAAGATGTCTTAACTTTGGCCAATATTTTCCGCCGGATGAGACAGGAAGATTTACTGAAAAGAAACGAAAATTAACAGCAGCCAAAGAGCGAAGCGAGCAGCATGAAGTATACAGATGATCAGATAGCCGATATTGGCGAAAACATTATAAAAGCCCTGAAAACCGTTTACGACCCTGAAATACCGGTAGATATTTACGAACTTGGATTAGTTTATGACGTGCAGATTTCTGATGAAGGCAGCGTGAAAGTAATAATGACTTTAACTACGCCCAACTGTCCAGTTGCCGAGAGTCTGCCCGCTGAAGTACGCGAAAAAGTGGAAGGTGTTGAAGGCGTAAAAGAAGTTGATCTGGAGCTTACCTTTGAGCCAAGCTGGAATAAAGACATGATGAGTGAAGAAGCCCGATTTGAACTCGGAATGTTCTAAGAAAGAATAAAAAACGCTGAAATTTTCAGCGTTTTTTTATTTTGCATATTCAAAAATAACAGTGGTCTGAATGTCCGGATGTATAGAAAGTGCAACTGGACAGTTCAGGGCGGTTTTTTCAATAAATTCTTTTTCTTCAGCCGTATAGTTTTTCGGAAAATGAAGGATGCAGAAAATAGTACCAATTCTTTTAGGGTTCGGATGTGTAGATTTTTTCAGGTCACAAACAGCACCTGTAATATCAATTCCTCTTGATTCACCTAAAACCGCAATTGCCATCAGCATACTTTGCCCAAAAGAAATCCCAAAAAGATCAGATGGCGAAAAATATTCGGAAGTACCACCTTCACGGCGCGGCGCACAACTTACAATTTCATGCCCGGATTTCTCATGAACAGAGATTATTTTGAAATCGCCCAAGTAAGTAATTTTCGAAGTCATATGTGTTTTATTTTTAATGAAAGGTACGGTTTTATTTCTTTGGTTTTACTGCTGTGTCCAATTAAGCCTCGGTCGCAATTGCTTTGTCTCTTCGGCTCCATTCGCTCCATGATCCAACGTAAAGTTTTGGCATTTCGAAACCTGCATAATGAAGCGCAAAAATGGTATGACACGCAGTTACTCCCGATCCGCATTGGATGATGAGTTTTTCCGGTTGATTATTCAATAATTCAGAATATTTATTTCTAAGTTGTTCTTGACTTAAGAACAAACCGTTTTCATCAAGATTTTCTGAGAAAGGAATATTTATTGCGCCCGGAATATGTCCGGCAACAAGGTCAATTGGCTCCGAATCACCTCTGTAACGGTACGCATCGCGAACATCAATTACTGTTGCGGAATTTTCTGCAATGGAGTTTTCCACTTCCTGAATATTTGCCGTTGGCAATTTCCATTCTTCCGGAATTCTTACCACAGTTTGGTGAATATGCTCTTCTCTCGAACTCATTTCCAAACCGGATTTTTCAGCTTCCTGAAATCCTCCGTCCAGAATCTGCACCTTTTCAATACCGAAAGCTTTCAGCATCCACCAAGCTCTTGCTGCAGCATTGGCTCCCGATTTATCATCGTAAATCACGACATGTGACTGTTCTGAAATTCCCAACTCGGAAAGTGTTTTTGCAAAATCGTAAAGGTCGGGAAGCGGATGTCTTCCACCATTGGCTGCATCTTCCGGAACTTGCGCAAGATGCTGTTCCAGATCAATAAATCGTGCTCCTTTAATATGATTATTGAGATAATCTGTGTGTGCTTCTTTTCCTGCGCGTGCATCAAGAATGATGAGGTTTTCGCAAGAGATTTTTTTCAGTTCCTCTGCAGAAATCAGTGGTGAAGTGTTCATATTTAAAAATGAAAAATATCTTTGGCTTTATTGAAAGCGCTTTCGAAATGCAGCAGATTCATAGGATGCTGAATTTTTTCTGAAGCCATGAAGTTAACAACCTGTTCAGTTGGCATATTTCCCACCAAATCGTCTTTAGCCATCGGGCAACCGCCAATTCCTTTAATCGCCGAATCAAACCTGCGGCAACCTTTATCGTATGCTGCTTTCAGTTTTGAATATGATTCTTCATACCGGTTATGAAAGTGTGCACCGAATTCTATTTCAGGATATTTTTCCGGAATTTTTTCAAATAGCAAACTGATTGTTTCCGTTGTGGCAACGCCGGTTGTATCGGAAAGCATGATGGTTTTTACGCCTGCATCGGAAAATCGTTTCGCCCAGTAATCCACATCTTGCCATTTCCAAACTTCGCCATATGGATTTCCGAAAGCCATCGAGAAATATAAGTTTAAAACGCGATTTTCCTTTTGCGCAATATCTTGAATTTCAATAATTTGACTAAATGCTTCTTCCTGGTTTTTATTTGTGTTCCGGTACTGAAATGTTTCTGAAATAGAAAAAGGAAAACCAAGAACATCCACATTTTTGTGTTTCAGGGCTTTTTCAGCGCCACTGATGTTGGCGACAATTACAGAAACCAGTGTGTTGCGAGTTTTTTCAATATTGTCCATCACTTCACCGCTGTCTGCCATTTGCGGGATGGCTTTCGGAGAAACAAAGCTTCCACAGTCGAGCATGTCAAAACCGACACTCATCAGAGCATTGATATAATCAATTTTTTTCTGAGTCGGGATCAGTTCACCCCAACCCTGCATTGCATCGCGCGGACATTCGGTAAGAAACATTCTCTGTTTTTAGATTTTCGTAAAGATAAAAAAATTGCGATAAGCATAAATCCCAAAACTCACCGCTGTATTCTTCGGCCTTCAAACTAAAAAACCTACCTTTGTTTAAACCGAAATTTTAACAAAATGCAGACAATAGAATTCAATCTGGACTGGAAATTAAAGCTTCAGAACCGTTTTATCAACTATACAAAAATCTACTCAACCTCTGATCCCGAAAGCGAGTCTACGCCGTCTACACCGCAACAGTGGAACATCGCAAAATATATTTTTGAAGAGCTTCAGAATCTTGGGCTGGAAAATGTTGAACTGGACGGAAACGGTTACATCTATGCATTTCTACCTTCTAATCTGGAAAATGATGACGAGCCGACAGTTGGATTTATCGCGCACTACGACACATCGCCGGATTTTAATGGTGAAAATGTGAAACCTCAAATTTGGGACGATTATGATGGAGGAGATTTACTGTTGAATAAAGAGACAGGTTTCACGCTTTCTCCTTCAAAATTCGAAAGTCTGAATAATTATGTTGGTAAAACATTGATTACTACCGACGGAACCACGCTTCTTGGTGCAGATGATAAAGCCGGTGTTGCAGAAATTGTTACTGCAGCAGAATATCTTTTGGCTCATCCGGAAATTAAACACGGAAGAATTGCCATCGGATTTACGCCGGACGAGGAAATTGGAAGAGGTGCGCATAAATTTGATGTTAAGAAATTTGGTGCAGAATGGGCTTATACGATGGACGGAAGTGAAGCCGGAGAACTGGAATATGAAAACTTCAACGCAGCATCTGCTGTGGTGAAAATCCACGGTTTGAGTGTTCATCCTGGTTATGCATTTGGAAAAATGGTTAATACAGCGCTTTTAGCTTCGGAATTTGCAACGATGCTTCCTGCGAATGAAACACCTGCGACAACGAAAGGTTTTGAAGGATTTTTCCACTTAACAGATCTTAATGCAGATGTTTCGGAAGCTAAACTTCAGTACATTATCCGTGATCATGATGAAGAAAATTTTGAAGCCAGAAAAAAACTGATGCAGGAAACCGTTGATCAGTTCAATAAAAAACACGGTGAAGGAACCGCAGAAGTCGAAATAAAGGAGCAGTACCGCAATATGAAACAGCAGTTTGAAGGAAAAATGCACATCATCGATATTGCAGCACAAGCCATGAAAGACGCCAACGTTGAACCTAAAATTAAAGCAATTCGTGGTGGAACCGACGGAGCACAGCTTTCCTACATGGGACTTCCGTGTCCAAATATTTTCGCGGGCGGTATGAATTTCCACGGACCTTACGAATATGTCGCTTTGGAAACCATGGAAAAAGCCGTAAAAGTAATTGTGAATATTGCGCGTGCTGTAAAGAAAAAATAAGAATTATTTCTTTTGATATTCAAAATCCTTCTGCTTTTGCAGAGGGATTTTTTGTGTATTGTTGAAAAAAATTAACTTTACTTTAAAATGTACGTCACACAGAAAAAGTAATTTTACAAAAACTGATTATGCCCGACAAACGCGACGTTGAAATCGTAATTCTTTCGGATATTCATTTGGCTACTTACGGTTGTCACGCTACAGAATTGGTGGCTTATTTGAAAAGCATCAATCCAAAACTTCTGATTCTGAACGGAGATATTATCGACGGTTGGGCATTTTCCAAGCGGTATTTTCCGACTTCGCACATGGCGGTTCTCAGCGAGTTTTTCAAGATGATGAAGAAGGGCACTCAGGTGATTTATATCACTGGAAATCACGACGAGTTTCTCCGGAAATATTCAGATCTTAAGATGGGAAATATCTTTCTTAGCGATAAATATCTTCTGGATATTAACGGAAAGAAACATTGGATTTTCCACGGAGATATTTTCGATCATACCACGAAAGGCGGCGCGAAAATTATTGCAAAAATCGGCGGTTTGGGTTACGACTGGCTTATTTTGCTGAACCGCGGCATCAACTGGATTCTGAAACTTTTTGGTAAACCGAAAGTCTCCTTTTCGAAGAAGATTAAAAACTCAGTCAAGAAAGCGGTAAAATTCATTGCCGATTTTGAAGATAAGGCCGTAGAGCTCGCTATTGACAACAAATATGATTACGTAATTTGTGGTCATATTCATCAGCCAACCGACAGAATTGTGACCACCGAAAAAGGTTCAGTGCGGTACCTGAATTCCGGAGACTGGATCGAAAATCTTTCCTGGTTGGAATACAACAACGGTGAATGGAGCCTGAACTTTTTCGACGGAAAAAAATTCAAGAAACCGAATATCGAACCAAACGATATTTCACTGAAAATGGACGATTTTCTTTACCCGACCTCGTTTGCGAGTTTTGTTGCCGGCAAAGTTTAGTTTTAGTCATTAAGAAATGCGTCCCAACCTTGCGCCGTAATTTTTGAAAGTTCGTTGCTGCCTCGCAAAACCATATAATTTCCCTGCTCTTTTTCCACAGCGTGACCAATAACAGTGAAATCCGGGTGGTTTCTTATTTTTTCAAAGTCGTCCGGTGAAATCGTGAAAAGCAATTCGTAATCTTCACCTCCTGAAAGTGCGGCCATCACAGGATTAAGGTTGAATTCTTCCGCAGTAGAAATCGTCAGTGAATCCATCGGAATTTTTTCCTCATACAGTCGGAATCCAACATTACTTTGATCCGAAAGGTGCAAAATTTCTGACGCCAAACCATCCGAAACATCCATCATCGAGGTTGGTAATACATCAAGATCCTCCAGAATTTTCTTCACGTCCGTTCTTGCTTCAGGTTTTAGCTGACGTTCCAGGATGTAGTCGTAACCTTCCATTTCGGGCTGCATATTAGGATTGGCAAGAAAAACCGCATGTTCTCTTTCGAGAATTTGTAATCCCATATACGCGCCACCCAAATCTCCTGTAACTACGAGCAAATCGTTCGTTTTTGCTCCACTTCTTTTTATTATTTTGTCTGAATTTTCCAGACCAACTGCAGTGATGCTTAAAATCAATCCTGCATTGGAACTTGTAGTGTCTCCACCCACTAAATCTACGCCGTAACGTTGACAAGCCAATTGAATTCCGGCATAAATTTCTTCCAGAGCTTCCACAGGGAATCGGTTCGAAACCGCAACAGAAACAAGGATTTGAGTCGGAACTGCATTCATCGCAGCTATATCGCTCAGGTTTACTGCAACTGCTTTGTATCCCAAATGTTTCAGGGGAACGTATCCAAGATTGAAATGAACTCCTTCCGCGAGAATATCTGTGGTGAGGACGATCTTTTTTCCTTCGCTGTTGATTACTGCAGCGTCGTCGCCAACTGCAACTTCAGTTGAAGAATTACTAAATCCTAAATTTTCCGTGAGATGTTTAATTAAACCAAATTCACCAATTTGGGAAATGGGCGTAAGATTTGGGGTTTTGTCTTCTAACATTATTTTGTAAATAATTGTGGATCAATATTTTTCGGTCTGAAAGGCAGGTTTTTGATGTCTTCTCTTGTGAAAACTTTATGATCCGGTGACTGGAATTCTTTCATCACTTCCAGAATATCATCCGGTGGCGTGGTCGATTTTCTCAACATCATATCAATCCAAACACCAAATGCTTCTGCAGTTGCGCAGTGCGTACCGTCTTCAAGATAAAATTTGTGCAGAAACTGGTAAATACTTCCGTCTTCGGAAAAACCATCAATTTCCAGGCTTACATAAACAGTTTGGTCCATATAAATTTCCTTGAAAAATGAAAGTCTCTCGTGAAGAACAGCAGATCCTATTCCCCACCGGTTTAGTTCTTTAAGTCCCATTCTGTGCTTACTCATAAAAGACATTCTGGTTTGTGCACAATAATGCATATAGCTGGAATTGGCTAAATGTCGGTTGGCATCAATATCGCTCCAGCGCACTTCGAATTTATGATAATAGATAGACATAATTTTTTCCCAAAGGTAAAATTTTCCCGTGACAAAAAGTGCTGAACGATGATGGATAATTATATAATTTGCCCGTAGAATACTATAATCCGGCTTTTTCTGAAATGCTTATATTCGCAAAAAAAAGATTCTGAAAAAGAAATCACTTCTCAAGAAAGTCCTGAAAATTTTTGCTATCACAGTCGCTTCGCTGCTTCTGCTGATTATTCTGTTTACTTTTTCGCTGCGGTTGCCGGGTGTTCAGAATTATTTTAAAGGTCATCTTGTTTCCTACCTCGAAGATAAAATCAAGACTGAAGTTACACTTGATCGGGTGTATATTAATTTTCCGGATGGTCTGGAATTGGAAAATCTTTACCTGCGGGGACAAAAAGTGGATACTTTGCTTTTTGCGAAGAAACTCCACGTGAATCTTTCCATCCCACAATTACTGAATTCCAAAGCTGATATCAAAGCCATCGACTGGGAAGGCATTAACGCCAATGTAGTCAGAAATCCGGACGGCAGTTTTAACTTCGATTATATCGTAGATGCCTTTGCATCGAACAAACAGGAGGAAACCAAAGAATCCAAGCCGTTTATTTTTTCGCTGGATAAAATTAATCTGAAAGACATTAAAGTTTCGTTCATCGATCAGCAGTCGCGGAACGATATCAATCTTTATTTCAAATCTTTTGACACGCGTGTAAAAAAGTTCGATCTCGAACAGAATTCATACGCGGTTACCAATGTGAACTGGGACGGCTTGAAACTCAAACTTCAGCAGGATTTTGTAGAAGAAGTTGCCGAAGAAGTGGAACAGGAAGTCGATAGTCTGAACCAAAAAAGTCCATTGCAGATTGCAATTAAAGGATTGAAATTCACCAACTTCGATATTGATTATGCAGATGACAGTTCCAAAACGTATGCAAAAGCTGTTTGGAAAGAACTTAGCGCCAAAGTGAACAATCTGGATCTTCCCTCCAATTCATACGACATCAATAATGTGCAGCTGATTGGCGCGAACATTAATGCCAATTTGTTTCTTCCGGCTGCAAATGCCAATACAGAAACTTCAAATAATTCAACGGAAACTGAGCAGGAAAAAGCAATGCAACTTCTTCTTGGAAAACTTTTGCTGGATGATGTAAAAGTGGTTTACAACAACACGGCAATCCGACCGACAGGATCCGGAATGGATTTCAATCACCTCAACTTTTCCAAACTGAATACAGAAGTGCGGAACTTCAAAATGGTCGACGGAACTTTTGCCGGAACCGTCAACTCCGCACAGATTCAGGAAAAAAGCGGACTCAATATTCTTCGTTTAAACACTGATTTTCAGTACGGTGAAAAACAGGCCTATCTGAAAGATCTGTATCTGCAGACGCCAAAAACTTTACTCCGCGATGAAATTGTTCTGGATTACAACTCGATGCAGCAACTGACTTCCAACCCGGAGGCGGTGAAGATTTCTGCGGACATCAGAAATTCCAGAATCGGATTTGCGGACATCCTTACTTTTGTGCCGGATCTGCGGAATACAACGCCGTTCAATAAATATCCAAACGCCATTCTTGACCTTAACACCAGACTGCGCGGAACGCTGAACGACATTAGCATTCAAACGCTGCAGCTTTCCGGCCTCGACAATACCAAAATCAATGCTTCGGGACGAATCAGAAATGCGACGAATCCCGACAATCTTTTCTACGACCTGAAAATCGGCGAGTTTTCTTCTACGGCAAAAACAGTGTTTAACCTAGTTCCGAAAGGAACCATTCCGTCGAACATTGCGCTGCCGTCAAAATTCAATATCAGTGGCGTGGCAAAAGGAACCACAACCGTGGTTGACACCAAACTGAAACTGGTTTCCACGCTCGGAAATGCTTTGGTGGACGCCAATGTTGATATGCGGCAGAAAAACCGTGAAAAATATGATGTGGTTGCTGATCTTCAGAATCTTCAGATCGGTAAAATCATTCAGAACAAAGATCTGGGGAATTTTACCGGAAAAATTAATGCGAAAGGAGAAAGTTTCGATTTCAAAAACGGCAATGCTGATTTGAAAGGCATTGTGCAGTCGCTGGATTACAACGGTTACCGTTATACGAATATGAATCTTGACGGAAAACTGAACCGCGGGAATTACGTCATCAACCTCGATTCACGCGATCCAAATGCGAACCTGAAACTTCTTGCCTCAGGAAATCTGAACGAAAACAATCCGAAAATCAAGGTGAACGGAACCATCCAGAAACTGGATCTCAACAAACTTGGATTTTATTCCGAGCCAATGATTCTGGCCGGAAAACTCGATGGTGATTTACAAAATCTCAATCCCGATTATCTCAATGGTTATCTGTATCTGGACGATTTTGCCATTTCTGATACGAAAGAAGTTTTTCCACTGCAGCAAATCCGCATCAATGCCGTTTCAACCGACAGTCTTAACCAACTTACGCTGAATTCGCAGGTTGCCGATGTCAATCTGGAAGGAAAGTATAAACTGACGCAGATTTTTGGTTCGGTGATGAAAACCGTCAACCAGTATTACCGTTTTCAGGATTCGTCAACGCAAAGAATTGATCCGAATCAGTATTTTACATTCAACGCCACTGTAAAAGATGATGACCTGATCCGAAAATTCGTTCCCGATCTGAAATCTTTCGACAATATTTTGCTCACCGGAAATTATGATGCCGATTCGCAACGTTTGGAAATCGACGGACAGATTCCCCGTGTGGAATATGGCGCAAACCTGATTGAAGGCGGCGTTTTGAAAGTAACCAACGAGAACAATGCGCTTCAGTACAATGTCAATCTCGCAGCGCTTTCCAGTGAAAGTTTTGCCCTGAAAAAAGTAGATCTGAACGGCGATGTAGCCGATAACACAATAACGTATAACCTTACTACGAAAGACGATAAAGATGCGACGCAGTTTCTGGTTGCCGGAAATGCGCAGTCGCTGAATGACATTACGCAGATTTCCCTGAATCCTGATGGTTTGATGCTGAATTACAACAACTGGGCTGTAAATCCGGACAATAAAATTCAGTTCAGCAGCAGAGGAATCTGGGCCGATAATTTCCGACTTTCCAATTCGGGAAGTGAGATTTTACTTCAAAGCGAAACACAGTCACCGAACAGTCCGCTGAATATTTCACTGACGGATTTCAAGATTGAGCAGCTCACCGAAATGATCAAAAAAGATTCACTTTTGGCGCAGGGAACCATCAACGGAACCGCTCAACTGAGGAATTTCACACAAAATATGACATTCACTTCAGACC
>JAEWZO010000026.1 GCA_023458415.1 Bacteroidota bacterium
TGCATCAGAGTGGGAAGCAAAAGCAAAAGATCTTGCTGCCAAATACATCAAAAACTTCGAGCAGTATTGCGATACAGAAGAAGGTAAGAATTTGGTTGCAGCTGGTCCTCAACTATAATCAGATTCAACGATCTATACAAAAAAAGCTTCCAAAATCTGGAAGCTTTTTTTATTTAGATCAAACTTAAGATGGCGAGTCTGTAACCCTGAATTCCAAATCCCGAAATCAGACCGTTCGTGTATGGTGCAGTCACCGACTTTTGCCTGAAGATTTCCCGTTCATAGATATTACTTATATGAACTTCAACAACTGGTTTATTAATGTTCTTCACCGCGTCGGCTATTGCGTATGAATAATGTGTAAAAGCGCCCGGATTGATCACTAAAGCATCAAAATCATTATGCTGAATCCGATCGATTAATGCGCCTTCATGGTTGCTTTGGAAATCGGCTATTTCATGTGCAAAAAATTCAGTTTTCAGATTTTCCACAACCTCAGTCATTGAAACGGAACCATAAATTTCCGGTTCACGAGTACCAAGAATGTTCAGGTTTGGACCGTTGATAATTAATATTTTCATTCTATTCCAGATGTTTTCTGTCAATGGCTTCCACATCAATAGTTTTCACTTGTCTGTCTGTATTGAAATTTCTGAATTTGTTCCAGATTTTACGACCCATTACAAAAACTACAATCACCAAAGCCACTGCGATAATTGCGGCAATTACAGGTGCAGCAATCGCTAAAATCGACATAATTCCGGCTCCTGCTGTTTCTGTTGTAGCCACTGCCGAATTTCCTAGTCCGCCCGTTGTTGCTGTAGAGGCTGCTCTTGTTCCAGCAAATCCTGAGCTGATCGCGGCAGCAGTTCCACCTCCTGCAATTAGAGCCAACGCCCATTGCGGAAAAGTTCCAATGTCTGCAAACTGACTAGCAAACATTACAGAACCGGCAATCGTGGCTAAAGGAACCGAAAGGGTATCCAACAAATGATCAACATAAGGAATGTAATAAGCCAGAATTTCTACCACAGTAGCAATTCCGGTTGTGATTAAAGTGGGCAATCCGGCAAGCCATTCGAAACTTTCGTTCATAGGAACCCATCCCATGTACGAAGCAAGACTTACGGCAAACATCGGTAGAAAAACTCTGAAGCCACTTGCTGCAGCAAGGCCAATTCCGATAAAAGCACTTAAAACATAAGGCAGAAAAGGTATGTTATCTAACATTTGAGGTTTAAATTAATAGTTTGTTTCAACCCAAATTTACAAAAAGCATGCTAAAAAGCTGTTTTTTATTTTTTTGATTTACAGAGTCTTAGAAATTCATTTTCTACTTCCCGGTAATTTTTGGGAAGTTCTTTTGAAATCCAGAACATCATCGTAAGCGAATGTGTTCCGAATGCTTTAGAAAAACTCGGTTTTTGCAGACGGTAACATTCACGCAGAAGGCGTTTGATTCGGTTTCTGTCGACTGCTTTTTTTAAGTTTCTTTTCGATACTGAAACTCCAAATTTCTGGTGAGAAATACTAATATTCTCCTGCGGTTTGGTTTCAAGATCAAGTGAAATAACCCGCAGATTTCCGCAGGTTTGCCACTTTCCTTTTTCAAAAAGAAGTGAGATTTCCCTTTTGGATTTTAATTTTTCACCTTTCGGAAAACGTTGCTCAGTCATCGTTTTTAATTAAATAATTAATGACTTCTGCAGCTGCGTACAATCCGAAAACCGCAGGGATAAAACTGATCGTGCCGTAGAAAGATTTCTTAAAATTAGTGCCGTCGGTCATTTTTAGGCTGTCTTCATTCTGGATTTCTGTAGAAAAAACACACCGGAAGCCTTTGTTGATTTTATCTTTTTTCAGTCTTTTCCGAACCTGTTTTGCCAGAAAGCAATTGTGGGTCTTGCTGATGTCGCGCACTAAAACTTTGCTTGGATCGGTTTTTCCACCGGCGCCCATTGCACTCACAATTTTTATTTTTCTTTTTCTCGCTTCTTTAATCAGGGTGATTTTTGGGGTTACACTATCGATGCAATCCAAGACATAGTCGAATTTTTCGCTATTAAGAATTTCTTCCATATTTTCAGGATTGAGGAAAGAATTCACCGTAGTTAATTTCAACTCCGGATTAATGTCAAGAAGACGTTCGGAAACCACGGCTGCTTTTTCCTTTCCGACTGTTGAATGGAGGGCGGGAAGTTGTCTGTTAATATTGGTGATATCAACCGTGTCTCCGTCTACAATCGTCATTTTTCCGATTCCGGCTCTTGCAAGAAATTCCGCAGCAAAAGAACCAACACCTCCTAAACCAACCACCAAAATGCTGGAATTTCTTAGTTTCTTGGTCCCTTTGTCTTTAATAAGAAGTTCGGTGCGTTCGAGCCAGTTTTTATCCATACGTTTTCTATATTTTAAAGATTGATACTGATGTTTTTTAAGTTGTTAATAATTTGAAATTCAATTTGTTCTATTTCAGAATTCTTTATAGAGGCAGCTAGTTGATAGAGCTCTGAAATTTCGAAGTCGGCATCATCCGTTTCCAGAAAAAATCTGTCATCAGGAAGACTTTTCAGAAACTCCTGCAAAGGTATGTTGTACAGCAGTGATTTTCCAAAACTGAAGTAAAATTGATGTTTCAAAAGTTCACCGGCGATACTTTTCTTTTTGTTGAATCCGTGAATAACCATCGGTACGTCAGCAAAGTTTTTTATCCTGATGAGTTCCGAATATCTTTTCACACAGTGAATAATGAGCGGTTTTTTTAAGTCATTCGCCAAAGAGATTTGCCTGTGAAAAATTTCTTCCTGAATTTTTTCGTCTACATCAATTCTTCCGTCCAAGCCACATTCGCCGATGGCTACACAATTGTCGAGCGTTGCAGTTTCTTTGAGCCATGAAAAATTCTCTTCATAATCATCATGGCCTGAAATTGGGTGAATACCTGCCGAAAATGGAAAACCCGGAATGCTTTCACTTAATTTAAGGTTGTAAATTCCTGTGGTTTTGGCAGGAGTATGATGATGGAAATCGAAAAATTTCATACTCAAAAATAGAAAATAGTAATGAAAGCAGATTAAACGTTTGTTTATTTTCCGTAACTTTACTATAAACATAATGTGACATGGTGAAAAAAAAGTTTAACGAAAAGCAGATTCAGATATTGGAAGTTGCCGAAAAACTTATCGCAAAGAAGGGCTTCGAAGGAACTTCGGTCCGCGATATTTCCAGTGCGGCCAATATCAATGTTGCGATGATTTCGTATTACTTCGGTTCTAAAGAAAAAATGATGTCGTACCTTTACCGGTACCGCGTGCAGCGTACCCGTGAAAGTTTTGCAGAATTTGCCGAGACCATTAAAGAAGGCAAGCCGGAAATGCAGATGAAAGAACTGGTGAAATACGTAATTAATCAGCTTTTTAAATACAATTACTTCCACGGTTTTGTAACTCAGGAACTGCGTTCTACAGATTATCTTAAAGAAGATTTGCTGGAGTTTTACACCACATTTACTACCAAAGTGGATGATGTGGTTAAAAAAGGCGTGACTACTGGAGCGTTTGCAAATGCGCCAAAAGCAGAAGATATTTTAACCATTATTGTTGGCGCGTCGCTTTTTATTATCCGTAATAAAAATTTCTACGAAATCTATGTTCCGGGAGATGATGACAAATATCTTCAGAATGCCGAGAAAAAAATTACAGCAAGTCTTCTGGTCACCATTTTTTCTTTATTGGGTTACAATACTGATAGCTAAAAAGTTAAATTATCATAAAATAAAATCTATTGTTAAAAAAGTTATATTTTTGCAGACTGAACGGCAAAAACCTATACTGAACCAATCTTTTTGCCACTGGGATTTATGAAGAATTATATCGTAGTACTGTTTGCATTTTTTGCTTTAGCGTCCTGTAACAAACAGCAGGAAGCAGCGCTGAAAAGTGCTGACAAAGATTTTATACTGAAAGTTGCCAACGAAAATTTCGAAAACAAAAAATGGCAGAATGCCTTGGTTTTGTACGAAAGACTTTCCAATTTGGTAGCGGGAACAGATGATGCGCCGGATGTGGTGTACAAATCTGCTTACGCCAATTATTACGATAAAAATTACAAACTTGCAGGTCACCAGTTCAAGAATTTTGCAGTGACTTTTCCACAGGATCCAAGAGCTGAAGACGCTTCTTACATGTCTGCTTTGTGTTATTACGAAGGTTCGATGGATTACAATCTGGATCAGTCGAGCACTGAGTTGGCCATAAATGAACTGCAGACTTTTCTTAATAACTATCCAAACTCAGAAAAATCTTCCAACATCAATGAACTGATTGATGAACTTTCTTACAAATTGGAATTTAAAGCATACGAAAACGCAAGACAGTACTATAAAATGGCAGAGTACAAAGCGGCGAATGTTGCTTTCGAAAATGTTTTGGAAGATTTTCCTAGTACCAAACTTCGTCCAAAAATCTATGATTTCATTATGAAATCCAGGTACGAACTGGCGGTAAATTCGATTTATGATTTGAAGAAAGACCGTATTGAAAACGCATTGGCTTTTACAAAACGTGTACAGACTGAACTTCCAAATACTGAATATTCTAAAACCGCAACTGATTTAAGAACAAAGCTTGAAAAAGAAAAAGAAGATTTCGCCAAACTTCAGGTAACTGTCGAAGCCAGAAGAGCGGAGAATGAAGAGAGAATCCGTAAGCTGGAAGCCGAAGATGCAAAAGAACAGGAAGAGAGAGAACAGGCGAGAGTTCAGAGAAATGCGAGAAAAGCAAGAAAGGACAGCGCCGAAGCCGTAACGCCTCTGCCAGCTGCTACTTTCCAGATTCAAAAGTAATTCGTAACTTTGCCCACCATTAAACAATACACTGAAAATGAGCATTAAAGATACCAAAGCAGAACTGAATACCATTACTTACGACCGCGATAAAATCGAAAGCAAAGTGGGATCCATTTACGAAGCTATCGTAATTATGGGGAAAAGAGCAGAACAGATTAATGCTGAGATCCGCACCGAACTTCACGGAAAGCTGGATGAATTTGCTGTGCACAATTCAACATTGGAAGAAGTTTTCGAAAACAGAGAGCAGATCGAAATCTCCAAGCATTACGAGAAGCTTCCGAAACCAACTTCTATCGCAGTTCAAGAGTGGTTGGATGACGAAATTTATTTCAGAAAAACAGAAGAAAGAAAATAATCTTTCGCTAAAATATTGCTTAAGCCACAGAAGGAATCCTTTTGTGGCTTTCTTTTGTTACGATAATTTTGAGTAAATTCGTTTAGCTTTAAACCTCATTAGAATGACATTTCAAGGCAGAAAAATCCTGATTGGTGTTACAGGCGGAATTGCTGCCTACAAAATCAATACGCTCGTTCGCAACCTCATTAAACAGAATGCGGAGGTGCAGGTTGTTATGACGCCGGATGCAGAACATTTTGTGTCGAAACTTACACTTTCCACGCTTTCAAAAAATCCTGTTTATTCAGAATTTTATGGCGAAAACGGAACGTGGAACAATCACGTTGAATTGGCACTTTGGGCAGATTTAATTTTAGTAGCGCCGTGTACTGCAAATACATTGGCTAAAATGGTGCACGGGATTTGTGATAATCTCCTTCTTGCGGTTTATATGTCTGCAAAATGTCCCGTTTTTATTGCTCCGGCGATGGATTTGGATATGTATCAGCATCCTTCAACAAAACAGAATCTAGAGTTTGCTGAAGATTTTGGACATATTATTATTCCGGCTGAAGAAGGCGAATTGGCAAGCGGTCTTATTGGACAAGGCAGAATGGCAGAACCTGAAAACATAGAAAAACAAATTGCAGAATATTTCTCCACCAGTTTAAACAAAAGTTTGTCGGGAAAAACAGTTTTAATCACAGCCGGACCAACTTACGAAGCGATTGATCCCGTGCGTTTTATCGGAAACCACTCGTCCGGAAAAATGGGTTTTTCTATAGCGGAAGAAGCAGCGGGAAGAGGTGCGAAAGTCATACTAATTTCCGGACCGAGCTCCCAGCAGATTTCTAATAAAAATATTGAACTTCACAGGGTTACTTCTGCAAAAGAAATGTACGATGAGGTTTTCAAGCATTATGAAAACACGGATATCGCCATTGCAAGTGCAGCGGTTGCCGATTATGCTCCGAAAGAAGTAGCCAAGGAAAAAATCAAGAAAAATGACGGAAATCTTACGATTGAACTGGTGAAAAATCCGGATATTCTTCTAACGATGGGAGAAAGGAAAAAACATCAATTTCTTGTTGGTTTTGCGTTGGAAACTCAGAATGAAGAAGAAAATGCCCACGGAAAACTCCACAAAAAAAATCTGGATATGATTGTACTGAATTCACTTCGTGATGAAGGTGCGGGTTTTAGAGGCGATACCAACCTCATAAAAATACTTACTTCAACTGAAAAGAAAGAATTTTCCCTGAAATCCAAAACCGAAGTAGCAAAAGATATTCTAGATTTTGTGGAAGAAAAAATTCTGAAATAATTTTAATAAATTTCCGTTCTCTAATTTTAGATACATAATGAAGAAGTTTTTTACTGTTTTCTTTCTCTCTTTCCTCATCCAGTTTTCTTTCGCACAGGAAATTCTGGCAACGGTTCAGGTAAATGCACAGCAAATGGGAGGCAGCAACACGCAGGTGTACAGAACGCTGGAAAAAAGTCTGCGCGATTTTATTAACAATACAAGCTGGACGGGAAAAAAACTGCAGAATTTTGAAAAAATAAAGGCCAATTTCGCGATCGTGATTATGGAGCGTCCAAGCAACAACAGCTTCAAGGGAAGTTTGGTTGTTCAGGCGGTGCGTCCGGTTTTCAATACGACTTACGAATCTCCGTTGATGAATATTAACGACATGAATTTTGCCTTCGATTATACCGAAAATGAAAACCTGATTTTCAACGAAAGACAATTTTCCGGTAAGAATTTGATTGACGTGATCAGTTTTTATGTGTACACGATGCTCGGTTATGACGGCGACAGCTTTAAAGTTCGCGGTGGGCAACAATGGTTCGAAAAAGCTCAGAAAATCTCAAATAATGCCCAAAATCAGAATTTTGCCGGATGGTCAGTTTTGGAAGGAACCAGAACTCGAGGACAGCTGATCGACAACATGCTGAAAACGGAACAGAATACACTACGAAATGTGTATTACACATACCACCGAGCCGGTTTGGACAATCTTGGGAAACAGGATCAGAGCTCGGCGAAAAGGGTTCTTGCTGATGCGCTTTTGCAGTTGCGCGCGTACGAAAACAATTTTCAGATGAACTATCCGGTGAACCTTTTCATCGATTCCAAGAAAAATGAAATTTTCGAAATTTTCAAAAACGGAAATAATGCTACGGCAAAAATCAACGAACTGAAACAATTATTTGTCGTTCTTTCGCCAAAAGATATTGACAGCAAATGGAACAAATGGAAGTAGATTTTCATTTGCCAATCTAACTTATTACCAATATTTTTGCAGAGTTTAAAGCCCATTGCTTTAAGCTCTTTTTAATCCATGCTCTCAAGAATTTTCATCCGGAATTTTGCGCTTATCGATTCGCTTGAAGTTAATTTCAGCGAGGGTCTTCAGGTGATTACGGGTGAAACCGGTGCGGGAAAATCGATTATTCTTGGTGCCCTGCGATTAATACTTGGCGAAAGAGCCGATGCGAAAGCCATTCAAAATTCAGAAACTAAAAGTATAGTTGAAGCAGAATTTATAGTAAGTGATAATCTAAGAGGTTTCTTTGATGAAGTTGATGTAGACTTTGAAAAAGAAACGATCATCCGCAGAGAAATACTTCCAACTGGAAAATCCAGAGCATTTATCAATGATGTTCCCGTCACTCTAGATGTGTTGAAACAGCTTTCGGAACGCCTTATTGATATCCATTCACAGTTTGAAACTTCCAACCTTTTTTCTGAAGAGTATCAGTTCCGCATTATCGACGGATTATCTGAAAATAAAACTAAAATTACATATTACCAAGATGAATTTGCGCAGTTCAGACAACTGAAGAAAACGCTGGAACATCTGAAGCAACAGCTTGCAGAAGGAAATAAAGAATCTGATTACAAAACCTTTATCCTTAACGAACTGGAGCAGACCAACTTGGATGAAATCGACATGGAAGAACTGCAGAGCAAGCTTTCCATGCAGGAAAATGCCGAAAGTATCGCCGAAAATCTTAATTTGGTGCTTTCCAGATTCGATGCGGAAGAGATTGGAATTTTGGATGGTTTGAATGATGTTAGAAACCGTCTTTCAAAAACCGCTGATCTTTCACATCATTTTTCTGAACTTTTTTCCCGCTTCGAAAGTCAGTTTCTCGAACTGAAAGATTTTGTTTTCGAACTTCAGAACGAAACAGAAAATATCGAAGTAAATCCGGAAGCTTTAGCGGAATTAAATACAAAAATCAACGCAGTAAATGCGCTTTTTTTGAAGCATAATGCATCTTCCGTTGATGAACTGATCGCTTTGCGTGAAACACTTTCAGGAGAACAGAGCGGCTTTGCCGAACTTGAAAACTATATTGCTTCAACAGAAAAAGAAATTGCAGAAAAACAGAAAAAACTTGAAAAGCTTTCTGAACAGCTGAGCAAAAACAGAAAAAAATCATCTCCTATTTTTATTAAGAAAGTTGAAAGCGTGCTCCAACAACTTGGTTTGGACAAAGCAAAAATCGACGTTCAGTTTTCTGAAATACAAAACTACAATGACTTCGGTAAAGAAAGTGTGGAAATACTTTTTCAGGCTAATTCCGGATTTCCGCTAAAGCCGATTCAATCCGCAATTTCCGGTGGTGAACGTTCACGTGTGATGCTTGCAGTAAAGAAAATTATTGCTGAAAATGCGGAATTACCGACATTGATTCTGGACGAAATCGACACCGGAGTTTCAGGAAAAGTGGCCGAAGAAATGGGAAATGTGATGCGCGAAATGTCTGAAAACATGCAGCTAATTGTGATTTCGCATCTTGCACAGGTCGCCGCAAAGGGAGATCAGAATTACAAAGTTTTGAAGCAGGATATTTCAGGCAAAACGCAGTCAACCATTGTTGCTTTGAATGATGAGGAAAAACTTCAGGAAATTGCGCAGTTGCTTTCCGGTTCAAAAATTACCGATGCTGCACTGAAACAGGCAAAAGAACTCATGAAGTAAACAAAAACCCCGCTTTCAAATGAAAACGGGATTTTTTATAAAATAATCTCTCTTTAATTATTAGTGCATCGAATAATATTCGATACCATGTGGTCCTTCTTCACGGTAACGTTTTTCGAAATGTCTGTGGAAATCAGAATAATAATCGTCGTAATCGTGGCGTTTTTTGGACATGAATTTTCTGAATCCGTAAATTCCCAATCCAAACAATAATCCGATGCTTCCGGCTAATAAAATTCCTGTTTCTGTTTTCATTCAATAATAATTTGATTTTAAAGATATACAATTACTGTTCCTTAAATGGAAAACGCATATTTAAAAACTGTTAATTTTTATCAATGGAACAGCGTTCGATTGTTAAAAACTTGCTCATATTTAATGAATAGGTTCCGATCTCGCCAAAAAGAAAATCAGTATTTTTACCAGCTGTTTCAGAGGAAAATTCATGTCAGACGTTATTAAACTTTTACCCGATCACGTTGCGAACCAAATTGCTGCCGGTGAAGTCGTTCAGCGACCGGCTTCCATCGTTAAAGAACTGTTAGAAAATGCCATAGATGCGGGAGCCACGAAAGTGGAGCTTATCGTAAGGGAAGCGGGGAAAAATCTTATTCAGGTTGTTGACAATGGCAGCGGAATGAGTGAAACCGATGCACGAATGGCTTTCGAAAGACATGCGACGTCTAAAATAAACAGCACCGAAGATATTTTCAGAATTTCAACTAAAGGTTTTCGCGGTGAAGCTTTAGCTTCCATCGCCGCAGTGGCGCAGGTTGAGCTTAGAACCAAACAGAAAGACGCAAAAGCGGGAACTAATATTTATATCGAAGGTGGCGGACTTCAATTTCAGGAGCCGATACAAACTGCGGAAGGATCCAATTTTCTGGTGAAGAATCTTTTTTTCAATGTTCCCGCCAGAAGAAAATTTCTGAAAAATAACAATGTTGAATTCCGTCATATTATTGATGAATTTCAGCGAGTGGCTTTGGCCCACGAACATATTGAGTTTGAACTCTATCATAATGATGATATTATTTTCAGACTGAGAAAAGCAGGGCAACTCCAAAGAATTGTAGATATTTTCGGACGTAAGATTCAACCGTTGTTGATTCCTATTAAAGAGGACATCGGTTGGGTGAAGCTTAGTGGATTTGTAGCAAAACAGGAAGGTGCGAAAAAAGTTCGTGGCGAACAGTTTTTCTTTGTAAACGGCCGTTATTTCCGAAGTGCGTATTTTAATAAAGCCGTTCAGGAAGCGTTCGAAGGTTTGCTTTTGCCGGGTTATATTCCGTCGTTTTTTCTCTTTTTGGAGTTGGATCCCGAAAAAGTTGATGTAAATATTCATCCGCAGAAAACGGAGGTCAAATTTGAAGATGAAAATCTTGTTTTTGCACTGATCCGTTCAACCATAAAAAGAGCATTGGGAATTTACAATGTTGCACCAAGTCTGGATTTCGAGAAAGCCACAACACTGGAAAGTTTCCTTACGGAGAAGAAACCAAGCGGAATGGTAAAACCTCCGGAAATTTCTGTTGACAGAAACTATAACCCTTTTCTTGAAGAAAAATCCAATCCCGCGGGGAAGATTGCTCTCACGGAAATTTATCAGCAGAATATTTCCGCTGAACCGTCGAAAATTAATCTTTTTGAAGACGAAGATTTTGACGAAGATTTAATGCGGTTGCCCAACGGTTATTGGCTGTTTAACAAAAACGGCAAAACGCTGATGTTAGATTTGGGCAGAATGCACCGCCTTGTAAATGCTGAAAGAACAACAAAGAAAAAAAGAAGTAACGAAAGTCATCCTTTGCTTTTTTCGATGGAGTATCATATGAACGAAACCGAGAAAAATAAATACCGCTCGATAAAAAAATATCTGCCGGATTTAGGTTTCGGAATGACGATTGCTCATGAGAATGTTCTTCGGATTGATTCCATTCCGGAAGGTTTGAAAGAACCGCAGGTCATGAAGTTTATGGAAGAACTTTTTGAAATTCTGGAGTACCGAACGGAAGAAGATTTTATGCAGTATTACGATTCGCAGTGGGATAAAATGCACCGGAAATCGCGCTTCGATTTTATATATAAAGTAGATGCTGAACAGGTGATCAGAGATTTTACCGCACTGGGTTTTCCGGAGTATTTGCCAAATGGGAAACGCTGTTTTATTGAGCTTCCGCTCGAAGAACTGAAAAATAAATTTTAGAAAAAATGTTTAATAATATTACGCCTGTTACCAAAATTCTCATTTTCATCAATGTCGGCATATTTTTGCTGAGTTACATTGTGTATCCAAATTTGATGTACTATTTGGCTGCCTATTTTCCGCTGTCCAAAAGTTTTCAGTCATGGCAAATCATCACGCACATGTTTACGCACGGCGGCTGGATGCATCTTTTGTTCAACATGTTTACGCTGCTAAGTTTTGGACCGGTTTTGGAAAGAGTTTTAGGCCAGAAAAAATACATTCTGTTTTATTTTGCTTGTGGGCTTGGTTCATTTGTAATCTTTAATGTGTGGAATTACTTTCAGATTCAGAATATTTCTCAAGAACTGATGGCAATGAATATCAATCCGCAGGAAATTTTCGAAAGAGCGAATTTTTTCCGTTTTGATGAAGCGTATTATACATCACTGAACGCGACTGAAAAACGCCTTTTTAATCTGCTTACGACACCAATGGTCGGAGCTTCAGGGGCTATTTTTGGAGTAGTTGCCGGTTTTGCTCTGCTTTTTCCAAATGCCGAACTGATGTTCATGTTTATTCCGTTTCCTATCAAAGCAAAATATCTTTTGCCGATTATTATTATTGGATCATTGTATCTGGGAATCCGCCAGTTTGATTGGGATAATGTCGCCCATTTCGCTCACCTCGGTGGCGCGCTGATTGGATATCTTTGGATTCGGAATTTTAAAAAGAATCAGTACAGGATAAACTAAGATTCATGAAATTTTTCAGAATTGTATTGGTGCTTTTCCATTGCGCGGTTTTGGCTCTGCTTTTCATGAATTTTCTGAATGCATGGATTCCGCCTTCGAAAATATCTTTTCTTAATGCTTTGTCGCTGGCTTTTCCTGCTTTAATGTTGATTAATGTTGCACTATGTCTTTTGTGGATTCTGCTTAGAAAAAAGAGAGCGATATTTTTTATACTTCTTTCATTGCTTTTTCTGAATCCTGTGAAAAGATGGGTAAATTACACCTCAAAATCTGAACTTCAGCCGAATCTGAAAATCGTCACAGGAAATTTCCAGAACGGCAAATTGGGTTATGAAAAAATCAACAGTTATCTGGAAAAAACCGATTCCGACATTATTTTTGCACAGGAAGCAGGTTGGCAAGTTTCGGTTCCGGGTTTTGAATACCGACTGACTGAATATCCTTTAGTTACGCTTCATTCTAAATTTAAGATTCTGCACCACGAGAAAATTTCTACATTCGCCAACGGAAGTTCGTTTTACGCAGATCTTGATATCAGAGGAAAAACGGTAAGATTAGTAAATGCTTACCTTGATCCGTTCGAATTGGATAAAAGAAGAGTAAAACCAACAGACAACCTGGATCAAAACGAGCGGAAATTGAGGTACGTTCTCGGCAGATTCTTTCCAACTTTTAAAACTCATCAAAAGGAAATTACCGCGATTAGAAAAGTTATCGACACTTCGCCTTATCCTGTGATTCTTGCAGGCGACTTTAACGCCGTTCCGAACTCATACGAATATTATCAACTGGGTAAAAACCTGAATGATGCCTTCATGAAAGTAGGACGAGGCAGCGCAACAAGTTTTCACGATTATAAAGTTCCGTTGCGGATTGATTATATTTTCACTTCAGATGAAATAAAAGCAGTAAATTATCAGGTGGATAGAAATGCAAATGTTTCGGATCATTTCCCTGTAATTGCCGAATTTAAATTAGATTAAATGAAAAAATTGGTCTTTTTAACTTTTTTGATGATTATTGGAATTTCGTGTTCCAAAAAAACTCAATATACAGAAACCGAAGCGCCGGAGAAGATTTGGTACGATACTACCGCGATCGATTCTTTTTCATCTGGGGCAATTTCTGTAGATGTGGCAAGACAAATCAGAATGTCGTCCATGGCTTATCAGGATTCTGTGCGAAAAGTGCGTGAACAGCAGGAGATTGAAAAAGCTTTGAAAGAAAAGGAAGCAAAAGAAGAGGCGGAAAAAAAGAAAGCCGAGGAAGAAAAACAGAAGAAAGAAGCTGAAGCCAAAAAGCAAAAAGAAACTTCTGATCAAGCCAATCCATAGTTTTTTTTCTAAATTTGGTTGAATCTTAAAAAACATTGTAATGAAAAAATATTGGCTGTCCGCTGCAGTTATAGTCTTTACTCTCACTGCATGTAAAAAAAGCGAAACAAGAACAGAAACTGTCGAAAATCCGGATGGTAGCGTAACCACAACGGTTATCGAGACCGAAAATAGAACCGGACTGGATTCTGCGAAGATTAATGCAACGGTAGACAAAGCAAAAGAAAAGCTGAACACCGCCGGAGAAAAAATTGATGCTGCAGCCGACAAAGCCGGAATTGAGCTGGAAAAAGCCGGTGAAGATTTGAAAGATGCTGCTGCAAAAGGCGCTGCCGAAATTGAAGAAGGCGCCGAAAAAGTGAAAAACGATCTTAACAAGAAATAAAAAAACTCTGCTGAATTTCAGCAGAGTTCTTATTTATGTATTCAGATTGAGCAGTGGCTCAATATATTCGCGGTCATTGCTCAGTCGCGGAACTTTATTTTGTCCGCCCAGTTTTCCGCGGCTTTCCATCCAACGGTAAAAAAGCTGAGGTTTTGCTACATGAACAATCGGCCTTTTTAAGGTCATGTCATTGTATCTTTTAGCTTCGTAATCTGAATTAAGGGATTTCAGAGTATTATCGAAAGTGTCGATAAAATCATCCAGATTTTGTGGCGTTTTTTCAAACTCAAAAACCCATTCGTGTGCGCCGCTTTCGCCTTGCTGCATATACACCGGCGCTCCGGTATAATCGCTAATTGTAGCTCCCGTTTTCTCGCAGGCTTTGTCCAGCGCAGTTTCCACATTATCGATCATCAGTTCTTCTCCGAAAGCGTTGATATAATGTTTCGTTCTTCCAGAAATTTTTATTCTGAACGGATCCAAAGATGTAAAACGTACCGTATCTCCAATAAGATAGCGCCATAATCCACCGTTGGTAGAAATCACCACTGCATAATTTTTCCCTATTTCCACTTCTTCAAGAGGAATGGCTTTTTCATTGGCGGTTCCGAAAGTTTCCATCGGGATAAACTCGTAGAAAATTCCGTAATCCAGCATCAGCAACATCTCGTCACTTCCCGAACGGTCCTGAATTCCGAAAAATCCTTCAGAAGCGTTATAAGTTTCGTAGTAATTGATCTTTTTTCCGATTAAATCCCGGTACTGTTCGCGGTAAGGTTTAAAACTGATTCCACCGTGAAAAAAAACTTCAAGATTCGGCCAAATCTCTGAAATATTCTTCTTTCCTGTTTCTTTCAGAACTCTTTGCAAAAGAACCATCATCCAACTCGGAACACCGGTTAAACTTCCTACGTCCTGCTTCACAACTTCTTCCACAATCGCTTTCAGTTTACTTTCCCATTCGGTCATCAGCGAAACTTTTTTGCTCGGTGTGGTGGTAATTTCAACCCAGAACGGAAGATTATCGATCAAAATAGCAGAAAGATCGCCGAATTTTGTATTGAAATCCTGATAAAGCTCTGCGCTTCCTCCCAACCGAAGATTTTTGTTCATGAAGAGTGAGTTTTCCGGATGGTTGTTCACGTACATAGAAATTAAATCTTTTCCAGCCTTGAAATGGCACTCTTCAAGACTGTCATCGGAAATTGGAATGAATTTGCTTTTAGCATTGGTTGTTCCTGATGATTTGGCAAACTGGCGGATGCTTCCCGGCCAGGAAATGTCTTTTTCTCCGCGTCTTGCCCTTTCAATAAACGGTTCGAAATCTTCGTAAGTTACCACGGGAACATTTCTGCGGAAATCTTCGTAACTGGAAACCGAACTGAAACCGTATTTTTTACCGTACACCGTTTCTTCCCCTTTGAAAAGCTGGGAGAAAAGAATTCCGTGTTGCGTTTCAATAGGATGATTCATGAAATTCTGAATCTGATCGATTCGCTGTCGGATAAACCAGTTAACTACGGTATTGAAAAGCGCTTTTGTTGCCATATTGACAAAAATAGCAATTTTTGATGAACGCCGCTGCCGCTTTTTCAGGAATATTTTGCCGCTTTTTATAGCTCCAGATAATCAGAATTTTGCGGGAGATTGCGGATTTTTCCGATAGGATAAATGAACATATCATCAAAATCGTTCATTGCATTAATGATCTGAAAATGAGAATATTCTTTAATGTTTTGCAGCGTGATTTCGGCTTCTTTTATTTTTTTCGTTTTAAGCAAATGCTGCCTTTGAACTCCGTTCAGAAGGAAAGTTGAAGGCGTAAACCAGTCTTTACCTTTTTGAAAAAGCAGATTGGAAAAAGAGGTATCGGTAATGTAATTGTTTCTTACAATGATAATTTCGCGGGAACGAGCGCGGTTTTTCATTTTTTCAAATTCTTTTCGGTCTTCGAATTTAAAAGAATAATCAAATGTGTTGTTTTCAATTAATTGAAAATCAGTTATTTCTGAAATCGCGTAAGGAATAAGCTGAGTCCGGTAATTTCTGCTCAGGTCGTAGGTTATTTTCAATTTGTACAGTCCGTCTTCATCATGTTCCAGATTCTTAAAAATTTTACCAAGATCCAAAGATTCCTCTTTTCCAAAATGTGAAAAAGTAGCATTTACCCTTTTCTGATGCAGATCGAGAAGGTAAATTTTCTGGTCTTCAACTTTTATACTTTCAATAAACTGGGACATAAATTTTATTTTTCATTTCCTGATATTCGTCGGCGAGTTGGCTCATATGAGTTATTCCGCCGCCGCTCTTAAAATACAGTTTTCCGTTTTGTTTTTCAATAAACCGAATCATCACGCAGGAATCCAGATTTTCACCATCAAACCAGCCGCCAACTCCGGTGTAGAAACCACGTTCGTAGTTTTCAGCCTCTAAACAAATCTCCAGCGTTTTTGGTTTTGGTGCTCCTAAAATTGATCCTGCAGGAAGCAATGTTTTCATAATGCTGCCAATTTTCCCGATGTATTCCGGTTTTAATGTTCCGGAAATTTCGGAACTCATCGCATACAGATTTTTCTGTTTGGTTTTGATGTGGTCGATGCGCTGAAATTCATCCAACTGAACATCGTCTGAGACCATGCTCAAATCGTTTCGGAGCAAATCCACCACAGTGTAATGTTCTGCCTTTTCCTTAACATCATTTTTCAGCTTTTCTATTGCATTTTCTTCTGCGGCATCAATGGTTCCTTTCATAGGATGTGTGAAAATCCGACCGTTCTTAATTTCTACAAAAGTCTCCGGCGAAAAACAGACAAATTTGTCTCTCCACAGAATTTTGTATTTGGCTTTCGAAATATAAAAAATTTCTTCGAGGGACAGATTGGTTTCTATTTCGGTTTTTCGGGTGTAATTGGCAAGGTAAGAATTCCCAAGGCGAAGGTTTTTCTGCACTAAATCGAATCCTTTCCGGTAGATTTCCCTACTTTCAGGAAAGGTTTTGAATAGGAAATACTTAACTGAGGCTTGTTCTTTAGATTCGGTTTTAAAACTTTGAAAATCAATCTTTAAACCTGATTTTTCAAGTTCTGAAGTTTTGAAGATTTCAACATTGTTCATCAGAAAATCAATCATAAAAAAGAACGGAACTTTCTTTTGGGAAAGTTGGTCCATTTGATCAAAACCCGAATGAATTTTATTGTGCATAGCTGCAAAAATATGTTTTTTCTTCAGGTTAAAAACCGTTTTGTTAATTAACCTTACTTTTGCAGAAATTTTTTTTGATGCAACAGGATTATCCGCAAAAACAGGGAATTGAAACAGTAATGCGCACCGCTTTTCAGTATTGGAGCCGAACTTTGAAGTTTCAGCTGGTTTTTACTATGCTGTTTTTCTCGGTTTTGTTTTCGGTATATGTTTACTTTGCGGCCAAGTACGGATTAATCGATCAGTTTCGTGAGGCTTCAGGATTGATTTCTGATATGGAGGCGTACAACGAACATATTAAGAAAATTTCGCAGACTCCCGAATGGATAAATCTGAGTTTGATTTTGATGGGAACGCTGGTTTTTCTTTATCCACTGAATCTTGGTTTCTACAAAGTTTACCGTAAAATAGATTTGAAAGAAGAAGTTACTTTAACCGATCTTTTTTCAGGTTATAATGGACTTAACTTTCTGAAATACACCAGTTTTTATCTTTTTTGGTTCATCATTTTCTCGTACACTTCAGGTACAGTAATTTTAGGTTTGGTTTGGGTATTCGTTACGTTGTTTTGCGGTCCACTGATGTTTTTTATGGATCTTCGTTTTTTCGAGACTTTTCAGCTGAACTTCAAAGTTCTGAAAGTACATTTCATGGAGGTTTTCATCTGCATTATTGCCGCGTTTTTGTTTAAGTTTGCCGGTTTGCTGCTTTTCGGTTTCGGAATTTTACTGACCTTTCCTTTTGTAAATGCAATGATTTATACGCTGTATCAAAAATATTACAGAGAGATGAATTAATTTTTGTTTACGCTGAAGATTTTTCATTGGGAAATTCTATATTTGATAAAAATAAAAATTATGGAAAATTTCAATGAATTCGATCAGCCACAAGTCCCGGAAAAAAATACCGGCGATATTATCTCGCACGCCTTCAACCTTTTTAAAGGAGTGTTTTTGTATGGTACAATAATTATGGTGCTTTACTCCATTGCGTCATTTGCAGTACAATATTTAAGCGGGTTCGATTCTAATGCTTTTAATGAGGAGATTATGGCAGCAGACGGCGATTTTTCTCAGATAGATATGCAGAGTTTTCCAGGTTTTACAACCTACATGCTGCTTTCGATGCTGCTTGCTTTTTTACTTGCGCCAATGTATGTGGGATTTCTGTATGTAGTTGATAAATACAATAAAAATCAGCGGTTTTCTTTCAGTGATCTTTTTTACGGTTTCAAACATAATTTGGTCAACACCATCATTTACTCTTTTATTTCCAGCATTATCATGGGAATTGCAATGATTGCGTGTGTTATTCCGGTTTTCTTTGTTGCGCCGCTTCTGCTGCTTGGTTATCCGATACTGACTTTTGAAAATGCATCGGCTACTACAGCGTTGAGCAAATCATTTAATATTGCAAAAGAAAATTACGGTACTTTCCTTGGAGTTGCAATTCTTGCTATTCTGATCAGTATGGCCGGAATTGTTCTTTGCGGTATCGGTGTTCTGTTAACGGCGATGTTTTACATAGTGGCAATTTATTCTCTTTATGTTGCCTTTGTTGGTGTGCCACGGAATATTGTTTTTTCCGGAAGGTAATTATGTAAAATTTTGTAAACATTTAATATGTACATTTGGAAGCAGCGGAAAAATCCGTTGCTTTCTTAATTTCACTAACAATGCCGAACAGAAAACATCAGATTTCAGAGGTTAAAATAAAGCAGATTTCTTTGCTGTTGCTTGTCGTAGGAATGGCCGCACTGATTATTTTTAATCTTGCAATGTTCATCCCGTCAGTTTTGGGAGCCATAACACTGTACATCATTACCAGAAAGTACAATCTTTATCTGCAGGAAGATAGAAAATGGCAACCTTGGGCAGCCGCGTCGGTCATTATTGTCGGGACACTTCTTGTTCTTATTCTTCCGGTGTATTTTATTGCTGATTTGCTGGTTGAGAAACTTGGAAATGCAGAAGCTTACATGGCGAGGTTTAATGTTTTTATTGATAGAATTCATGATTTTGTGTACAGTAAAGTCAAAATTGATTTGCTGAATGAAGAAAATATGACCAAACTGAAAGATCAGGCCGGAAAATTTTCAACGGGTGCAGTTACAACAACGTTCAACACGCTTACCGTTTTGCTTTCAATGTATTTTATGTTGTATTTCATGCTGGAAAAGCCAAGACTTTTTGAACGTTTGGTTCGAAGTTCCGCACCGCTTAAGAAATCCAATGTTACTCTTCTTGGTGAAAAAATCCGTAAAATGGTGATAGCCAACGCAATCGGGATTCCTGTGGTTGCCATCGGGCAGGGAATTGTTGCACTGATCGGCTATTTTATTTTCGGTGCTCCGAGTCCGATTCTACTTTTCGCTTTAACCGCAGTAGCTTCCATGATTCCGATTGTAGGAGCCGCACTTATTTACGTTCCGGTTTGTATCTTTATGATTGCGGAAGGAAATACCGGAGCAGGTTTAGGTTTAGCAGTTTATTGTCTTATTGTTGTGGGACTTACAGATAATCTTTTGCGGTTTACGCTCCTGAAAAGGCTAGAAAATATTCATCCGCTCAATACCGTTTTTGGGATTATTATGGGAATGAATGTGTTCGGTTTTATGGGATTGATTTTCGGTCCGATCCTGATTTCCATCACCGTTCTGATGATTCAGGTTTACCGTGATGAATTCTCCGATGATGAAAACGAAATCATCATGCCCGAACCGAAAGAAATCGAGAAAAAAATTGATCTTTCAATTTGATGTATGAGCGGTATTAATTCTGAAATTCTGAAAGAAATTTGCATCCAAAAAATGCCGTTTGGGAAATACAAAGGTGTTATTCTGGCTGATTTGCCCATAAGTTATCTCGAATGGTTTTACCGAAAAGGAATGCCGCCCGGAAAATTGGGTATGCAACTTTCCACCGTTTACGAAATAAAGCTGGACGGCTTGTCCGATTTATTGGTGCCGATTAAAAATTCGTTAAAAAACCGGGAGCAGAATTTGTAAAAATTACGCTCTCAGATAATCGAAATATTTTTTCAGCACTTCAGAATTTTCAATTTCCATTGTGCAGATTTCCAGAAGTTTAGGTTTTGTATCTGGCTTGAAGAAATTATCCAGCACACGAGAAAGTGTATCTTCATCATCAACCTTTGTATAACTGAATCCGAAATTTTTCGCTAAAAGTTCCGCGCTTCTCTGATGCTTGGTTTGAATAAATTCTTCCAGCGCATTCGTTTTGTTAGGTCCCGGAATAATCTTGAAAATGTCTCCACCACCGTTATTGAAAACGATAATCCGTGTATAAGGCGGGATGTAATTGTTCCACAGTCCGTTGATGTCGTAGAAAAAACCAAGTTCGCCGGTTACAAGAACTGTCTGGTTTGGACTTTTCATCGCGTATCCCATCGCGGTTGATGTGGCGCCGTCGATTCCGCTGGTTCCCCGGTTACAGTACACTCTGTGTTTTGAAAAATCGAAAAGTTGCGTATAACGAATTGCCGAACTGTTGCTTACGTGAAGGTTAATGTTTTCCGGAAGTTTATGAGATAAAATTTCAAAAACTTTAAAATCCGAAAACGGTGCGGAAACACAGTATTCATCATGTTTTACGTCGCGTTTTCCGCGCAGCGAATCCCAAAGATTATAATAAGGATTCGGTTCCAGTTTAATCTGTTTAAGGAGTTTTCCAAAAAAAGTTTCAGCTGAAGTGGCAACTTTTTCCGTCAATGAGAAAAAAGTATCCGGATGCCAAACTTCATCGATGTGCCAATGGTTTTTTGGATGCGCTTTGCGCAAAAACTGCTTTATTTTTTTTGAAACAACGTTCTGTCCAACTGTAATCAGTAAATCGGGAGCAAAAGTTCGGTAATCTTCATCCGAAAAATTGAACACGTAGCGGTCGATATGGCTGAAGAATTTTTCATTATTCAGGTTCGAGTTGGCCTCTGTAAGTACCACCGCGCTGTGGTTTTTTACAATCTGAGACAGTTGCATTTCCAGTTCTTCGCTGTAGTCTCTGGTTCCACATAGAATCAGGATTCTTTTGGAAAGATTCCACTCCGCAATCATCTGCGACGGAATATCGTATTTTTTCTTTTGAATGGTTTTTTCAACGCTTGGAAAAGTCGGAATTTCCGTAACCAAATCATACAGCGGTTCGGTTAATGGAATGTTTATGTGAACCGGACCTTGTTTTTCAATACAAAGTTCAATCGCTTTTTTCACAGTCTCAAAGTTGTAATCTTCTGCTCCGTCTTTATCATCTTCCTGAAGCTGGAAATCTCCGTAAGAGTGTTTCTGAAAAACTTCATGTTGGCGAATCGTTTGTCCGTCGAAAATATCAACAAAATCTGTCGGTCGGTCTGCAGTAAGAATCAGCAAAGGAACATTTTGGTAAAAAGCTTCGGCGATGGCTGGATAATAATTTACCGATGCAGAACCGCTTGTGCAGCTTAGCGCAACCGGCATTTTTTCGCTTTTTGCCATACCCAGACCAACAAAACCGGCGCTTCTTTCGTCCACAATACTGTAACAGTTAAATTCTTCGGTTTCAGAAAAATGGATGGACATCGGAGCGTTTCGGGATCCCGGAGAAATAACAATATTTTTAATTCCGTATTCTTTCAGCAGATGCGCAAGAATCTGGATGCTTCTTTTGGACGAAAACTGTTTCATGTTTGCAAATTTAGGCAATCCGCATTACTTTCGGAACCAATCTTCACGGTAATTAATCATCTTTTGAACGTGCCTGAAAAGTTTCGAAAAAATTACCATAAAAATCCTACATTTGCTTCGTTATAAAAAACTTACATGACAAAAATTCCTAGTGTAGATCTGCGTGATTTCCTGTCGGACGATCCGGCACGCAAACAGAAATTTGTAAATGAAATCGGAAAAGCTTACGAAGAAATTGGTTTTGTTGCTTTGAAAGGCCATTTTTTGGACACTGAACTTACAGAAAATTTGTACAAAGAAGTGAAAAACTTCTTCGACATGCCGGAAGACGCCAAAAAGAAATACGAAATCGAGGGAATCGGCGGACAGAGAGGATATGTGGGATTCGGAAAAGAAACCGCAAAAGGTTTCAAGAAAGCCGACCTGAAAGAATTCTGGCATTTTGGCCAGTACCTGGATGAAGGTTCCAAATACGCTTCGGAATACCCTGCAAATGTTGAGGTTAGCGAAAATCCGGCTTTTAACGAAGTAGGAAAACAGACCTTCAAAAAACTGGAGGAAACAGGAAAGTATGTGTTGAGAGCTTTGGCTTTGTATCTTGGTTTGGATGAATTTTATTTTGACAAATACATCTCCGAAGGAAACTCCATTTTAAGAGCGCTTCATTATCCGCCGATTACGGAAGAACCGGATGATGCAGTTCGTGCAGCGGCTCATGGCGACATCAATTTAATTACACTTTTGATGGGCGCTCACGGAAAAGGACTTCAGGTGCAGAACCATAAAGGAGAATGGATTGATGCCATTGCGCAACCGGACGAACTGATGATTAATGTTGGAGATATGCTTTCAAGACACACCAATAACATACTGAAATCTACCATTCACCGCGTGGTAAATCCGGAGCGTGAACTTTGGGGAACTTCGCGTTATTCCATTCCGTTTTTTATGCATCCGGTAAGCGAAATGCCGCTTAATGCTTTAGAAGGAACGTATGATGAAAACAACCCGAAATTGTATCCGGATGCAACTGCCGGAGAATTTCTTCGTGAAAGACTGATTGAACTTGGGCTTATTAAAGCGTAAAAACATTTCAGATTGAATAGTAAGCGGACTTCAGTTCGCTTTTTTTTGTCAGAATAATCTAAGCTGCTGCTCTTTCGCACCGGTAAAATGTTCGGTTGACAGTGATTTGATGATTTTTCCCTCGAAATATTTTCGCTTTCCCAACCGGAATGTATTGTGAATCATTTCAGCAATATTTCCCTCGCCTTTATAGCGTTCAAAATATCTTTTGTCGCCAAGATTTCCGCCGCGCATCGAACGGATGAGATTCAGAACTTTCTGAGATTTGTCCGGATAATTCGCGTTCAGCCAGTGTACAAAAACCGGCTCTACCGTGTCATTAAGCCGGATCAGAACATGATGGGCAGATTTTGCGCCCGCTTCCGAAACTGATTTCAGGATGTGAAGACTTTCATCACTGGTTAAACCGGGAATTACCGGAGCCACCATCACATTTACCGGAATTCCGTTTTCAGAAAGAACTTCAATGGCTTTCAGCTTGTTTTTTGCTGAGGAAGTTCGCGGTTCCATCTTTCTGCGCAGTTCTTCATTCAGAGTCGGAATACTCAAATTAACAGTAATCAGATTTTTGTCAGCCAGTGATTTCAGAAGATCAAGATCGCGCAGAACCAGAGCGTTTTTAGTGATAATTCCAACAGGATGACGGTAATCCAGAAAAACCTGAAGAATTTTTCTTGTGATTTGCATTTGTCTTTCAATCGGTTGATAAGGATCGGTATTTCCGGACAGAACAATGGTTTTCGGAATGTAACCTCTTTTCCTGAAGAATTTTTCAAGAAGTTCGGGTGCGTTTTTCTTTACCATAATTTTTCGCTCGAAATCGATTCCGGCCGAAAAGCCCCAATATTCGTGGGTGGGACGCGCAAAACAGTAAGAACATCCGTGTTCGCAACCTTGGTAAGGATTCATCGAATATTCCATCGAAAGATCCGGACTTCTCACGGGATTAACGATGGTTTTCGGAAAAACTTCGGTGACTGTCGTTTTCTGAATTTCGAAATCTTCATCATCGGGCTCAAAAGTATAACGGTCGAAACGGTTATTGACATTTCGCTGCGCTCCCTGACCTTTGATGTTGATTTTCTGAACCATATTCTGTGGTAAAATTACATGCTGATTTTTTCATCAGCGATTTTTAATTGCTACTTATTCTATCAAATTTCGTTGCCCAAAATCTGTAACAAATTAGGTAACCTGCAAACTAATGAATAAAAGACCGAAGTATGTACCTGAAATTATTGCAGTTAGAAATTAAACAGTTTTTCCGGAGTCCACAGTTTGGCAGCAACCTCGCAATGAGGATTTTAGCCATCTTCGGAATTGCCTATTTTGCCTTGGTTTTGGCCGGTTTACCGTTTCTGCTTTACTTTTATGCGACGGACAAAATGCAGACTGATCCTCTCAGACTTTTCTGCCGATTTTTTATCTACTATTGGGCGATCGATTTGGTGATCCGTTATTTTATGCAACAAATGCCAACGCAGAATATTAAGCCTTTTCTCACCCTCAACATCACAAAAGATACGCTTGTAAAATATACCATTTTGAAAACTTTTACGCACTTTTTCAATTGGGGAAATCTGCTTTTTTTGTTGCCTTTTGCCGGTCTGCTTATTTTCCACGGTGATTTTTCTGCAATTAAAGTGATTATGTTTACGGTGGCCATTCTGTTGGTTTTCTATTTCAATAATTTTCTGAACATTCTGCTGAATAATAAGAACACAGTTCTTTTCACAGTTGCAGGAAGTATGATTGCATTAGCTGTGATGGATTTTTATGGAATAATTCCTTTGCGTGATTATTCTGAACAGTTTTTCTATTCTTTTTATGAAATTCCGGGATTGTTTTTAGTTCCGCTATTAGTAACAGTAGCATTGGCTTATTTCTGTTATCGAAACATTTACCGCAATTTTTATCTGGACAAAGGTCTGGAGCTTCAGGCAGCAGTTGGTAAAACAGAAAATATTGAATTCCTGAACAGATTTGGCGTCACCGGAACTTTTCTAAACAACGATATTCGTCTGCTGAAAAGAAGCAAAGCGGCAAAAAGCGCACTTTTAACCTCATTCCTGTTTCTGTTTTATGGTTTGATATTCTTCACCGGTTCTGAGCAGCCGGACTTTATGAAACTGTTCTCCGGAATTTTTGTAACGGGCGGATTTATGGTGATGTTCGGACAGAGAGTTCCTGCGTGGGACAGTTCCTATTATCCGCTGATGCTTACTCAGAATGTACCTTATAAAAAATATCTGCAGGCAAAATGGTCGCTGATCATTATTTCCATTTTAATTTCGATGCTGCTTGCAACAGGATATCTTTACTTTGGTTGGGATGTTTATTTGACGATTTTGGCAGGCGGACTCTATAATCTTGGGGTGAATTCTTACCTGATGCTTTTAGCCGGAGCCTATAATAAATCTCCAATCGATTTAAATTCTGCGACTAAAGCGATGAGCGGCGGTAAAAACAGTTTCAACATGAAGATTATTCTTCTGATGATTCCGCAGATGGTTTTACCGATGGTAGTTTTTGCGGTGATGAAACATTTCTTCGGAATGTACGCTGCAGTGGCGAGTTTGGCTTTTCTCGGTGTAGTAGGAATTTTATTCCGCGACCGCATTTTCAATTTAATTGTAAAACTTTACCGTTCCGAGAAGTATTCAGCGTTGGAAGCATTTAAAAAAGGAGATTAAAAAAAATCAAAACGATGATTCAGATAGAAAATATTACAAAAGTGTATGGCAGCAATAAAGTTTTGGATGTGCCGCAACTTGAGATTACCAAAGGCGAAACTTTCGGTTTGGTAGGAAATAACGGCGCCGGAAAAACTACACTTTTCTCTTTGCTGCTCGATTTAATTGAAGCCACAACCGGTCGCATCACTGTAGATGGCGTTGCGGTAAATAAATCTGAAAAATGGAAATCCAAAGTGTCCGCTTTTATTGATGACAGTTTCCTCATTGGTTATCTTACGCCGGAAGAATATTTTTACTTTATCGGAGAGCTTCGTGGGCAGAGCAAAACTGCAGTAGATAAATTTTTGGTACAGTTTAACGATCTGTTCAACGGTGAAATTCTAAAAGCAAATAAATACATTCGTGACCTCTCCAAAGGAAACCAGAAAAAAGTGGGAATTGTCGGTGCACTCATCGGTCATCCGGAAACCATCGTTTTGGATGAACCTTTTGCTAATCTCGATCCATCCACTCAAATAAAACTGAAAAACTTAATTAAAGTTTTATCACAAGATTCACAAGTTACTTTTTTGATTTCAAGCCACGATTTATCTCACACCACAGAAGTCTGCAACCGAATTGTCGTTTTAAATAAAGGGGAAGTCATCAAAGACATCAAAACCAATCCCGAAACCTTACGAGAATTGGAAAACTTCTTTGCAGAACAAGTTGCTCCGATTGAAGCATAAATTAATAAAACAAAATCCCGAAAAATTTTCGGGATTTATTTTTTTGGAAGAATTAAAAAAAATTTAAAATAGTTGTAACAAAAAGTTACTATTTAGCAACTTATTAAGTAAAGATCACATCTACTTTGCGCAAAGCAGATCGCGTTTCAAAAAAGGGAATTTCAAACAAGAGATTCTAAAAATTAACTATTAAAAAATACTGTTATGAAACCGATAAAATATCTGCTGTTATTAGTTTTCTTTATAAGTTTGAACATTTCTGCACAAAACACTTTTTTGTGGAGAATCGAAAGCCCAAAAAGTTCAAAAGTTTCCTATTTGAACGGGACAAATCATACATTAACATCAACATACACGGACAATTTTCCTATTATAAGAGAAAAAATATCAAGTGCAGACGTCGTTGTTTTTGAAACAAATTTGGATCAAAATGAAATCACTAAATATTATGAAAGTAAGCCGATTAATGAAGAACTCAAAAAAATTCTGAATGAAGAACAGCTTCAAAAACTGAGTGAAAAATATACTTATAGAGCAATAAAATCTTCTCCCACGATGGTTTACATGTTGCTTTCGGGGGTTTTCTCCCTTTCCGAGCCAGATTCCACAAAAATAAAATCAGGAAAAGTGATGATTGAAACATATCTCAAAGATTTGGCTATTCAAGAACAGAAACCAATAATTGGACTTGAATCTGTAACTTATCAACTTGAAGCCGTTGACCGAATGAAGCCAAGTTTTTTAGTATATGGATTGATGAAAAAATCTATTCCTGGACTGGTTGATGACATGGATAATCCTGATAAAAAATTCACTAGAAAGAAAGAGGTTGAAAAAAATGTTGAAGAATATTACGAGCAGGAAACAAAATACTATTTCAACAACAAATGTAGAGGACAGTTCTATCAAAATCTACTTGTTGACAGAAATAATAATTGGGTGGAAAAACTTCCAGAAATTTTAGACACAAAAAATGCATTTATTTCAGTTGGCGCCTTGCATTTAAAATATAAGTGCGGGTTGGTTTCACAACTTATGAAAGCAGGCTACAAATTGACACCAATCGACATGAAAACAGGAAAGGATCTGCAATTTGAAACAAAATAATCCAGAAAATGAATTTAAAACTTTTATAGAACAGTTTAAACGATAAAAAACTCGCTCAAAATCAGCGAGTTTTATACTTTTTACTTGGTTCTTGAAACTAAACCATATCTTCCGGTTTCACCCATTCATCGAATTGTTCAGCCGTAACCAAACCAAGATTGATGGCTTCTTCTTTCAAGGTTGTTCCGTTTTTATGGGCAGTTTTCGCAATTTTTGCCGCATTTTCGTAACCGATATGCGTGTTGAGAGCAGTAACCAACATCAACGATTTGTCCACCAATTCTTTAATTCTCGGTTCGTTGGCCTCAATTCCAACCGCACAATGATCGTTGAATGAAACACATGCATCAGCAATTAGTTGTGCCGATTGCAGAAAATTACACGCCATCACTGGTTTAAAAACATTCAACTCGTAATTTCCTTGTGTTCCCGAAAAAGAAATGGTTGTATCATTTCCTAAAACTTGAGCGCAAACCATTGTCATTGCTTCATTTTGAGTTGGATTTACTTTTCCGGGCATAATTGAAGAACCGGGTTCATTTTCAGGAATTAAAACTTCCCCAATTCCTGAACGTGGTCCAGAAGCCAACAATCGGATGTCTTGTGCAATTTTATACAAGGAAACTGCAATTTGTTTCAACGCACCGTGAGATTCCACAATCGCGTCGTGCGCTGCTAATGCCTCGAATTTATTTTCTGCCGTAACAAAAGGAAGTCCTGTAAAATCTGCAATATATTTTGCGACTTTTTCATCGTAACCTTTCGGCGTGTTGAGTCCGGTTCCAACCGCAGTTCCGCCCAAAGCCAATTCGGAAAGATGCGGAAGCGTATTTTTCAATGCTTTTAAACCGAAATTCAATTGGGCAACATAACCCGAAAATTCCTGACCTAAAGTCAACGGAGTGGCGTCCATCAAATGCGTTCTCCCGATTTTTACAATATTTTTAAATTTTTTCGATTTTTCTTTCAGCGTATCTCTCAATTTTTCTACCGCAGGAATTGTTGTTTCCACCACTTTTTTGTAAGCCGAAATATGCATCGCTGTTGGAAAAGTATCGTTGGAAGATTGGGATTTGTTCACGTCATCATTCGGATGAATTTCCGATTTTTCTCCTAATTTTCCTCCGGAATTCAAATGTGCTTTGTTGGAAATCACTTCGTTCACATTCATGTTGGATTGCGTTCCAGAACCGGTTTGCCAAATAACGAGTGGAAATTGATCGTCCAATTTTCCTTCCAAAATTTCATAGCAAACTTTTGCAATCATATCTCTTTTTTCTGTAGAAAGAATGCCTAAGTCTGCGTTTGTAAAAGCTGCCGCTTTTTTCAGAATAGCAAATGCCTCAATAATTTCGTGTGGCATCGAACTTTCGGCGCCGATTTTAAAATTATTTCTTGAACGTTCGGTTTGTGCTCCCCAGAATTTATCGGCGGGAACCTGAACTTCACCCATGGTGTCGTGTTCTGTACGGAATTTCATTTTATTGTGATTTTGTAAACCTTGACAAGGTTGTGTTAGAAATCCCAAGTTACGAAAATTAAATTTTTCTTCTTTTCAGTATTATTGATTTAATTTAAGAAATTTTGAAAACAACTTCATCAATCGAATAGATAATTTTATTTTAAACCTGTATCATAATATTTTAATCGTAAAATAAGGATTATTAATGAAGGAATTACGCACAAATAATCAAAATTTTTGTAAATTTCATCCACAAAGCATTATTATGTCCGATAAATCTGAACGCCTATTGAAAATCTACAGCCGGCTTAAACGCAGTCCGGTCACTATCGAAATCATAAAGGATTGGGCGAAAAAAAACGACATCAAAGTTTCGGAGCGCACCTTTTACAGAGATTTGAAAGATTTGGAAAATTCCTTAATCCTCGATGATGAGCGTTTGGTGGTAACCGAAGGCGAAAAAAACAAAAAAACCTGGAAAATTGAATATTCTGAAAGTAAAAGCAAACTGACTGAATTTGACATCAACAGTTATTTGCTTTTCAAAAATTTCATGGCATTGCCAATAGTCCTTTCCCGCCAGAAATCTCTGGATAATATTGAAAATCTATTTTATTCAACATACAGTAAAAGCCGTTTTGAAGATTTTATGACGGTTGCCGACCGCCAAATTGTGGGAAGCCACTTTTATGAAGAATCTAATATAATCAGCTATCAGAAGATTCTCGAAGATGCTATTTGGAGTATTCAAAACAAGCGTGAAATGCAAATATTAGAAACAGATTTTGATTATACGTCCATTGCCTCTTCTGTGAAATTTCCTTTGGATTTCCAACCTGTACAAATGGTTTATCACCGTGGAGTTGTCCATGTTTCGGGTTTTTTAAAAGGAAAAAAGAAACTCATTATTTTGGCTTTGGAACAAATAAAAACCTATAAACTCAGCAACAGAATGTTCGATAACAAACCGCTCTTGCAGCTACTTGAGATGAAAATGAGGAAACGTTTCGGTATTACGGAAAATCTTGATAAAAAAGTTTATGATATTGAAATTGAATTTACTGAACTTACCGGCACTTTCGTGAAAAACCAGTTTTGGCATCCGTCACAACAGTTTGAAAAACTTGAAAATGGAAACCTTATCATGAAAATAAATTGTGGTATCAACCGTGAACTTGTAGGCTGGATTTTTCAGTGGATGAGCAATGTTCGAGTTGTGAAACCTCAAATGCTGAAAGATTTGGTTTTAGCGAAGCACAAAGAAATCATTCAAGATATTGAGTGTGAAAAACCACTTGTTTCCAATAATTCTTTTCGTGCGGAGTAGTTGTTTGACAAACTTTGACAAATGAAAATGATACTTTTGTATTGGTAAGAAACTAAACACACCAATGATGATTGTGAGCGAGAACGAAAGTTTTCGCTTTTTTTTGTGTAGGTGGTTGACAGAAGATGACAGGGATGAGTGTTAAATTTGTGTTAATTTAATTATCAATTAATCAAAAATTATCTGAATGGCAATATCAACGAACATTAGAAGAGAACATGTTTTATTGGCTATAAACCATATTGATAAATTTCCCTTAAGTAAAAGAAAAGAAGGCAGGAAATACTTTCTACAAATTGGGAAGATATCTTATGGTATAAATGAGGTGATTTGTATCGCTAATTTTTTCGCAAACGGGGTTTTACTTGTACACGATCCAAATGATTTCAACAGTGTTCAAGCAAAAAACTTTCTGGAAGGTTTAGACTTCGATGTTTTAATAATCTAGTATCTTTTTAGTATGAAATTAGTATATATTTTTTCTTTATTAATATTAAGTTTTGTAATTTCTTGTCAGAAAAAAAATAAAAAGAATACTGCTAAAAATGACACCATTGTTGTTGCAGAGAAAATTGAAACAGCTGCTGTTACTGATCATCAAAATGCTGATTCTGCTGCTGTTGTTTTTGATGAATATGAAAATCCACGCATCCAAAAATATATGGAACTGCTCAACCAAAGTATTTTAGATAATCTTCCTAAAGATCAGATTGTTAGCGAAGACGACTTTGAAGGAATTTACGAAGGTAATAACAAAATTGGTTCATTCATTGACCGAGATGGAAAAATATATGAAGGAACAATTATTAATAAAGAAAGGAATTGGAGACCTTTAAAAGGCGAAGGAAAAATAATTTATCCCAATCAAATTATTCTAATTGCCAATTTTGAAAACTTTTGCGACGGTACAAGTTGGGGTGTTGATGGAAAAGTATATTTTCCTAACGGAGATTATTTCGTTGGTTGCATAAAATGGCATGATCTAATTCCGATAACTGGTACTTTGTATCAAGGAGATCAGGAATTTACTTATGTAAATGGAAAAAAAATACCTAGATAATTCAAACTATGATTATGAAAAGAATAATTTTACTTTTATTGATGTGTGTATTCACTTTCTCAAATGGGCAACTTTTGAAGGATTTGGGAAGAGCTTTAGGAAATGAAGTACTTAGATCTGCCGAAAATTCAATGGAAGAGCGCGCGCAGAGAAAAAAGAAAGAATCGGAAAGACTGGCTACTGAAAGGAAAGAGCAGAAAAAGAGAGATGATTCTGCGAAAGCACAAGAAACATTTATAAATTCCTACCAAATAAGCCCTGTTTTAGGATTGTATGGCTGTGACGCGACCGCATTGTACAAAGACTCAAAGAATAACCTATGGTTGGGAACCGGCGGTTCGGGTGCAGTATACAAATATGATTCAGAATCAAAAATTTGGAGACTTATTGCAAGTCCTGTAAGTGGTTTTGATGTTACTAGAATAATAGAAATTGATGGTTATATATTTGCTAAGTGGGACAATTTAGAAGGTGTTAATTTTAACAAATCAGTTATTTATCGCATAGATGTTTTAGAAAGCGTTAAAAAAGAACAGGTTAATTATATCAATAGCGAGATGGAATCTGATTTCAAAAAAAGAAAAGTTGCAATTTTTGAATCATTATATAATGATTCAAAAATGGAAGACATTTATGTTGACTACAGTTATCTCAATGATATAGAAAGGATTGATGATAAATATTATATATTGGATTCCCGTGGTCTGTTTTATATTGACCTTGCTGATAAGAAAGTAAAAAAATTTAATAACGTAGGTCTGAATGCTTTGTCTGTTTATCAGATTATTCCACATAAAAATGATTTACTTCTTTGGACAAATGCCTTAGAGCTTTGGAAATATAGCAAAGGTCAATGGAGTAATTCATTTGGGTTAGATTACGATTATCGTATCATTAAGAACGGTGAAGAAAAACCCTATTTCCCCACAATAATTGAGGTGTTACAAGCGAAAGTTAAAGAAGGATCACTATCAAAATCTCGAAGAGATTACGGATATATTACAGTAAATGAGGACGCTACCGTCGCACTAGCATTAAATGGAAAGGCGTTCGTGAAATCGTTAAATAATCAATCTTATCCAAAGATGATAGGAAATAATGATTATGGTTCAATGAAAATATACGAGGCTATTGTTGATGATAAGGATATTTTATTTTTAGGAACAGATCGTGGGATTTATAAGTTGGAAAATGGGAATGATGATTTAGTTTCTGTGGATAAAAGTATATATAGCAAAGAATATGGGAATAGTTTTAAATATTTTAGAAGAATTTTTTCTGCAGATGATAGAGGCAGGGTTTTTATAGCGGGAAAACCACAATTTCTCGACTTAAATAATGATGCTAAAGCTTCAAAAAAATACAGTCATAGTTGTTCAACTAAATATGCAGGTTTTAATGGGAGCAAAATTTTTGGAAACTTAATGGTGTCAAATGGATTTGAGGAGAATGAAGGGGAACGATGGAAAAGTTTCAGATTAAATCCAAATGATCGAAATGGGAAAAATTTGGAAGTTTATTCCTTTAGTAGGAGATCAAGCAGAGACGAAGACGTTAGTTTTTTTCAAAATCCTTACGAATACAAAGTTGATTCCGGTAACGGATTAAATAACATTTCTGTTTATTATCAAGATGATAATACATACTATGTAGGAGCCGAGGGTAATGGTCTTCTAAAGTTGAATGTAAAGTATGTCACACCATATCAAAAGATTAATGATGAGTAAAATGTTAACAATCAACCTGAAAAGAAATCTAATCTTTGTATTTTTTTGCATCATGTCTACGAGCCATGGACAAACGCGAGATACTGAGATTAAATTGAATTCTGAAAAATATGCTGCAAAAATCAAAAATTTGTATAGGGAGCGCAACATAGAAATAAGGAGAATTCCAAGGAATGATTTAAGTGGGCAAAAATTAGCGGTTATCAACATTTATAGAGAATTAATAAACAATGCCCAACGCTCAAAAGACGAAAGTGAGTTTCATATAATAAAAAAATGGGAGAAGAAATGGAATGAAGAAGCAAGAGTGAAAAATAAAGAAATCGAAAGAGAAACAAAAGAAAAAGAGTATAGTAAAGATTTAGAGAAATTTAAAAATAGCTTCTAATAAATGAATTAATTTTCTAAGTTTTATCAAGAATGATATGCTTAATTTTAAAAAGAACGGTTCTTGTACTTCACGCAAATAAAACAGATGACATATTTAACTAGAAAATGGTGATAAAAACAAGATGGCAAAACAATACAAGAGAATAAATAGGTTTACTTCATTACCATATGTAATTGATATCTTGGCTACAGAGCAATTAACACTTACTAATCCGGAGAATTGGCCAGATAAAAATGAGAAAATCACATTAGAAAAGTACAGAAAGGCAAAAGGTGCTGAAAAAATCTTCTGCTTATGCCTTTCGGATTCTGCTGAAAATATACATCTTTGGAGCAATTTTGCGCCCTCGGAATCTGGTTGTTTCATAAAATTCAATTATGATAAGCTAATTGAGTTTCTAAATGAGCAGAAGGATCTTGTCTATTCAAATATGGAATATGTAAAAATTGGAGATTTGTCTAAACTTACAATAGAAACAGAAAAATTACCTTTCTACAAGAGACATCCATTTCAGCCAGAAAATGAATTACGTATTATCTATTTGGATTATGATGGAGTAAAAGAACCTGTAAAGAAGATTCCATTCGACATTAATATTATTGAAAGTATTACAATTTCAGATCAGCTACCCAAACCTGTATTTGAAAATGTGAAAGTAATTTTACAAAGTGTTAATAAATCTTTTACAGGGAAAATCTCTCAATCTACTTTATTCGAAAATATTCGCTGGAAAAACAATTTTGAAAAACATTTGATAGACAGCGAAGGATGTTAATATTAGTATCTAAAAAAAGCGACATTTAACCGTCGCTTTCTTTTGAACTTTAATTAATATTAAAATTTAAGATGAAAACTTTCACTGTTTTTTTGCTTCTTTGCTTTTTTAGCAATTTCTTGTCCCAAAAACTCCACTCCGTCAGCTACGCTTCCCAAGCTGATCTAAAAGTCTTCGTTGTAGATTACGAAAATCAGGCAGACCTAAAAGTGTACAAAGTAAAATACCAAAACCAGGCATCAGGAAATGAAGGAAAATGGTTTTTCACGGATTATGCAAATCAGGCGGACAAAAAAATCTATTTCGTAAAATACGCCAACCAAGCCGATCTGAAGATTTATTTTGTGAAATATCAAAATCAGGCAGGTTGGAGAAGTAATTCTAAAAAGCACCTGTTGTATTGAGAAACCAACTTCGCCAAAGTTCCAAACTTTGGCGAAGTTTTAACTTCACTCCTTCCACCCCAAAATCTCCACTTCCTTCCTCCTGAAATTTTCCTTTCCGCCATAAATCAGCATTTCCCTGTCAATTTTTTCAGGATAGATTTTCCGGAAATAATCCAAACCTTTGAAGAGTTTTTCGCTGATGGTTTTGGTGGATTTTATTTCGGCGGTCTCAAAAACTCCGTTACCTTCAATAATCAAATCCACTTCGTTGCCGTTGCTGTCGCGCCAATACCAGAAATCCTGGAGAAGGTATTCGTGTGCATTTTTCTTGATTAAATCGGCGATGATGAAGTTTTCGAAAATATTTCCAAAAAGTCGGTTGTCAATCAATTTGTTTTCAGTGTTGATATTCAGCAGATAACAAAGCAAACCGGTGTCGTAGAAATAAAGTTTTGGACTTTTAATAATTCGTTTGCTGAAGTTTTCAAAATACGGCTCCAAACGAAAAACAATGAATGACGCCTCTAAAATCGAAAGCCACGATTTTGCGGTGGGCGAAGAAATTCCGCAATCTTTTGCCAAATCGGAAAGGTTGAGAATTTGTCCGGCTCTTCCCGCACACAACCGAAGAAATCTGCGAAAATTGGCCAAGTCGTGGATGTTCAAAAGTTCCGAAAGGTCTCTCTGAATATAGGTTTCAATATAATTTTTGTAGTAAGACGGCGGTGGAATTTTTCGGTCGAAAATGGCGGGATAAAATCCGTGGGGAATTAGGGTTTCAAAATTTTCGGGATGCAAATCTGCTGAAATTAACTCGGAATTGTCAAACGGAAAGAGTTGAAACATCGCTACTCTTCCTGCCAAACTTTGGGTAATGTTTTGAAGCATGTGAAAATTTTGCGAACCCGACAAAATGTATTGCCCCATGATTTTGTCCTCATCTACTTTGGTTTGAAGAAAAGAAAACAGTTTCGGAACGCGTTGAACCTCATCAAAAATCACTTTGTTGGAATATCTTTCTAAAAAAGAATTGGGATCTGCTTCGGCGATTGTTCGAATGTCGGGATTTTCCAAACTTAAATATTCGTATTCGGGAAACTCCTTTCGGAGCATGGTGGTTTTTCCGGATTGACGTGGCCCATTTATCGCAATTACCGGATAAAGTTTAACATATTCCCGAATTGACTTTGTTAAAGTTCTCGATACGTCCATTGTTCTATGATTGTCAAGCAAAAGTAATTAAATTTTTTTAAATTTACATAAAATAAATTTTAAATTCACATGGAAAATTTTTTAAATCGACATAAGATTTAAGAACTGTAAAAGAAAGCAAATTTTAAAATTTCATCGATTATATTTTAAATTTACATAAAAATTATTTTAAATATACATAGGAAAAATTTTAAAATACATAAAAGTTATTTCTGTCTCGAAGTTTCGGGATGGCAATTCAACTGCAAAATCTCATTTCCCCAAAATCCCAATTTTCCGTAACTTTAGCTTTTAATAAAAATTTAAAAATGGAATTTCAATATCAGGAACCATTTCCTATTCTTAAAGACGATACCCAATACAAAAAACTTACTTCAGATTACGTAAAAGTTGAAAAACTGGGTGACCGCGAAATTCTAACCGTAGATCCAAAAGGCCTGGAATTGCTTGCTGAAGAAGCGATGGTAGATGTATCGTTTATGTTGCGTTCCGCACATTTACAAAGTTTAAGAAACATTATCGAAGATCCGGAAGCAACAGATAACGATCGTTTTGTAGCGTACAATCTGCTGCAAAATGCAGCGGTAGCGGTTGAAGGCGCGCTTCCTTCATGTCAGGATACGGGAACTGCAATTGTTGCTGCCAAAAAAGGTGAAAACGTGTACACTGGAGTAAATGATGCTGAACATTTGAGCAAAGGAATTTACAATACTTTTCAGAAAAAAAACCTCAGATATTCGCAGATTGTTCCGTTAACAATGTTCGAAGAAAAAAATTCGGGATCCAATCTTCCAGCACAAATTGATATTTATGCAAAGGAAGGAAACTCGTATGAATTTCTGTTTCTTACAAAAGGTGGCGGTTCCGCCAATAAGACTTTTCTTTATCAGAAAACAAAATCTTTGCTGAACGAAAAATCTTTAACAGAATGGATCAAAACTTCCATCCTGGATTTGGGAACAGCAGCTTGTCCGCCTTACCATTTGGCTTTGGTAATTGGTGGGACTTCAGCTGAAGCCACTATGGCAGCTGTGAAAAAGGCTTCAGCAAAATATTACGATAATCTTCCGACAACGGGCGACGAAACAGGTCGCGCTTTCCGTGATTTGGAATGGGAGAAAAAAATTCAGCAGATTTGTCAGGAATCAACGATTGGTGCACAGTTCGGTGGAAAATATCTTACTCACGATGTTCGCGTAATCCGTTTGCCGCGTCACGCAGCAAGCTGTCCGGTTGGGATGGGCGTTTCCTGTTCTGCAGACAGAAACATCAAAGGTAAAATCACTAAAGACGGGATTTTCCTTGAACAGCTGGAAACCAATCCGGCAAGGTTTCTTCCGGAAACACCTCCGCATCTTGAAAAAGCAGTTGAAATAGATTTGAACCGTCCAATGCCAGAAATTTTGGCAGAGCTTTCAAAATATCCAATCAAAACCCGTTTAAAACTGAGCGGAACGCTGATTGTTGCACGAGATATAGCACATGCAAAAATTAAAGAACTGCTGGATACTGGGCAACCAATGCCGGAATATTTCAAAAATCATCCGGTGTATTATGCGGGACCGGCAAAAACTCCGGACGGAATGCCTTCAGGAAGTTTCGGGCCTACAACGGCAGGAAGAATGGATGTGTATGTAAACGAATTCCAAAGCCATGGTGGAAGTATGATTATGCTGGCTAAAGGAAACCGAAGCAAAGATGTAACGGATGCATGTGCTACGCACGGCGGTTTTTATCTGGGCTCAATTGGTGGTCCGGCTGCAATTTTGGCGAAAGATAATATCAAATCAGTGGAAGTGGTTGATTTTCCGGAACTTGGAATGGAAGCAGTGCGCAAAATTGAAGTAAAAGATTTCCCGGCTTTCATTATTACCGATGACAAAGGCAACGATTTCTTTGCGTCGATAGCCCACTGAAATATCACTGCGAAAGTTTTGCGTTAAATTTTTAACCGTTTTAAATTATAAAAAATCGCGCTGTAAACTTTTCTTTTTACAGAAAATGATTTACTTTTGCTGAAAATCTGAATAAATGATCACGATCTTATCATCATTCTGGCCGTTTTACCAGTTCCTTTGGACAGTATTTTTCATTATCATGTTCCTGGTTGGTTTCTGGTGTATTTTTATGTTTTTCGGTTTGGTAATTCCGATGTGGCTTACTGAAGGATTGCGCGAATATTTTGGAAAAACAAAACCATTCGATCCGGAAGATGTAAGAAGAAAAACTTTACCGGAGCAGGGTGCAGAAGTTATTTACAGCAACCCGAAAGGAGAAGGTCCGTTTATTCATTCACACGACAATCACGGTCATCACTAGTTGATGTCACTGCTTTCCCACATCAATTTCGGGAAAAGCGGTCACAAAGCAAAACTACATATTTAGCTGCCTCTGTTTTCGGGGGCAGTTTTTTTATTAAGTTTTGTTAACATTGGGAAAGGCGCGCAACTACATTCGTAAATTTGCAGCAAAATTTTCGGATGGATTTTTTCAGTTTTATTATTGGTGTCCTGTTGCTTTTGGCGGCATTGGACCTTATTGTTGGCGTAAGTAATGATGCGGTTAACTTCCTGAACTCTGCTATTGGCTCTAAAGTTGCGCCATACCGAACAATTATTCTTATAGCCATTGCCGGTGTAATCATTGGCTCTGTATTTTCCAGCGGAATTATGGAAATTGCCCGAAAAGGAATTTTCTATCCGGAACATTTTACATTCGAAGTCATCCTTATAGTCTTTCTTGCGGTAATGCTTACAGACATTATTCTACTGGATGTTTTCAACAGTCTTGGATTGCCTACTTCTACTACGGTTTCAATTATTTTTGAGCTTTTGGGATCGTCTTTAATGGCTGGAATTCTTTTTTCCATGTCGAAAAATGAAAGCATCAATGAAATCTGGAAGTACATTAATTTCGAAAGTGCTAATAATATAGTCTCGGGTATTTTCCTCTCTGTTCTTATTGCTTTTACAGCGGGTGCGCTCATTCAGTTTCTGTGCAGGCTACTTTTTACCTTTCAGTTCGAGGAAAAACTCAACCGTTACGGGGCAATTTTTTCGGGAGCAGGTATTACAGGAATTATATATTTCCTACTGATTAAAGGTCTGAAAGGAACTACACTTATTTCAAAAGAAGGCTCTCAGTGGATTGGTGAAAATACCGTTTTGATTCTGCTTGCGATATTTTTGATATCCTCAATTATTCTATTTATCATCCAAAAAACTCTGAATTTCAACCCTTTGAAAGCCGTTGTTTTGGCAGGGACTTTCTCATTGGCTATGGCATTTGCCGGAAACGATTTGGTGAATTTCATCGGGGTTCCAATTACCGGATTACTGGCTTACCAAAACTGGGCAGCTTCAGGAGTTCCAGCGAGTGAATATTATATGGATTATCTGGCCGGAAACGATGTGATTGTTCCTAACTATTTGCTGCTAATTGCCGGAATTATTATGGGACTGACTATTTGGCTAAGTTCAAAAGCCAAGAAAGTTACAGAAACCGAAGTGTCTTTGGGTAGACAGGAAGAAGGCGACGAACGTTTTAAGCCAAACGCAATTTCCAGAAGTATTGTAAATTCAAGTCTTACGTTCGGTAAAATCTTCGGGGTTATTGTACCTTCTTCTATTTCAAGGAGATACAATACCAGTTTCGAAAAGAAAAAACTTCAGGAAGCTACTGTAACTGTTGAAACTCCCGCTTTCGATTTGGTGCGTGCCGCAACCAATTTGGTTATTGCATCCAGTATTATCGCATGGGCAACCTCTGAAAAACTTCCGCTTTCCACAACTTACGTAACTTTTATGGTAGCAATGGGAAGTTCTCTTGCCGACAAAGCGTGGGGAAGAGACAGTGCCGTGTACAGAGTTGCAGGCGTACTTTCAGTAATTGGGGGATGGTTTATTACTGCATTGATTGCATTTTCAGTTTCCGCAATTTTCGCTTTTATTTTGTACAAAGGGGGACAAACCGGAACATTTATTCTTATTGCAGTCGTACTTGCTTACATCGTAATTTCCCATATTAATTTCAGCAAAAAAGAGAAAAAATCCAAGAAAAGCAAAGACCGACTTTTGGTTTTGGACAATGCGGATTTAAATACTGTTCAGAAATATCAGTCACTGGTAAGCGCATCAGTTTCTGAGATTGCAACCAGCTACAAAATGGTTTTGGAGGGATTGATGCAGGGCGATATCGTAAAACTGCAAACGGCCAACCAAAACCTTGTTGAATTAGAAGAACATGGCTACAATGTGCGGACGAAAAGTATCAAATACATCAAGTCACTTTCGGTGAACGATAAGCAAACTTCGCAGGCGATTGTTTTAAGCAGCGATTTTATTCAGGATCTTGCACAAAGTACTAAATTTCTTAGCGATGAAGCTCTGTTTTTCGTGAAAAACCTTCACGTGGTGAGCGATAAAGCTTTCCTTAAAGACCTGATCGTGCTGGATGATAAAATGGAGCATTTTTTTAATCTTGTACTCGTTTCTTTGGAGCAGACCGAGCATGAAAATCTGGAACATATCCGCAAAGAAAGAGATGGCGTAAGAGATTTTATCAACGAGCGTCTTGATTTCCAGATCCATAATATCAATAAAGCGAAACCAAGCACAAAAGAAGGAATTCTGCAGACCAACGTATTCCTGCAAAGCCGCGATATTCAGGCGGTACTTACAAGAATCTCCAAGATGTTTCTGAAACTCTACGAGAAGAGAATGCCGAAGCCGGAAATGTAATTTTTCAGGAGCTATTTCCCGCTGTACACTGTATCTTTTTTGGTGCACTCATTTCTTCGCGAACCAAAAAAGGATGCCGTTTCCATCGGGGCTATTCACAAAATCGGGATTTAGCCAACAAGTAATAATCATTTAGATAAAAGCGTAGTTTCCTGCGCTTTTTATCTTTTTCGTTATCTTTGCAACCAATTTTTTACACAGAAAGCCGTAAAGGTTTCCGAAATATTTTCATAAGATGGCAAAGTCCCTGATTCCCAAATTAGAAGCAATAAAACAGCGCTACAACGAAGTAGCCGATTTATTCATTCAGCCGGATGTAATTTCCGACCAGAAAAAGTACGGTCAGCTGAATAAGGAATACAGCGATTTGGGGAAAATCGTGAAAGTGTACGACGATTACAAATCTGCACTGGATACAATTGAAGAATCAGATGAAATAATCGCCGATGGCTCCGATAAAGATTTGGTTGATCTTGCCAGAATGGAAAAACTCGAAGCTCAGGAAAAAATTCCGGCATTCGAGGAAGAGCTTAAAGTTCTGTTGATTCCAAAGGATCCGGCCGATGACAAAAACGTTATCGTAGAACTACGTTCCGGGACAGGAGGTGACGAAGCGGCCATTTTTGTGGAAGATATTTACAGAATGTATACCATGTACTTCAAAACCAAAGGATGGAGACACGAAGTTACCGATTCCAGTGAAGCTTCAAAAGGATACAAAGAATTGGTAATGAAAGTGGAAGGCGACGGCGTGTACGGAATTATGAAATTCGAATCTGGTGTTCACCGTGTTCAGCGTGTTCCCGAAACCGAATCCCAGGGAAGAGTTCATACTTCGGCAATTACGATTGCAGTTCTTCCTGAAGCCGAAGAAGTAGATGTGGAAATCAATCCTGCAGATATCGAAATGCAGACTTCACGTTCCGGAGGAGCAGGTGGACAGAACGTAAACAAAGTTGAAACGAAAGTTCAGCTGACGCACAAACCTTCAGGAATTGTGGTGGTTTGTCAGCAGGCGCGTTCTCAATTGGCCAACCGAGAATTAGCGATGGAAATGCTGCGTGCGAAACTGTACGATATAAAGCTTCAGGAAGTTGTGGGAGATATTGCAGCACAGCGGAAAACCATGGTTTCTACTGGAGACCGTTCGGCTAAAATCAAAACCTACAATTATCCTCAGGGAAGAGTTACCGACCACAGAATCAACAAATCAATTTATAACCTTGATGCTTATATGAATGGCGATATTCAGGAAATGATTGATGCAGTCATCATGGCGGAAAACGCCGAGAAGATGAAAGGCGAAGAAGAAAATTACTAAAATTATTAACCACAGTTCAGCTGTGGTTTTTTTGTGTTATCTTTTTCATAACTATTGTAAAATTGCACGTTTAGGGCAAATTCGCTATTTTTGAAAAAATCCTTTTTAATGACAATCAAACAAATTTTATTAGCTGCAGGGGCAGTCTCACTAACTTCCTGTGCGGTTCAGCAGAATACTATGAAATATCCGGAAGCCGAAAAAAGCAATCACACCGATACCTATTTCGGAGTTCAGGTGGCAGATCCTTACCGTTATCTAGAGGATGATGTGGACGCAACAAAGGTTTGGGTAGATGATCAGGTTGCTTTCAGCCAGAATTATCTTGCGACAATTCCTTTCCGCGAGCAGTTGAAAAATGAGCTTCGCGAAATCTGGAATTACGAAAAAATTGGTGCGCCTTTTAAAGAAGGAGATTTTACTTATTTCTACAAAAACGACGGGCTTCAGGCGCAGTCTGTTCTGTACAGAACCGATAAAAACGGAAAAACAGAAGTTTTTCTGGATCCAAATAAGTTCTCATCAGCAGGAACTACTTCATTGTCGCAGCTTTCATTCAACAAAAAAGGAAACTTAGCCGCTTATGCTATTTCTGAAGGCGGCAGCGACTGGAACAAAATCATCATCATCGATGCATTGACAAAAAATCAGATTGACGAAACACTGATTGATGTGAAATTTAGCGGTATTTCCTGGTTGGGAGATCAGGGATTTTATTATTCCAGTTACGATAAGCCAAAAGAAGGAACTGTACTATCCGGAATGACGGATAAGCATAAAGTGTATTTCCATAAACTCGGAACTAAACAATCTGAAGATCAGTTGGTTTTCGGTGGAGATCAAACTCCGAGAAGATATTTGGGAGCAGGCGTTACCGAAGATGAAAAGTACCTTATTATTTCTGCAGCCAATGCAACGAACGGAAATGAACTGTACATTAAAGATCTTCAGAACAATGGCGATTTTGTACAAATTAATTCAGGATTCGACATTAATGCTGATGTAGTTGATACCAACGGAGAGGAAATTTTTATTTATACCGATAAAGATGCGCCGAACAAACGCCTTGTGAAAACAAAAATCAACAATCCGACACCGGAGAACTGGGTGGATGTGATTCCTGAAACCAAAGACGTTTTGGGCATTTCGAAAGGAGGAAAATACTTCTTCGCGACTTATATGACCGATGCTATTGATCAGGTGAAACAGTACGACAAAACGGGTAAACTTATCCGCGAGATTTCGCTTCCTGGCAAAGGAAATGTAGGTGGTTTTTCAGGAAAAAAATCTGAAACAGATATTTATTACAGCTTCAGCAACTATATTACACCGGGAACTACGTATAAATTCAATACTGAAACAGGAGTTTCAGAAGTGTATCAGAAACCGAAGGTAAAATTCAATCCGGAAGATTACGTATCGGAACAGGTATTTTTCACTTCGAAAGACGGAACCAGAATTCCGATGATGATTAACTATAAGAAAGGATTGAAGCGTGACGGTAAAAACCCAACAATCCTGTATTCTTACGGTGGTTTCAACATTAGTCTGCAGCCAGGATTTTCTGTTGTGAATGCAGTCTGGATGGACAACGGCGGTATTTACGCAGTTCCGAATATTCGCGGTGGAGGTGAATATGGTAAAAAATGGCATGATGCAGGGACTAAACTTCAGAAGAAAAATGTTTTTGAAGATTTCATTGCTGCAGGAGAGTATCTTCATAAAAACGGTTACACTTCCAAAGAATATATGGCGCTTTCAGGAAGATCCAATGGCGGACTTTTAGTGGGTGCTACCATGACGATGCGTCCGGATTTAGCAAAAGTTGCCTTTCCGGGAGTTGGAGTTTTGGATATGCTGCGCTATAACAAATTCACAGCCGGAGCAGGTTGGGCGTATGATTACGGAACGGCGGAAGAAAGTAAAGAAATGTTCGAATATCTAAAATCATATTCGCCGGTTCACAACGTAAGAACAGGAGTTTGTTATCCTTCAACGATGATTATTACAAGTGATCACGACGATAGAGTGGTGCCTTCGCATTCATTTAAATTTGGTGCAGAACTTCAGGAAAAACAAAGCTGCAGCAATCCGATTCTGGTGAGAATTGAGAAAAATGCAGGCCACGGTGCAGGTAGATCTACAGAACAGGTCATCAGCGAAAATGCCGATTTGCTTTCCTTTGCACTTTGGGAAATGGGTCTTAAAACTTTGAATAAATAAATACTTAGAAAGCGTCTGAAAAGGCGCTTTTTTCATTTAGTTAATAAATAGTAAATTTAGGCATGAAAAATTTTTTCACACTTATCCTGTTTGTTTTTTCGTTGTTGTTTTCCGCTCAGCAAACCGAAATTCCTTTCCTGAAATACGAAGAGCTGGAAACGAAAATCCAAAGTGAAAAAGCAGAATTTGTGGTAGTGAATTTCTGGTCAACAACCTGCGCTCCGTGTGTCCGCGAACTTCCGGATTTCATGAAAGTAAATGAAAAATACAGAGAAAATCCTAGTTTCAAGATGCTTCTGGTTTCACTGGACCGAACAAAAGATCTTGAAAGAGTCCGCAAATTTATCCGTGAAAAAAATCTCACAGCCGAAGTGGTTATTCTGGATGACAACAAACGGATGAACACCTGGATTCCCAGGTTTGATGAAAACTGGGGTGGCGAAATTCCGGTGACGGTTTTCTACAGCAAGAGGAAAAAAGTTCATTTCCAGAACGGAGAAATGCATTTGGATGAGCTTGAGGAAATTGTTTCAAAACATTATCAATCAATACTTTAAACTAATATAAGAATGAAAGTTTTCAGATTTTTTTTCATGCTTATGGTTTTCGGAATTTCCGGAATTCTTGCAGCGCAAACATCAGATAAGAAGACAAAAGGTTACGAAATAGGTGACGTTGCGACTGATTTTAAGCTGAAAAATGTAGACGGCAAAATGGTTTCGCTAAGTGACTATAAAGATGCTAAAGGTTTTATCGTGATTTTTACATGCAACACCTGTCCGTACGCGGTGAAATATCAGGACCGCATTATCGCGCTCGACAAAAAATACAAAGATTTGGGTTATCCCGTAATTGCCATTCAGCCGAATGATTCTGCTGCACAGCCGAAAGACAGTTTCGAATACATGCAGGAAAGAGCAAAAGAAAAAGGATTCACTTTTCCTTACCTGATGGACGAAGGTCAGAAAATTCATCCGCAGTACGGGGCAACCAAAACCCCTCATGTTTTTATTCTTCAGAAAGAAAAAGGCAAAAACATCGTGAAATATATCGGTGCTATCGACAATAATTATGAAGACGAGAACGACGTTTCTGAATATTACGTACAGGATGCGGTAAACAGTTTGCTGAAAGGCGAAGAAATCAAAACCAAAAAAACCGTGGCGATTGGCTGTACAATAAAATACAAAAAGTAGAACTGCAGCATATGCGAATACATCACGGACATTGCGTTCCGTGATTTTTTATATATCAACTTACCAAAGTTACAGAGGTCAAACTATAAAAATTCGTAACTTTACTTCTTATAAACTGAAGAACAGATGCGTCAGAAAATTCAGAATCAAAACCCCGATTTTACCCTCAATTTCGAAGACATACTACCGTACTTTTTTGAAAAAGACGGGCTGGAAATGAAATCCGCCTACACCGAAAAAGATGTGAAAGACGAAAATATTGCAGCAGGAAGCGCTGGAATTGCGCCCTATCTGCGCGGTCCTTATTCCACAATGTATGTTCAGAAACCGTGGACCATCCGTCAGTACGCAGGATTTTCTACCGCTGAAGAATCGAATGCTTTTTACAGAAGAAATCTTGCGGCAGGACAAAAAGGACTTTCGGTGGCTTTCGATTTGGCGACGCACCGCGGTTACGATTCCGATCATCCAAGAGTGGTAGGCGATGTTGGAAAGGCCGGTGTTGCCATTGATTCTGTGGAAGATATGAAGATTCTTTTCGATCAGATTCCTCTGGATGAAATCTCGGTTTCAATGACGATGAACGGAGCGGTTTTACCGATTTTGTCTTTCTATATTGTTGCTGCAGAAGAGCAGGGTGTTGCGCAGGAAAAACTTTCAGGAACCATTCAGAATGATATTCTGAAGGAATTTATGGTTCGGAACACTTACATCTATCCGCCGACGCCGTCGATGAAGATTATTGCCGATATTTTCGAATATACTTCCAAGAATATTCCAAAATTCAACTCAATTTCCATTTCAGGTTATCACATGCAGGAAGCCGGAGCAACGCCGGTTCTTGAAATGGCTTACACCTTAGCCGATGGTTTGGAATACGTTCGCACAGGAATAAAAGCGGGAATGAATGTCGATGATTTCGCTCCAAGATTATCTTTTTTCTGGGCAATCGGAATGAATCATTTTATGGAAATTGCGAAAATGCGCGCGGCAAGATACATTTGGGCAAATTTGCTCACGCAGTTCAATCCTCAGAATCCGAAATCTTTGGCTTTGAGAACGCATTCCCAAACTTCGGGTTGGAGTTTAACAGAACAGGAACCATTCAACAATATAACCAGAACAGCCATTGAAGCGTTGTCTTCTGCTTTGGGCGGAACGCAGTCGCTTCATACGAATGCTTTGGATGAAGCCATCGCTTTGCCAACAGATTATTCCGCGAAAATTGCGAGAAATACACAGATTATTCTTCAGCAGGAAAGCGGGATTTGTGACGTAGTCGATCCGATGGGCGGAAGTCATTTGGTGGAAAGTTTAACGCAGCAGATGATTGATGATGCCATGAAATTCATCGATGAGGTGGAAAAAGAAGGCGGAATGACGAAAGCGATTGAAGCCGGAATTCCAAAGATGAGAATTGAGGAAGCTGCAGCGAGAAAACAAGCAAAAATCGACAGCGGGGAAGAGTTTATCATCGGTGTGAATTCATTCAAATCGAATCTGAAACAGATGGAGCTGGAAATTCTGGATATTGACAATACGGAAGTCCGCAAGAAACAGATTGAAAGACTCAATAAAATAAAATCAGAGAGAGAATCTGAAAAAGTTGAGGAAACTCTCAACGAGATCCGCGAATGCGCAAAAACCGGAAACGGAAACCTTCTGGAACTTTGTATAGAAGCCGCCCGCAGAAGAGTAACCTTAGGTGAAATGAGCGATGCGATGGAAGAAAGTTTCGGGCGTTATAAAGCCAATATCAGAACCATACAGGGAGTTTACGCGATGAATGCCAACAAAAATGAATACTTTGAAAAAGCACTTTCTTTAACTCAGAAATTTGAGGAAGAAGAAGGAAGAAGGCCAAGAATTATGGTCGCAAAAATGGGGCAGGACGGCCATGATCGCGGTGCAAAAGTCGTTGCTACAGCGTTTGCCGATATGGGTTTTGACGTAGATGTTGCACCTTTGTTCCAAACTCCGGAAGAGGTAGCAAAGCAGGCGGTTGAAAACGACATTCACATTTTGGGAGTATCTTCACTTGCTGCAGGACATAAAACGTTGGTTCCGCAGGTGGTGGAAGAACTCAAAAAACTCGGAGCAGACGATATTACAATCGTTGTTGGTGGTGTAATTCCGCAGCAGGATTACGAATTCCTTTATGCGAACGGTGCCGATTTTATTTTCGGTCCGGGAACAAATCTGCCGAAATCGGCATGTGAAATTCTGGAGAAATTTTTAAACTAATGAAAAAGGAAACTCATTTGAGTTTCCTTTATTTTTTAACAGATACAACGTAGTTGTAAACCAATTGGTGCTGTTCGTCGTTAAGTTTGGCTTTTGGAGCCATCGCATTCATAATTCCTACCCAGTCTTGGCTGGAAAATCCGGTAGTTTCCGGCAAATCGTGGCATCTTGCGCACGAATTTTCAAAAATAGTTTTTCCCTGTGCGAGTTCTTCAGCTTTCACAGTTTCACCGGCAATGGTTTTTGGTGTACACGAAACAGCGCTTAAAGCGGCCACAACTCCGCATAATAAGATTTTTTTCATAATTCTTTAATTTGGTGATTTTCAAAAATAGCAAAAACTTTCAATATATTGTTGTGGCGTATTTTGTAACTTTAGATGGCAATAATTGATATGAAAAATATTTCTGTTGAGGAATTGATAAATGGCATAAAGTCCGGCGATAAGAGATTGCTCGGCAAAGCGATAACTTTGGTTGAAAGTAAAAAACCGGAACACCGCGTACTTGCAGAACAGCTTCTGAAAGAAATTCTGCCATACACCGGAAAATCTGTACGCATTGGAATTACGGGCGTTCCAGGCGCAGGAAAATCTACTTTTATCGAAAGTTTCGGAAAGCTTGTGGTTTCGAAAGGCAGAAAAGTAGCTGTACTCGCCATTGACCCAAGTTCGGCACTCAACAAAGGCTCGATTCTGGGTGATAAAACGCGGATGGAAGAACTTGCCAAAGAAGTAAATGCGTTCATTCGTCCCTCGCCGAGTTCAGGTTTTTTGGGTGGAGTTGCCAATACAACTTATGAAACGATGCTGATTTGTGAAGCAGCAGGTTATGATGCAATTCTGATTGAAACGGTTGGAGTAGGGCAAAGCGAAGTGCTGGTTTCTGATATTACTGATGTTTTTCTTTTTCTGAAAATTATTGGTGGCGGAGATGAACTTCAAGGTATTAAGCGCGGAATTATGGAAATGGTTGACCTGATTTTCATAAATAAAGTGGATGCCGATAATCTCACCAAAGCAAAAAATACAAAGGTTGAGTTGAAGCGCGCCTTACATTTTCTACCCGAGAAAGAGAAAAACTGGAAGGTCCCGGTTTTACTGGGTTCTGCACTGAATAAAGAAGGCCTCGAAGAAGTCTATCAGGAAATTGAAAATTTTATTGCTTTGAAAGTCCAAACAGGACGATTTGATGAAGTAAGAAAAAATCAGCAGAAGAAAAGATTCGATTATTGGGTTCAGGAATACATTCTTCAAAAAACTCAGCAGGAAAAAACACTTGGAGTGGCGTATGAAGAGCACAAAAAAAATGCTTCCGAACTGAAATCAAATCCAAGCACGGAAGCTAAATTATTTGTTGATAAACTCTTCGGAACTATTTAGCCGGCATATTTTTCATGATATAGCCGCTGTACGAAATCGGTTGTCTTTCATTAGAATCAATACTTACATGCGCTTTTCCGCTCGGAAAAACTTCCATGTAAATAGTTCTTACTGCTGTAACATCACTCGGAGAAATCGTGAAAACAGTTCTGTTCTTCTTACCTGCAGCCTTTGCAACTGTAAAATCTTTCGACGTAAATCTGTAACTGTTCTTATTTGAACTCGGATCAGCAACAAAAGCGCGTCCGTAGTACGGAAGTTCAACTTTTAACTCTTCGGCGGTCATTTCAATCGTGTAACCATAATCCAGTTCAAAAGCGCGCGAGGCGCCTCCTCCAGGCATCGAGTTCAAAATATTAACAACTTCCAAATTTGTTGGATGAGCGCGCTCTGCCATAAATGTGAAATTTCCGGAATTAATCAATGCTGTAACCTCTTCCTTTGGGATTTGTGTCGAAGCAGAACTGCTGCATGAAACTGCAAAAAGCAGCATCACCGCAGAAAATATAATTAAACTGAATTTTTTCATTGTTAGATTTTTTGTAATTCCTAACAAATATAATGCAATATTGTTTTGGAATAATAATTGTTAATTCAAAAAAAATAAACTTACTTGTTATGAAAATAAAAACGCTACTTAGCATCGGTGTACTTTCCGCAACTATGGTTGCCTGTACAACAAACCCGATTACAGGAAGAAAATCTCTGCAGTTGGTTAGCGACCAGGAAATTGCAGGAATGGCAGTGCAACAGTACCAGCAAACTTTAGCACAATCGAAAGTGGTTACAGGAACAACCGCTGCAAAAAGTGTAAAGAATGTGGGTTTAAGAATACAGAACGCAGCAAGAAATTACTACCGCCAGATTGGTAGAGAGTCAGATCTTGCCAGTTTTCAGTGGGAATTCAACCTGATTGATGATAAGCAAATCAACGCTTGGTGTATGCCGGGTGGAAAAGTAGCGGTTTATACAGGTATTCTTCCAATTACACAAAACAACACAGGTTTAGCGGTCGTGATGGGTCACGAAGTTTCCCATGCTCTTGCAGGTCATGGTAACGAAAGAATTTCTCAGGCAATGGTGGCTCAGTTAGGAGGTTCGGTTATTGGCGGAACTTTAAGCAACGGTCAGATGGCTGGAATTTTTCAGCAAGTATATCCAATCGGAGCACAGGTTGCTTTGCTGAAATACGGAAGAAAGCAAGAGCTAGAAGCTGATGAAATGGGACTTTACCTTATGGGAATGGCCGGTTACGATCCAAGACAGTCGAAGCCGTTCTGGGAACGAATGGAAGCTTCTTCATCTGGAAACAGACCACCGGAGTTTCTTTCAACTCACCCGAGTCCTGAAAGCAGAAGATCAGATCTTGACAAGCATATGCCAAAAGCTCTTGAATATTACAGAGCAGCAGGCGGAAAAATCTAATAAATTAATTTAAGATTACAGACCTTCCTGAATTTTTTAATAAATTTGGGAAGGTTTCTTAATTTACAACACAAAAACTATGAAAAGCTTAACCTTTATTGGAATTGTTCTTCTTGCAGTTGCCTCTCTGCTTTTTTATTTAACAACAGATTTTGCTATTGAGAAGTTTACGCTGTCTCATTTCATGGGAATAATGGCAGGCGTTGGAATCGGATTGTTTCTTGGTGGAATTATTGGCTACGTAAGCAAAGGTTCAGCAATGAAAGAGGAACAGAAAAGAAAAGAACTAAAGCAGCTAAAAAAAGAAAAGCTGGAACTGGAAAAACAGGCTGCAGAACTGGAAAGACAGAAAACAGAAATTCACAATACACAAAATCCGCAATTTTAAACTGCGGATTTTTTTATGGTATTATTTTTCAATTTAGAATCGGTAACCTAAACCTAAGATAAACAAGCTTGGTCTACTGTCGTAACGTATCGTCTGTCCTGTATTGTTATTGATGAACTCTCTTTGGTCTTCACTGAAAGCTCCTTCATAACGGGCGTTCAAAATCAGTTTTGAAAGTTGTACCTGCGCACCGAACTGATAACCGACAGTGAACTGATTAAGCGCATTTTCACGGAAATCATCAAACTGCTGCTCAGAAGCAAGGTTGTAAGACGCAACCGGACCTACAAATACACTTGCGGTTTCACCCAAAAGATTCAATCCTAAAAGAACAGGTACATCCACTCGGTTACTTTTCGCTTCAAGCGTTGTGTTTCCCGGAGTTGTGAACTCAGTTTTGAATGTTGAGTAGTAAATCTCAGGCATCAGAAAAAGTGATGTTACCGGAAGATTAATCTTTGTAGACAGGCCGAAATTATATCCGGCACTGTTTTTACCTTCTGACTGATAAGCATCAGAAACAGTATTACTGATGTTTTCCCAGGTTGGCTTATCCGTTCTGAAAAGTAAATTGGCTCTCGCAGAAACACTGATCTGCGCACTTACAGCAACAGTTGCGCTGCATAACATGATGCTAAGAATTTTTTTCATCTGTAGGCGGTTTTGTTACTACGTTTTCGATGGATGTTTTGTTGGTTTCCAGGAAATAATCTCTCAGTTCCTTGAAAAGCTCAGATGAATAAACGAAATCGATAAGGTTTTTATTGCCTGCGTTAATCAGGATGTCTTTATTCCCTTCCCATTCTTTTATTCCTAAACGTAGGTATACAATTTTCTCGCCAATCGTCATTACCGAATTCATGTCGTGTGAATTGATAATGGTTGTGGTGTTATAGTCTTTAGTAATTTCCATCAAAAGATCATCAATTACATTGGATGTAAAAGGATCCAGTCCGGAATTCGGTTCGTCGCAGAAAAGATATTTTGGGTTGTTAACAATTGCTCTTGCAATGGCCACACGTTTCTGCATACCGCCGGAAATCTCAGAAGGATATTTTCTGTTGGCTTTATCAAGGTGAACTTTTCCTACAACATTAAAAACTCTACGTTTTTTTTCACGGAAAGTTAAGTTGGTAAACATGTCCAGCGGAAACATAATGTTTTCTTCAACCGTCATCGAGTCGAAAAGTGCACTTCCCTGAAAAACCGTCCCGATTTCAGCGCGGAGGCTTTGTTTCTCATCGCGGCTCATTTTATTGATGTCTCTTCCGTCGAATAGAATTTCACCGCTTGTAGGCTGAAATACATTGAGAAGACTTTTTAGAAAAACAGTTTTTCCGGAGCCACTCTGTCCGATAATAAGGTTCACTTTTCCGGTTTCGAATGTGGTGGAAATTCCTTTCAAAACCTCAACTTCACCAAAACTTTTTTTAAGATCTTTAACTTCTATCATCAGCTTAGGAACATTTGGGTTAAGATAAGGTTCATGATAATAATGGCAACAATAGTCCAAACAACTGCCTGTGTACTGGCGCGACCGACTTCAAGCGATCCTCCTTTTACATTGTACCCAAAATACGCTGGAATGGTTGCGATAAGAAACGCAAATACCGCCGTTTTGAAAAATGCGTACCATACGAAATGCTGCGGCATGTACATTTGAATTCCTGTAATGTAATCCGCTTTAGACCAGTTTCCTGTTGCAGTTCCTGCAAGATAACCACCCCAAATCCCGAATACAATACTGATAGCAATAAGCAATGGATTGAAAATTACACTGGCCAATATTTTAGGTAAGATTAGAAAATTAGGGGAATTCACGCCCATAATGTCCAACGCGTCAATCTGCTCGGTAACACGCATGGTTCCGATACTGGAAGCGATATAAGATCCTACTTTTCCGGCAAGAATTACCGAAATAATGGTTGGCGCAAATTCTAAAATAAGAACAACTTTAGTTGCATAGCCGATGAAAGTATTAGGAATCGGAAAAGTTGAAGCACTGAAGTTATTATACATTTGGATAGCCACAACCGCACCTACGAAAATGGAGGTAAAAAGTACCAAACCAAAGGAGTTGACCCCAAGATCGTGTATTTCCCGCATAAAAAGTTTTCCAAATACGGAAGCTTTCTGCGGACGCTTCAATACTTTTGACAGAAGGAGAAAATAAGATCCTACCTGTTCAAGCAATTTTTTTAACATTCGGCTAAATTACAGTTTTTTACGGACTTGCTATTGATTAGCGAGCATTTTTGTCGCCCATAATTACCAGAAATACAGTCTTCAGAATAATGACAAAATCCAGACTTAAACTCCAGTTTTTCACGTAGAAAGAATCGGTCAGAATTCTTTTTTTCATTTCAATATCCATATTTCCTACATCTCCACGCAGTCCGCTTACCTGTGCAAGTCCTGTTACTCCTGGTTTTACAAGACTTCTGATTGAATAACGCCCAATCTTCATTTTGTAGTAATCATCAACCAAAAGCATGTGCGGTCGCGGTCCAACAACCGACATGTCGCCTTTCAGTACATTTATGAATTGCGGAAGTTCGTCCAGACTTGTCTTGCGCAGGAATTTCCCGATTTTGGTGATGCGCTCATCATTTTCATCGGTAGTTTTTGTTGAAGACATTCCGTTGATTTTCATCGTCCGGAATTTAATTACTTTGAAAACTTCATCATGAAAACCATATCTTTTCTGAACGAAAAATATTGGACCTTTACTGTCTCTTCTAATTAGGATTGCAATGATTGGGAAAAGCCATGAACAGATGAAAATCAAGACAAGCGCTGAAAACAAAATGTCAAATGTTCTTTTGATGACTACATTGGTGAAAAAATCCAGTGGAAACTTTGTTTGAACCAACACAGGCTGAGTTTCGATGTAGCCCAGTTCATACTGAAAGAAGTTGTTGTGTTTTATGCTCGGAATCAAAGAGATACGAACATTGTGGAGTTCAGCTAAAGTGAAGAGCTTTTTCTCAAAATCCTGAGACAATGTGGATTCGTCCGAAGGAATAAACATCGTGTGAATCCCGTTATCTTTCCAGAATTTGGTCAGAACTTTCAGGTTTTCCGTGTCTTCAACCGGAAAATTGAAAATCTTAAAACCGTAATCTTTACGTTGGTTCAGAATTTCTCTTAGAATTTCCGAGGATGAATTTTCGCCCAGAAACATGACGTTTCGATGGTTAAAACCAAATGTTCTGAAATACTTTAAAGCAAAGAATAAAGCCGATTTCAAAATAAACAGAAACACGAACAGTGTAATGGCAATGATGAAACGGTCGGTCTTCAGAAAATCGTTGTTGCTGGCTTTTGCTAAAAGAATTAGTCCGAATAAAAAGATCAGGATATGGGTTACCAATCTTTCTAAGAAAATCATGTAGGTTACATTTCTCTCAATAGAGTAGAGCTTGGTGCGCCCACTTAGTAGAATCCAGAAAAAAACCAGTAGGAGCGTTGAAAGAATATTCTGTTCCCAATTCGCAATACTTTCCCCGAAACCTGTTCTTTGATAAGCGAAATACGTAAGAACGCCTGCAATTACGATAACATCGAGCAGTATAAAAACAGTTTTAAAATACCGAGAATATCGAATTGTTTGCATCCGAATCAGTTAACAGGAGGGTAAATCTAAACAAAACTACGGAATATTCAAATATTTATGCGTCTGCACGGAAGCCTGCCATTTTGGGTTTTCAAGGATGAAGTCTGTGATTTTCGGGTACATTTCGTTGCGTTTGCTCCACTCACTCTGCAGATAAAGTCTGCAATTGTCCGAAACTTTTGCAGCCTGCTCTTCTGCAAATTTAAAATCGTTGTTATTGAAGACAATGACTTTAAGTTCATTCGCTTTGGAATAAATTTCTTCTAATGGCAATCCTGTTTTCTTTGGAGAAAGAGTTATCCAGTCCAACTGTCCGCTCATCGGATAAGCTCCGGAAGTTTCAATATGAATTTGACAGCCCAACTCTTTCAGTTTTGAAGTCAGAACTTCCAGGTTCCACATCAAAGGTTCTCCGCCAGTCAAAACAATTGTTTTGCAATATTTTGCTGCGGTTTCTGCAATTTGAAGTGTATCCATCGCAGGATGAAGGTCTGCATCCCAACTTTCCTTCACATCACACCAATGGCAACCAACATCACAACCGCCAAGACGGATGAAATACGCTGCCTTTCCGGTGTGCGCACCTTCGCCCTGTAAAGTATAAAAATGCTCCATTACCGGGAGCATTTTTCCTTCATTTAAAAGAATATCCTTTTCTTCTTTAGTCATTATAAACTGAAGTTTTGTACGCAATCAGCGTGTTTTTCATGAGCATTGCTCTGGTCATCGGACCAACTCCTCCCGGAACTGGTGTTATCCAGCTGGCTTTTTCTGCGCAGCTATCAAAATCTACGTCACCCACCAAATGATAACCTTTTTCGGTATCGTCATCAACACGTGTAATGCCCACATCAATTACCACCGCTCCTTCTTTAATCATATCTGCTTTCAGAAATTCCGGGTCACCCAAAGCTGTGATCACAATATCGGCATTTCGTGTAAAATCTTCAACGTGCGGCGTGTAACTGTGCGTTAGTGTAACTGTGGAGTTTCCTGGGAAATCTTTTCTTCCCATAAGAATGCTCATAGGTTTTCCCACGATGCGGCTTCTTCCGATAATTACGCAGTGTTTCCCTTGAGTTTCAATATTATAGCGCTCCAAAAGGGTGAGGATTCCGAACGGAGTTGCCGGTAGAAATGAATGCATTTCCAGTGCCATTTTGCCAAAATTCTGTGGGTGAAATCCGTCCACATCTTTTCTCGGATCAATCGCCATGATGATTTTTTCCTGATCGATTTGTTTTGGTAAAGGAAGCTGAACAATGAATCCGTCTACCGCTTTGGAACGGTTTAGCTCGTCTATTTTTTCTAAAAGTTCAGCCTCAGAAACGGTGCTTGAGAATTTTATCAGTCCGGAAGTAAATCCCACTTCTTCACAGTCTTTCACTTTGGAATTCACATAAGCTTTACTTGCGCCGTTATTGCCGACCAAAATTGCAACCAAATGTGGGGCTCTTCTTTTATTGGCCAGGATTTTTTTTACTTCATCCTTTATTTCATTTTTGATTTCTTTGGAAACTTTAAGTCCGTCTAAAATTTGCGCCATAACTATTTTGTGATTTTTGTGAAAACTATAATATCCTGAAAATATTTTTTGCCACCTTCTTTATTAAGATCGCGCCAAAATCCCCGTTCTGTTTTTTCGATGTGAAGTCCTGCTTTTTTGGCCATTTTTTCAAGAACTTCAATGTCGAGTGCAATGTTCGCTTCTTCAACATTTTCATCGAGTAAGCGGTAACCGTCACGTTTCACCGGAAAAGTAAAACCGGGAAAATTTTCCAGTTTATCTTCTTTGCTGTAAATGAAAAAAGTAGCCAGACATTTGCCATCTTCCGTCATCGTTCTTTGGATTTCTGACAGATAATTCTGGATTTCATCCAATTTCATGTGCGTGAAGACAGAAAACAGAAATATTTTCGTAAAAGTTTGATCGTCATATGGGAATTGGAACGTCGCTGCGTTGCCGTTGCTGGTGTTGTACAAGTTGTTGCGCAATGGAACGTGCTTGAACTCAAAATTTTTGAATCTGGACGTAATGTTTCGGTTACACCACACAATTCCTTTTTTTACCGTATCAAAACCATTATAGGAACCTTCGCTACTGAAATATTTTGTCAGCGCATATGCTGTTCGTCCAATTCCGCAACCAATGTCGAGAACTTTGTCGTCTGGTTGCAGGTTGATGTGTTTTTTTAACAACGAAAGCTGCTCTTCTCCCTGTGCAACGAAGTCACCTGAACCTATAAAAATGTCTCCTTTCTTAGGAACGCCTTTTTCTCTCTTACCTGAAATTCCTTCAAGGAAATCAATCGGGAAATACCAAATTTTTCTTAGAAAGAATCGGGATTCGGGCGATACTTTATAATAGAGTTGTCTCAGCATTAACGATTGGCTTTAAAGTAGTTCATTAATCCATTTGTGGAAGAATCGTGATCTTTTATTTCGTCTGAATTTTTAAGTTCCGTAAGAATTTTTCCGGCCAAAACTTTTCCAAGTTCTACGCCGAACTGATCAAAACTGAAAATATTCCAAATAACACCCTGAACGAAAATTTTGTGTTCGTACATGGCAATTAGTTGCCCTAATGAAAACGGAGTTAGTTCATTGAATAACAATGAGTTGTTTGGGGTATTTCCGTGGAAGACTTTATAATTTACAAGTTTTTCGATTTCATCATTTGATTTTCCGGATGCTTTCAAATCGGCTTCAGCTTCATCGTGCGTTTTCCCGAAAGCAAGTGCTTCAGTTTGTGCAAAGAAATTCGCCAACAGTTTTTCCTGATGGTCGGAAACTTCGTTGCAGGATTTTACATATGCAATAAAATCGGACGGAATCAGTTCTGTTCCCTGATGAATCAATTGATAAAATGCGTGTTGACCGTTGGTTCCCGGTTCGCCCCAAATAATTGGTCCCGTTTCGTATTGCACAAATTCGCCGTTTCTGTCCACACATTTTCCGTTGCTTTCCATGTCGCCTTGCTGAAGATACGCTGCAAAACGGTCAAGATACTGCGAGTACGGAAGAATAGCGTATGAAGTTGCAGCGTAGAAATTGCGGTACCAAATTCCCAAAAGTCCCATTATAACCGGAATGTTTTCGGAAAAATCTGCATTCTGGAAATGTTGGTCGGTGTCAAAAGCACCTTTCAGCAACTGTTCAAAATTGTCGTAACCAACGGCTAGAACAATGCTCAAACCGATGGCGCTCCAAAGCGAATATCTTCCGCCAACCCAATCCCAGAATTCAAAAATATTTTCTTCCGCAATTCCGAAATTTTTCACGGCTTCAACATTTGTGGAAAGTGCAACGAAATGCTTTGCAACATCTTCCAGTTTTCCGGATTTCAGGAACCAGTTTTTTGCGGATTCCGCGTTGGTCATTGTTTCCTGCGTAGTAAAAGTTTTGGATGCAATGATGAAAAGGGTAGTTTCCGGATTAAGGTTTTTTACCGTTTCTGCAATGTGATTTCCATCTACATTTGAAACAAAATGTACATTCAGTCTGGTTTTAAAATGCTTCAATGCCGAAACCACCATCACCGGACCAAGATCAGAACCGCCAATTCCGATATTCACGACATCGGTAATTTCTTTATCGGAAAAACCTTTATGATCGCCCGAAATAACTTTTTCAGAAAACGATTTCATTTGATCCAGAACTCTTTTAATGTCTGGTTTGATGTTTTCACCATCAACCAAGATTTCGCGGTCTGAAAAATCACGCAAAGCGGTATGCAGAACGGCTCTGTTTTCAGTTTCGTTGATGATTTCACCGCTGAACATTGCCGAAATGGCTTCTTTCAGTTTACACTCTTCAGCAAGATTTAACAGAAGTTCTTTCGTGCGCTGATCGATGAGGTTTTTAGAATAATCAAACAGAAAATTCTCCCTTTTTACCGAAAACTGGTTGAAACGTTCAGGGTTATATTGAAAAAGCGTGCGAAGTTCAAAATCATTTTGCTCAAAGTGGGCAAAAAGCTGTTTCCACGCATTGGTTTGTTCGGGATTTATCTTTGGTAACATATAGTTGGATTCAGATTGTGAAGCGTTGTTTTGTTTAGAATATTGCAAAATTAAGGAAAAATAAAAGCCCTGAAAAATTCAGAGCTGCAGGATTCAGGAATATTTTACCTGATCTATTTTCTGTTTGATTTTGTTTTCTATTTTTTTCTGAAATATTGCGGCTTTCCGAAAGTTTTTCCAGCTTGAAATCTTTTTTCTTCCGAAGCAGCATAAAGTCGTAATCTTCTTTCTGCCAGATGCTGTATTTTTCGTAGAAAATTATTTCGAGTCCGTTCTTTTCCGCGTTGGAAAGGATTTCAGACAGTTCAACCGACTGATCCACCACCTGCAAAGTTTCCGGCGCGGTTTTTCTGACGTATTCAATGTAGGCAGGATTCGGAATGTTAATCGCAATCAGCGTTTTTTCCGTACTGTTTTCACTTAAATTTCTGAAAAGTTCAGGGTGAAATTCGAGTGGAATATGCTCAATAACATCCATCAGCGTAATAAAATCGAAATCTTTATTTTTCGGCTGATATTTCACAACATCGGCTGTTTCGAACTGAATTTTTGGGTTTTTTGACAGTTTTTTAGCAATTTCGATGCTTTTCGGACTTAAATCTACTGCTTCAATTTTTCCGTTTTTCACCGTTTTTGAAATCAGTTTGGTGAAAATTCCAACACCGCAACCAAGTTCCAGAACAATTGAGTTGTTGCTGAGTCCGGCTTTCAGCATTCTTTTGTAAAGAGAAATCAGTCTTTCGTTGGCACCGGTTTTATATTGTCGTTCTGAGAAATCGTCGTAAAAATCAGAAATTTCATGGTTGTCCATCCGCAAAAAATTTTGTCAAAGTTATTTATTTGAAAGTTTATAAAAAAAACTCTGAAATTTCAGAGGTTTTGCAGAACTATTGCCGAAAATCAGGTATTATTCTGCGAATTTGTTGGCATAGGGCTTTTTCTTTTTCTTAAAAAGTAGAAAATAACTGCTCCAATCAACACAATTGGCCAAATGGTGATTAAACCAACCAGCAATCTCTGAATTAGGTAAAATCCTTCTACGAAAGCGTTTTTCGCATCATAAAAGAAGTTGAATTTATATTTGTTGTCGATATTTTTGGTATTGGTTACCGCAATTTCCGCAATCCGCAGTTTGGGTTCTTTGATGTAAATATCAACTGTGGAATATTTAAGCTGATCTGCTAAAGTGATGTTAGCAATTTGCCGCTGATTCGTCTGATGGAGATTGTTCTCTGTTCTGTCCACTTTTTCGCCATTGTTTTTCATTTTCTCGATAACAGTTCCGGTTTTTTGGAGTTTCTGAGTTTCAAGCTCAGCGATTTTTGCATTGGCGGTGACATCCTGCGCGAGGATAATTCTGGAATTCAGGAATAGTTTTTTGTCATTAATAAAAGTCAGAAAATCGCCCAGTTTTTCGGTCGGAACCCGAACCTGCATAGTATTGTCGGTCTGAAATTTTTTCACCAAAGTGGCGTCTGTATCGGATGTTTCGTAGGTTTCTTCGGATACAACATTGCTCTGCAAACGGCTTACTGTAACAAATCCGCCCAGTTCTTTAAGCTGTTTTTCGATGAAAATTGTTGCGTCGTAAACATCTTTCACTTCCATATTGATGTCGGCGGTTTTCACAAATTTTTTATCCGGAACAGTTTGTGAAGCAGCCATGGAAACACTGTCGGAAACAGCGACTGCATAATCTGAAGAAGTTTCAGCAACGGATTCGGATTTTGTATAATTTGCTTTTTCACACGAATAAATAAATGAGAACGTGACCAACGCAACTGCGATTTTTGAATACATTGTTTTCATAACGGAAAATTTTTGTGGGTTTAACTGAGTCAAATTTCCGCCTGAAAGTTTTGTAAAGTTTGTAAAGGGTTTGTTTAGTTTCTGTAAAAGCTGTTTTTCGGTTATAAATTATTGATTATAAGGTTTTTGTAAAATAAAAAGCGCCGAACCATATCGACGCTTTGATGTTTTTTTATTGAATAAAACTTATTTTTCAATTGCAAGATCCACTACTTCGCTCATGCGGTTTACGTAGGAAACTTTAAGATTTTTCAGATAATCTTTTTTGATTTCTTCCACATCTTTGCGATTGGCTTCACACAGAATTACTTCCTTAATTCCGGCGCGGTTTGCGGCAAGAAGTTTTTCTTTAATTCCACCAACAGGAAGAACTTTTCCTCTTAAAGTAATTTCGCCCGTCATTGCGAGATGCGGTTTCACTTTTTTATTCTTGAAGCTCGATATCATCGACGTAAGCATTGCAATTCCGGCTGAAGGTCCGTCTTTCGGCGTTGCTCCTTCCGGAACGTGAACGTGAATGTTTTTCTTCTCAATGTCATCTTCGGAAATCCCCAGTTCTTTATGTTTTGCTTTGATGTATTCAAGCGCGATGGTTGCAGATTCTTTCATCACATTTCCGAGATTGCCGGTCATCGTGAGATTTCCTTTTCCATTGCTCAGAATACTTTCGATAAACAGAATATCGCCACCAACAGAAGTCCACGCTAAACCTGTGACAACACCAGGAACTCCGGTAATTTCCGACAAACTTTTGGGTCTTGGAACTCCCAGAATTTCATCAATTTTCTTTACTGAAATTTTTGGTTCGTACTCTTTTTCCATCGCGGTTTGCAACGCAACCCAGCGTGAAATTGCGGCAATTCTTTTTTCAAGAGATCTTACGCCGCTTTCTGAAGTGTGTGCATCGATAATGTGCTTCAGTTCAGTATTTCCAAGTCTGAATGATTTTGAATTCAGACCGTTTTCTTCCTGCTGTTTTTTAATTAAATGTCTTTTGGCGATTTCAATTTTTTCTTCCAAAGTGTAACCTGCGATTTGGATGACTTCCATTCTGTCCAAAAGCGGACTTTGAATGGTTGAAAGCGTATTCGCGGTCGCAATGAACATTACTTTTGACAGATCGTAGCCATGTTCCAGATAGTTGTCGTAGAATGTTGAATTCTGTTCAGGATCAAGAACTTCCAGCAATGCAGAACTTGGATCGCCATGCATTCCCTGACCGATTTTGTCAATTTCATCCAAAACCACGACAGGATTTGACGTTCCAGATTTTTTTATCGACTGCAGTATTCTTCCCGCCATCGCACCAATGTACGTTTTGCGGTGACCACGGATTTCGGATTCGTCGTGAAGTCCGCCCAAAGAAACCCGTACATATTTTCTGCCCAAAGCGTCTGCAACTGATTTCCCGAGAGAAGTTTTTCCAACTCCGGGAGGGCCAACCAGACACAATATCGGTGATTTCATGTTGTTTTTCAGTTTCAGAACTGCCATGTGTTCCAGAATCCTTTTCTTGATGTCTTCCAGACCGAAATGCGCTTTGTCCAAAACTTTTTCAGCTTTTACGATATCAAAAATATCTTTGGAATAATTTCCCCACGGTAAATCGGTGAAAAAATCCAGATAACTCCGCTGAACATTATAATCTGGAGAGTTGGGATGCTGTCTCTGTAAACGCGCCAGTTCTTTTTCGAAATGTTCCTGAACTTCGTCGCTCCATTTCAGTTTTTTAGCTTTTTCACGTAGTTCGTCCGCATCGCTTTCGGCTCCGCCACCCAATTCTTCCTGAATGGTTTTCATTTGTTGATTGAGGAAATATTCGCGCTGCTGTTTATCAAGATCTTTGGATGTTTTCTGATGAATCTGGTTGCGAAGTTCAAGTTTACGGAAATCGTCGTGAAGAATTTCGTAGAGTTTTTCGGCTCGCTTCATCAGACTTTTTTCTTCCAGCAAAATCTGTTTTTTCTGTGGAGAGAATGTGGCGTTGGTACAAATGAAATTCAGTAAATCTTCTTCACCGGAGATGTTTTTTAGGGCAAAACTTGCCGCGTTCGGAATTCCCGGATCCAGATTGATGATTTTTTCAGCAAGCTCACGAATGTTTTCCATTAAAGCTTCATACTCTTCTTTGTTTCTTGGCGAAGAATCTTTAAGCCTCGAGATTTCGGCTGTGAAGTATGGTTGAACAGATTTGAAAGTTTTAATTTTAAACCTTCCAAATCCTTTGGTGATAGCGGTGATATTTCCTTCCGGAAGTTTGATGATTTTTACAATTTTCGCAAGTGTACCGATATTATACAAATCGGCATCAACAGGATTTTCGATTTCGGGATTCTTTTGGCTTAGAATTCCTATAAAATCTCCGTTTTTCTGAGCGTCTTCCAGTAGTTTAATCGACATTTCTCTTCCGGCGGTAATCGGAATTACCACTTTCGGGAACATTACCATATTTCTAACCGGCAGAATAGGGAAAATTTTCTGTTCGGAGTTTTTGCTGGTTTCAGCAAAATCATTCATGTTTATTTCTTCAGCTACAATACTGAAGTTATCGTCCATAATTTCATCAAAACTGATGTCATCAAAATCATTCATAATATCAAGAGCAATGACAATTTGTCATTTATTTAATCGAAATAAAACTTTTATCCCGGAAATTTATTCCAGAAACAGTTGCCCGTAAAGGCGCGAATAATAACGACAAGCATTATGCCACCTAAAATTATTGACAAAATTTCCGCTACACTGCTGTTGCTATAAATAAAAGCTCAAAATTTTTCTTAATCTCTTAAAAATGTGTATTTTCGCAGACTGATAAAATTATACAACAAAACATGGCAATTTTAGGACAAATTAGAAGCAAACCTTGGTTATTGATGGGTATTATTGCGTTGGCTTTATTGGCTTTTGTAGTGAATCCGGACAGTTTTGACCAGGTTTTTGGCAAAAACCCTAATGTTTTTGGAAAAGTAAATGGTGAGGATATTACCCGTGAAGAATTTAATGATCAGCTTTTTGTGATGCAGCAGCAGGCGGAGCAGCAAGGACAACCGGTTACCGGTTTGGAAGAGCAGGCTTGGCAAATGTTGGTTCAGTCCAAACTTATCAAGCAGGAATTTGAAAAAATGGGACTGGAACTTACAGAAGATATGTTCTGGAACCAACTTCAGTTTGATCCTATGTTCGCACAAAATCCACAGAATTTTGATGAAAAAGGAAATTTCCGTTCTCTCGAAATCAGAAAGCAAGTGGAAGATCTTAAGAACAGCGGCAATATCGAAATGTACAACAACTGGTTGAGAACGAGAAAGAGCATTGAGTACAGAATGATGGCGAGACAGCTTTTTGCGAATGTTTCTACCGGAATTACGACAAGTAAAAAAGAAGCTGAGGTTTTGATGAACCAAAGAGATCAGCTTGCAGATATCGATTATGTGAAAGTAGATTACGCAGCATTCTCACAGAAAAACCCAGTGAAAGTTACCACTCAGGATATTGCTGATTACATTAAAAAACACCCTGCAACTTTCAAAAGAGATGCAAGCAGAAACCTTGGTTTGGTGTATTTCCCGGCGACTCCAAGTGCAGAAGATGATGCAGCTACGCTGAACGAAATCAACAAACTTTTCACTCAGGGAGCAGATGGTGGAACTGAAAGTTTTCAGAATACGCAGAACGATTCCATGTTTGTGACACTTAATTCGGATATGCCTTTCAATCCTGGTTATTTTTCTCAGGAGCAGCTTCCTTTAGCTATTAAAGATAAAGTAGCTTCAGCAGCGGTTGGGACGCTTTTCGGTCCATACAAAGAACAGAATTTATATGTAGTTTCTAAATTGGTTGATAAAAAACCTTCGGATTCAACATTGTCAAAACATATTTTGATTGGATATCAAGGTGCTGAAAGATCTACTGCAACCAGAACAAAAGATCAGGCTAAGAAAATTGCAGACAGTCTTTTAGCGGTTATTAAAGCTAATCCGGCAAAATTTGCTGAAGGTCTTAAGCTAAGCGACGAGCCTAACGCTGTTGAAAGAAACGGAAGTGTGGGTTGGACGACGCCTGCTTCTCCTTTCGCACCAGGTTATCTGGCTTTCTTGGCAAATAATTCTAAAGGGTCTACAGGTATTGCAGAAACATCTTTTGGATATCACATCATTAATGTTGAAGACAAAAAGTCCGGACAGATGAGTTACAAGATTGCTAATCTTATTAAAACCATCAGACCTTCGGATAAAACTGAAAACGAAATCAACACTAAAGCAACTAAGTTTATTCAACAGGCAGAAGGAAAATCTTTCAACGATTTTGCAAACCTTGCTAAAAAGAACAATTACCAGTTCACCAATCCAAAAGAAGTTAGCCGTTTCCAGGGGATGCTTCAAGGCTTAGGAACAGACCAGGATGATGAAGTTCTTTCTTGGGCTTTTGATAAGAAAAGAGAAAAAGGAGATACCAATATTTTCACCGTTGACGGAACCGGAGACCGCATTGTTGCATTTTTGAATGGAATTCATGATGGAGGAACCGCAGATCCGGAAGCAGTAAGAGAACAGGTTGAACCAATCGTGAAAAACAAGTTATTGGCTAAACAGATTTCTGAGAAGATTAAAGCGTCCAACGCAACATCTTTAGATCAGGTAGCTAAACTTTTTGCAGCACCAAAAGCTTCAGCGCAGGTTAACCTTTTGAGCCCGCAAATTAACGGCGCACTGGAACCTAAAGTTGCAGGTGCAGCCTTCGGAGCGGCAAAAGGAAAACTATCCAATCCGGTAGAAGGAATGACAGGAGTTTATGTTTTGGTGAAAAAATCTGAAACGGTAAACAAACAGCCGGGAGATATTGCGCAGGTTACGCAGGCAATTTCCGGACAGAATGCTCAACAATTCGGTCAGCTGTTATTGAAGAGTCTTCAGGATAATGCGGATATCGAAGATTACAGAATTGATGTATATAACCAAAATGCACAAATGCAGTAATCGATAAAAATAAAACAAGATTAAAGCGGCCTTTTTGGGTCGCTTTTTTCTTGTGTAAACCTTTAGCAGTGGATGAAATCATTTATTTTAATTATATTATATTTGCTGATTAGATAAATTAGAAAAAGTGAAATTCTCCAAAGAAATAATAGCAGGTTTAATTGCCATTTTGGCCATCGTTGGCTTCGTGATTTTGTTCCAGTTTATGAAGGGCAAAAGTGTCTTTACGACAGACAATGTATACTACGCCAAATACGATAATGTTGAAGGTTTGGAGCCATCCAGCCCGGTTTCTATCAACGGTTTGAAAGTTGGACAGGTTGACGAAATTATCCCAATTACTGACAAATCCGGAAAAATTCACTTCGTAGTGAAACTTACGGTGGATGATGAGTTTCAGTTTTCAAAAAAATCCACACTGGAAATTTTTGAACCAGGTTTAATGTCCGGTAAACAAATGCGTGTAAACTTGGCTTACGGTTCTCCGATGGCGAAAGACGGCGATACGCTTTCCGGAAACTTCAAACTGTCGATGATGAATAATATTTCGTCGCAGGTGGGTCCGGTAAAAGATCAGCTTCAAGTTGTATTGAAAAGAGTGGATTCTTTGATGATGAATGCAGGAGCAATTACGGACGCAGAAAATCAGGCAAGAATTCGTGCTTTACTGGCGAATCTTAATACAACAGTTGCTTCTTTTGAAACTACAGCACAGCAAACCAACAGATTATTGGCCAACAACGATCCAAGAATGCAGCAGGTTCTGGATAATGCTAATCTGGCTACGATCAGTGCAAAAGATGCCATTGATAAATACGGAAGAGTTGCCGAAGAAGTAGATGTGCAGAAACTTAATAACACCATCGATAAGTTATCTTTAACTGCCGATAAACTGAATGGCGTTATTTCTGGCATACAAAATGGCGAAGGAAGTTTAGGAAAACTCACAAAAGATGAGCAACTTTACAATAACTTAAATGAAGCTTCAAATAATCTTAATGTTTTAATTGAAGATCTGAAAGCCAACCCGAAACGTTACCTTAATTTTTCAGTTTTCGGGAAGAATAATAAAGACTAAAACCTTTCAATATGCAATATATTGACAATATTATTTTTGTTGTAGCTCTTGTTGCAGGAATCGGGCTTTTTGTGAAAAGTCTGAGAGAAATTTACAGAAATATTCAGCTGGGACGGCCAATTAACCGTACTGACAGAAAAGGCGAACGCTGGAAAACCATGGCTACAGTAGCGATGGGACAAAGCAAAATGGGAAAACGTCCTGTCGCAGGATTTCTGCATCTACTTGTGTATGTAGGATTTGTCATCATCAATCTTGAAATGATTGAGATTGTGGTGGACGGTATTTTCGGTACGCACCGTTTTCTTGCAGGCGTTTTCGGCGAATCACTCTACAACATTTTCACAGCGACATTAGAAGTTCTTGCGCTTTTGGTTGTCATCGCAGTGGTAATTTTCTTTATCCGCCGTAATTTCTACGGCGTGAATCGTCTTACGATGAAAGAGCTTTTCGGATGGCCAAAACACGACGCCAACTGGATTCTTGTGATTGAATTTCTTCTGATGATGGCATTCTTCAAAATGAATGCTTCAGATTATATTCTTCAGACAAGAGGTCTTTTACCGGAGCACGGTTCATTCCCGATAAGTAATCTTGTACACGTGCCAATTCTGGAAAACTTCAGCGACAGCATGCTTCATTTCACAGAGAGAGCTTCGTGGTGGTTCCACATTTTAGGAATTCTGTTTTTCATGAACTATCTGTATTATTCCAAGCATCTTCATATTTTGCTGGCTTTCCCTAATACTTGGTTCGCCAATCTTAATCCGAAAGGCAAATTCAATAATCTGGAGTCTGTTACCAACGAGATTAAACTGATGATGGATCCCAACGCCGATCCTTACGCAGCAGCGCCTGAAGCAGACCCGAATGCTGTTCCTGAAAAGTTTGGCGCCAATGATATTTTTGATCTTAACCAGGTTCAGTTGATGAATGCATATTCCTGTACGGAATGTGGTCGCTGTACCGCTGTTTGTCCTGCAAACTTAACAGGTAAGAAACTTTCTCCAAGAAAAATCATGATGGATACCCGCGACAGAATTGAAGAAGTTGGGAAAAACATCAATAAAAACGGAAAGTTTGTAGATGACGGCAAAAAACTTCTTGACGATCATATCCAGAGAGAAGAACTTTGGGCGTGTACAACTTGTAACGCATGTGTGGAAGCCTGTCCAATTCTTATCGATCCACTTTCCATTATCGTTGAAATGAGAAGATTCCTGGTAATGGAACAGTCGGCTGCACCTCAGGAACTCAATCTGATGATGACGAATGTGGAAAACAACGCAGCGCCGTGGCAATACAACCAGGCCGACCGTCTTAACTGGGCAAACGATTAATCAGTCTAAATAAATTCATTCATAATTAGATAAAATGGATTTCAAAATAAAAACAATGGCAGAATATGCTGCCGAAGGAAAATCTCCCGAAGTACTTTTTTGGGTTGGATGTGCAGGAAGTTTCGACGACCGCGCAAAAAAAATCACACGTGCTTTCTGCAAAATCCTGAATAAAATCGGTGTTGAATTCGCTGTTCTCGGTCAGGAAGAAAGCTGTACAGGAGATCCCGCAAAACGTGCTGGAAACGAATTTGTATTCCAAATGATGGCACTTACCAATATCGAGATTCTTAATGCTTATGAAGTAAAGAAAATCGTTACTGCATGTCCGCATTGCTTTAATACGCTGAATAACGAATATCCTAATTTGGGCGGAAATTATGAAGTTCTGCATCATACGCAGTTTTTGAAACAGCTGATGGAAAACGGCCGCCTGAAAATTGAAGGAGGAGTTTTTAAAGGAAAGAAGATTACTTTCCATGATCCATGTTATCTTGGCCGTGCGAATGATGAATATGAGGCTCCAAGACAGCTACTCGAAAAATTGGATGCCGAACTCGTGGAGATGAAAAGATGCCGCCAAAACGGTCTTTGCTGTGGCGCAGGAGGAGCACAAATGTTTAAGGAACCGGAAAAAGGAAACAAAGACATTAATGTTGAAAGAACTGAAGAAGCGCTTCAAGAGTCACCTAACGTAATCGCGACTGGTTGTCCGTTCTGCAATACCATGATTACCGATGGAGTGAAGCACTTTAACAAAGAAAGCGAAGTTGCTGTGAAAGATATTGCTGAACTTCTGGAGGAAGCAGAAGATCTTTAAACGAAATTTTTAGTTAAGAATGAAAATAGAAGAATCAAACATAGTAGAAACCAACGATTACAGAGTAATTATTTATCCGGCTTCACGTCCTTTTACAGCAAAGGAAAGCAAAGTGATTACCGAGAAGCTTTATGATTTTCTTGCGACTTGGGCTGCACACGGTAAACCGCTTTCGTCGTCATACAAGATCGAAAATAATCAGTTTATTATTGTTTGTGTGGATGAAGAAAAAGAAGCTGCTTCCGGCTGTTCAATTGACGAGTTGGGTGGCATAATGAGAAAACTGGATGAAGAGTTTCATTTGGGACTTTTCGACCGCATGAAAGCAAGTTTTGTAGAAAACGGTGAAGTAAAGACTATGAAACTTCAGGATTTCCGTAACGGATTGAAAAACGGAGAAATTTCACATGATATTGAAGTCTTTGATTTTTCAAAAAATACTTACGTTGCTTTTCTAAGCGATTTCCTGCAGCCTTTGAAAAGAAGCTGGGCCGGGATTTATGTGGATTAGATAAAGCACGAAAAATCACAGAAAACCCTTTCGGAAAATATCGTCTGAAAGGGTTTTTCTTTTATTGTCAAATCCTTACTTTTGTACTTATGGGCTACAAAATTCTCTTTATTTCGTCGTGGTTTCCCAATAAACTCGAACCCACCAACGGCAATTTTGTACAGCGCCATGCGGAAGCAGTTTCTCTGTTGAACGATGTGGAAATTCTGCACGCCATCGGCGATCTAGACCAAGAGGATAATTTTGTTTTTGATGATAAAACGGTGAACGGAATTCGTACACTCATTGTGTATTACAAAAATACCCGGAATCCGGTCATTAATTTCACACGACGCATGTTAGCCTATAAAAAAGGTTTTAACCTGATGAACAAACCCGATGTAGTACACGCTAATGTGCTGCACAACAATATGCTCTTTGCAGTTTATCTGAAGAAAAAATTCGGAATTCCGTTTGTGGTGACTGAGCATTGGACGGCTCTACGAAAGATTAATGAAAAGATTACGTCCAAATCCATCAAATTAACTGCAAAAATTATTGGAAATCAGGCAGCGAAAATATTACCGGTTAGTCGGGATTTGCAGTCGGGTTTAGAAAATCTGGGTATAACAACACCCATGAAAGTAATTCCGAACGTTGTAAACACGGAACTTTTCTCTCCTAAAGATGCACCGAATGAAGAGTTCACATTTATTCATGTGTCCAATCTGATTCCAAGGAAAAATGCAGATAAAATTCTAAAAACCGCAATAAGATTATTGAATGAAGGTTTCCGTTTCAGGTTGAAAATTGGTGGCGATGGTGATATAAAACCTTTACAGGAACTTTCAGAAAACTCGCCTCATTCCGATAAAATTGAAATTTTCCCGATTCAACCCATAGAAAAGATAGCGGAAAAAATGAAGCAAGCTGACTGTTTTATCCTGTTCAGCGACGATGAAAACCAACCATGCGTAATTGCAGAGGCGTTTTCTAGCGGAATCCGTGTGATTTCCACTAATGTCGGCGGTATTGGTGAATTTTTTCCGGACAAATTTGGGATATTGCTTGATCGTGTTGATGAAGGTTTGCTGGAAGAGGCGATGAAAAATATTCTGAACCAGCAAGATGTTCCAGATTCTTCAAAGTTTGTATCGTATTCAGGAAAAACCTTTTCGCAAAGAGCAATTGCAGAGCAGTATACGTCCGTTTATAAAGAAGTTTTCGCAAAATGATTCGGGAGGGTTTTTCTTTGCATATTTTCGAGGGAAAAGTTCATTATGAAACTTTTTTCTGCTCCGGGAATGATAGTTTTTTCCTCGAAAAAGATGAGGTAGTTGTCGCCGTCGAAGGAATTATCCTTAACAAAAGTAAATTGCTCGAACAGCATGCAGCAAAAGATTTTCCTGCGTTGTTTTTACAGCTTTATCAGCAGAAAAATTCCAACTGTATTAAAGATCTTGAAGGTGAATTCCGTGGATTTATTTATGACCGTAAATCAGCGAAAGTCATTGTTTTCACCAATGCAGTTGCCACCCAAAGCATTTATTATAGTCAGAACAAAGAAGGAATTTTCTTTGACTCAAGCTTGGTGAGACTCAATTCAAATCTTCGTGTAAAAAATATTTCAACGGAGCCAAATCTTAGTGCAATTTATCAGATTCTGGTCTGCGTTAATACGCTTGAAGATCAAACTGTTGTGCAGGATGTTCATAAACTCTTGGATGGCGAAATGATTTCTGTTGATATGAATACGGGAAATTTTCTGAAACAGTTTTACTTCAGCATTAATTCGGATTTATACTTTTCCGGATCGAAGGATAAGGCAATTGATACTGCTCATGAAATTTTTTCTGATGCAGTTTTTCAGGAATATTCAAAAGATAAAGAACTTCAGAAAAATCACCTTTCGCTTCTAAGTGGTGGACTCGACAGCCGCGTTGCAGCTTTTTACGCCATAAAAAATGGGCAAAAACCAGATTCCGTTTTGTGCTTTTCGCAGTCGGGATATCTTGACGAAACTATCGCCCGAAAAATTGCATTTGATTATAAAATTCCTTTTCAATTTGTTGCATTAGACGGTGGCAGTTATTTGAATTATATTGATGAAGTTACGGAAATCTCCGAAGGAAGCGGCCATTTTACGGGTGGTATTCACGTAAAATATGCCACTGAAAACCTGCAGAAGAAAGATTTCGGTATTTTCCACAGCGGACAGATTGGCGACGGAATTCTTGGTGGATTTAACACTGTACCTGCACGCAGAAAACCCAGTCATTTCAAAATTGTCAATCAGAAAGAGTTTCTGCCAAAAATAGAAACTGAGCTGAACCGAATTATTTCAAATTACGAAACCGAAGAACTGTTCCTTTTACGGAATGTCGCCTATAACCGCACGGTACTCGGTGCGAAAGTTTTTCAGCAAACTGCTTTTCAGGCATCGCCTTTTATGGTGAAAGATTTTCTTACTTTTTCCCTGAGTTTACCGGAAAATTGGAAATATAATCATCGCTTTTATCTCGAATGGATTGCAAAACATCTGCCCGAAGCTACAAAGTATCAATGGGAACGCACGATGATGAAACCTGATGCCGCGTGGAAAACGAGCTTTGGAGACCGCGTGAAGAAGAAGGTTTTCATAAAATGGAATGAGAAAATTTTGCAGAAACCTTTCCGTTCCAGTATGTATCCGTATCAGTATTATTTCTCGCAAAGTATTGAAATTCAGAGTTATTATCATAATTATTTTGATAAAAACCTTTTCCGATTAGAAGGTTTCCCTGAACTTAAAAAAGATATTGAGTTCCTGTTTGCCAAAGAGGATTTCCAAAGTAAAAGCTTGGCTGTTAATATTTTAGCTATCTTCAAACTGTTCTTTTCTAAATGAGTGGTGTTGCAGATTTTCTAAATAAATTCTTCAGAAACAAAGGTCAGTTTGTTTTTGTGTCGCTTCTTGTCGCTAAAATCTGTGCATTTATCACTTCATTACTCATCATCAGATTGCTTCCCCAAAGTGAATTTGGGGTGCTCAGTATTGTACTTTCTGTATTTGCTGTTTTTCTCCCTTTCAGCGGTTTTGGTACTCAGCAAAGTCTATTGCGATATGGCTCTGTTTCAGAAGATACGGATGAAAAAAAATCGCTTTCACGATTTCTTTTTTTTAAAGGTCTTTTTTATCAGATAGTTCTCGGTGCTGTTTTTCTTATGGTCAGCTTTTTCTTCTTGGAAAAATATGATGATATCTTTATTATTTTTCTTGCACTTTGTGTAAGGCTTTTCGGATTTTATTTTTTCGGGCATATGCAGTCTGAACTCAGGATTTTAGGCAACAATAAAGAGTTTGCAAAACTGAACAATGTGGTGAATATTCTTGGGCTGATTTTAGTCGCAGTTTGCACCTATTATTTTGGATTGAAAGGCTATCTTCTTGCGATAGCAGTTACTCCTTTTATTGCTCTTTTTTGGTTCAGAAAAAAACACTTTGCATCTTTAAAGCAGAACGTTCCGTTCAGTAAAAAGGAGATGAAAAGTTACGGGATTCATGCCGCAGGAACCGCTTTGCTCTCGGACGCACTTTTCTCTGCGGATATTCTGTTGCTTGGTTTTTTATTGAATGAGAATGCCGTCGCTAATTATAAAGTTGCCGTTCTTATTCCGGCGAATATTACATTTCTATCGCTTACTTTTATGCAGAGCGATTTCCCGGTTTTAGCCAAAAATTATCGCGACAAATCCTTTCTGAAAAATTATACTGCTAATTATTACAAAATTTTTGTCCCAGTTTGCTTTTTGATTTTCGCCGTCGGATTTCTGCTTCGTGAACAGATTCTTCATTTTTTCTTCAGTGCTGAATATTCGGAAAATACTTTGGCCTTTACAATTTTGCTTGCCGCCTTTCTGTTAAATATGCTTTTCAGAAATCTGTATGGTAATCTTTTGTCTGCCGTGGGTAAAATGAAAGTAAACACAGTTGTTTCACTCACAGCAATTGTAACTTTGGTCGTCGCATCATTTTTTGTGGTTCCAATTTACGGAGTTGTCGGCATGAGTTTTTGCATGGGAGGAACAATGTTGCTCACCGGTGTTTTGCTTTTCTTCGTTTTTGCACGATACCTGAAAGATTTAAAATAATTTATCTTTGTCGGATGAAGAATTTGTTCTTTGCACTGGTAATTTTAGGTTTTGGTTTTTTGAGCTGCAGACACGATGACGAAAGTCTGCAGAGAATTGATCAGAACATCCATCTGTATATTGATTCAGCGGGGCAGGATATGCTGAATAACAAAATTCCGGGATCATATATCAGTCACACGATGAATGATGTGAACGGTTTAACGGAAAATGCTCCTGTGAACGCTTCGATTGTTCCGGACAGTGACACCATCCGCTATCTCGATTATTTGGCGGGAGCACGTAGAATTGTAGTAGATTCATTAGACGACCTTAAAATTTATGAATCGGAAATAGCATTGAATCTTACTAAGAGAATCAACGATTCCACCAATTCAATCATTCGCGATACAATTTTGATTCAGTACCGATCAACGCCGCAACTTTTCGAAGTTTCACAAGTTTGGTACAATGGCACGCTTCAGTTTACAAAAACAGAAGGGCAGCCGAACATCGTAAAAATCCACAAATAATCCTTAATTTTACACTTTCAAATATTTGGGCAACCCGCCTGAATATTTCATTTTAAACTTAAAACGTATGTTACAGGTTAATTTTTTACGCGAAAATAAACAACGCGTTCTGGACGGACTTGCCAAAAGAAATTTTCAGCAGATGCATTTGGTGGAAGATGCCATTGCTGCTGATGACAACAGAAAAAAACTTCAGTTTGAGTTGGATGAGAATCTGGCACAAATGAATAAAATATCGAAGGAAATCGGCATTCTGATGAAAGATGGAAAGAAGGAGGAAGCCGAAGCCGCGAAAGCAAAAACCTCCGAATACAAAGAAAACTCACAGAAATTACAGTCTGAGCTGAAAGATTCTGAAGCTAAACTGCAGGAAATTCTGTATTTAATTCCGAACGTTCCTTACGAATTGGTGAAGGAAGGAGTAGGCGCAGACAATAACGAAATTGTGTATCAGTCTCACGAAGTAGAAGGTTTAGGAGAAGGAAATATTCCGCATTGGGAACTTGCGAAAAAGTATAACCTTATTGACTTTGAACTGGGCGTGAAAATTGCCGGTGCCGGTTTTCCTGTTTATTTAGGAAAGGGCGCTCGTTTGCAGCGTGCTCTTGTTCAGTTTTTTCTTGATAATAATGTGGATGCCGGTTATCTTGAAGTCAATCCGCCTCATGTGGTGAATGAAGCTTCCGGTTACGGAACCGGACAATTGCCGGATAAAGAAGGACAGATGTATCACATTGGAATAGACGATTTATACCTGATCCCAACTGCAGAAGTACCTGTAACCAATATTTATCGCGACGTTATTCTGGATGAGAAGGAGTTGCCTGTGAAAAATACCGCTTTCTCCCAATGTTACAGAAGGGAAGCGGGAAGTTATGGCGCTCACGTTCGTGGTTTGAATCGACTTCACCAGTTTGAAAAAGTTGAAATTGTGCGCATCGAAAAGCCGGAAAACTCTTACGCTGCACTGGAAGAAATGGTGGAGCATGTAAAAGGTATTCTGACAGACTTGGAACTGCCTTTCAGAATTCTGCGTTTGTGCGGTGGTGATATGGGCTTTACATCGTCTATGACTTATGATTTTGAAGTGTGGAGTGCCGCACAGGAAAAATGGCTGGAAGTTTCTTCGGTTTCTAACTTTGAAACTTTTCAGGCTAACCGACTTAAGTGCAGATTTAAAGGGGAAGGAAAAGCTCAGTTAGCTCACACCTTGAACGGATCCGCAATGGCGTTACCAAGAATTATGGCCGCTTTGCTGGAAAACAATCAAACTCCGGAAGGAATTAAGATTCCTGCGAAAGTTGCCGAATACACACGATTCGATCTGATTAACTAAAAATAGAAACCGCCCAAATTTGGGCGGTTTTTTTATTCGGTAGTTACAATTATTTTTTGGTCTGTCTGTTTTGGTGTTTTCTCAGGATCAAAAAGATGGGAGAGTTTGTAATTCACAATCAAAGTGTGATCGTCTTTTTGTGTTACCCAATCATGTTTTCCCTGAACTGATTTTATTTTGTTTTCGAAATACAGCTCATTATTGATGCTTACATCAAAAATTTTCAGAATGTATTTCAGCTGTTCCTGGCTTTGTTCTTCATTTTCTGAAACTGACTGAACCAACATGCGCTTAATTTCAGGTGAAACAAAATCTGCAGTGCTGATAACCATTTTCTTGTTCTTCATTTCGCTAAATGCACTTGTTGGTAGCTTAAACGAATTTTCATCACTCATAAGAAAAGCATTCCAGATGTTTACATATTTCGCTTCCATTCTGTCATACTTCACGGACAATCCTTTGTATTCATCGCCATCATAATCAGATTTGATGTAAACCTTCTTCATCATCCGTACGGTATCAGTCTCTTTTTTGGGTGTCTCTGCATCATCAAAAATTTCACTTCCAGCCTTGTATACTGTTGTCCATTCATTTGGGATTTTCTTGAGATCTTCTAAAGATTTGTTGAAATCAGCATCTTCCTCTCCAGCGAATGCATTATACATAGCTAGAAACTCTTTCAAATTAGTTTCTATCTGCGTGCTTTGTGTTTCGTCATTATGATAAACACTTTTGTGGTCCACACTGCACGACATCATCAGTAAGCTGACAAGTAAGGTGCAGAAAAGGTTGTACATTTTTTTCATAGCTTATTTAAAGGATAAAAATAAAAAAACCGCCTAAATTGGCGGTTAATTTTTTCTATTATTATTTCGTGGTAATCACGATTTTTTTATCCTTGTTTTTAAGGTTTTTGCCTTCGTCCCACAAATCGGCTGTCCTTACATTTATTTTAATAGTGCGGTCATCAATCTGCTCAACAAAATCATGTTTTCCTATGATCGAAGCGATTGGTTTTTGAAACTTCAGTGTGTTGGTGAAAGTCATGTTAAACATTTTCATCATCCCAATCATTCCGCTGGCCATTTGCTTGCCGTAAGTTTCGATAGAATCCTGCTTGGTTTTAGGTGTTGAATTTGTTTCTTCCGGCTTTACTTTCTGAATTTCGTAAAGCGATTCTGCAATATTGAATTTTTCTGTATCAATTTCAAGTCTGTTGCCATCCCATTTCGCAATATCCTGTAGCGGAATGTTCTTCAATTCTTGTCTGCTGGCGAAAAGAGATGCGATTTCTGTTGGAAGCAGTTTGTCGTATTTCATGGAAAGTCCCAAGATTTCGCCATCTTTTTTGTTGACTTTCATAAAGACTTTCTTCAGCGCACCTGCGTCCTTTTCATTCAGTACAATTTTTCCTTTTTTCTGAATGTCATACAGACTCTTCCAGTCTACCGGAAGATCTTTTAAATTGGGAACAGAAGGTGATTTTGCTGCAGAATTTGCCATGGTCATCATTCCGAGCATACTTTGATCCATCAGAATGTCGGATTCCATGCTGGTTGCAGCATCTTTGTAATAGGTGGTTTCGGTGTTTACTGAACACGACTGTACAACAAGAAGAGCCGCAGCAGAAATCCATAAACCAAATTTTTTGATCATCTTTTTATTTTTTGTGTCTGTTGGATTCAAAATGAATACCAAAGTTAAACACAAAAGATGATCTTGAAGATGATCTTGCTAATGGCAGCTTGTATGGTCTCCCTGTTGATGTTCGGATGAATTGTTATGAATGATTTTCAGGGCTTCTTTTTTCGGCGAGATATATGGAATTCCGATTTCCATTCCGCGGAGAATAAATAATCCGCCAAGAATGATCATCATCACCGGAATAAACTTCAAAACGCGGCTGCGTAAGGAAGTGCTCATTAAATTTCCTACCAAAACCACTGCAAACATAAACGGAATAGTTCCAAGACCGAAAAGCGCCATAAATGTTGCTCCTTGCCAAATTCCGCCTGCTGCTAAACTTGCTGTAAGTGCCATGTACACCATTCCACACGGTAGAAATCCGTTAAGAATTCCTGTAATGAATCTGGATCTATAATCTGCTTTCTGAAGAAGTTTTCCCAAATTCATCTTAATGGAGAAAAGAAATTTGGAAAGGAAAGGAATTTTCGATGCAAAATCTTTTCCGCCGAAAGAAAAAAGTGCCATAATAATCAACAATATTCCCACGGCAACTGTTAAATACTGCTGAAATCCTGCGATTTGAAAACCTTGTCCCAGAATTCCCAAAACTGCACCCATCAAAGCGTAGGTAACAACTCTTCCGAATTGGTAAGTGAGGTTCTGAAGGTAATAATTGGTTGCCTGCTTTTTGGTTAATCCCATTGAAAGCGCGATGGGTCCACACATTCCTATACAGTGAAATCCGGACGCAAAGCCCAAGCCGATGGCAGAAATAATAAGAGCGGTTTCCATTTTACCAAACCAAATTATAGTCTATCTGATAGTTTTTACTGTCTTTTGTCCAATAGGTGCGAAGTACGTAGTTTCCTTTAACTAAAACTTTAGCAGGAATAAAAATCGCATTGCTTCCATCAAGATCGATATCTCTTACAACATCCAGATTTTTGTCTTCGGCACGATGTAAATCAATTCTGAACTGAGTATTGGAGTTATTGTAATCTGCAGGGAAAATCACTTTTATTCCCGATGAATCTTGTTGATATTTAGGTTTTTCGCTTAGGTTGTCGGCATTGGCTTTAGCATCTATTACATTTTGATACAGCAGCTCTTCTTCGTAATAATTCTCAGTAATTAATTCAGAATTTTTCCAGTTTCGCGTGAACAGAAAAATCAGCGAAAGAATGAAGATAATAAATGCTCCTAAAGCTACTGCAACACCATGACCCCATGTGAAATTTTTGAACATAATTTCTTTTTATATCTGAAGTTTAAACGGTCCTTCGAAGTAAGTTTCGAAAGTATCCAGAAGTTTACCGTTCTGGTCGTACACTCCAATTTTAATATTCTTTTTTGTTTGTTTTATTTCATTCTCCGGGAAACTTACATTAACAGTTCCTTTTGTCATCTGATCCCGTTTGATGTGGATATTCTGTGAACCACTGAAGGATACTTTTCCATGTTCAGGCTCCAGAACTTTAATCGTAACAATCTGATCCTTGTTCGATTTATTCAGGAAGGTATAATTGTAAATGTTTGTAATCTGCCCATCGCGAATGAAGAAGGTAGAACCGGCCGGTTTAATGAATTTTGCTTCCATTTCGCCACGGTTGCTAAGAAGGAAACCAAGGAATCCAACCAGAAGAAGAAGTACCACAGAAAATGCCTTCATTCTTCCTGTGAATTTGAATTTTCTTTCCTGTTCAATTTCATCTTCAGTTGCGTAACGGATTAATCCTGGTGGCAAACCAACTTTTACCATTACTTCGTCGCAGGCATCAATACATGCAGTACAGTTTACACATTCCAGTTGTTGCCCGTTTCTGATGTCAATTCCAGTAGGACAAACTACCACACACTGGTTACAGTCGATACAGTCGCCTTTTCCGGCTGCTCTTCTGTCTTCTCCTTTCCTCCATTTTGCACGGTTTTCACCACGCTTAAAATCATAATAAACGTTGATGGTTTGTTTATCAATCAGTACACCCTGAAGTCTTCCGTAAGGACAAACCAAAGTACAAACCTGCTCGCGGAACCAAGAGAATACAAAGAAAAACGCACCGGTGAATAAAATCATTACCAGGAAGTTGGTAAAGTTGGCAAACGGCCCTTGCTTCATAATGTTCAATACCTCTTGATAACCTACAATGTACATGAACATCCAGTGTGTAATCACCAAGGAAATCACAAGGAAAATGAACCACTTCAATGAACGTTTCCAGATTTTTTCTGCATTCCATTCCTGTCTGTCAAGTTTCATTTGCTTGTTTCTGTCGCCTTCAATCAGATAATCAATCTTTCTGAAGATCATTTCCATGAAAATGGTTTGTGGACAAATCCATCCACAGAAAATACGTCCAAAAACTACCGTGAAGAGTATGATGAAAACAATTGAAGTAATGGCTCCCAAAGCAAGGATAAAGAAATCCTGCGGATAAAACGGCTGTCCTAAGATGAAGAACTGCCTGTCGAGAATGTTGATAAGAAGTACTGGATTCCCGTTGATTTTAAGGAAAGGCAAAATGAAAAATACTGCCAGTAAAATAACTGCTACAATTGTTCTGTAATTGGTGTATTTTCCTTTTGGTTTCCGTGGGTAAACCCATTTCCGTTTTCCGGACTGCTCCATAGTACTAACAGAATCTCTGAAGGTTTCGGCTTCAATTACCTGACCCTGTCCTCCTTTGATTGTATTATCCTTTTCTGCCATTTCTACTTTTTTTTAAACGAAAAAACATAATCCGTTATCTTGTTCCAATAACGAATTATGTTCTCATAGTTTCAATATTTTATTTCTTATTCTTCCCAGTTGGCTTCTGTTCCCTGCGGTGCAGCGCCTCCCTGTGCCTGTGTAATCGGCGCCTGTTCCTGGTTGATGTGATAAATGTACGCTGCTACATTCTGAATATCAAATCCGGTAAGAACACCGTTTTTACCAAAAGCCTGCATGGTTGGGTTGTTGGTAGAACCATTATCAACCATGTGGAAAATATTTTTGAATAATGTTTTTTCAGGCATGTTGATCCAATAGTTGTCTGTAAGGTTCGGACCAATACCTCCCTGTCCTTTATCGCTGTGACAAGACACACAGTTTGTTTTGAAAACCTCTTCACCTGCAGCGATATTATCTGCAGAGTAAACAGCATTTTCAATGGTTGGAGGAGGAGTGTTTTTCATCCACTCTTCAATACTTGCAATCTGTTCTTTGTGCTCAGTTTCGTATTCCTTAATTGGGTTAGCGAAATCTGTTAACCAGTAAGAAAGCATATAAACAATACAGTAAGCTACACCGAACCAGAATAAACCTAGCCACCACTTTGGAAGCTGATTGTCGAGCTCCATAATTCCATCGAAACCGTGGTCAATAAGTATATCTTTTTCTTCCGTGTTCGACTGCTTTTTGAAGGCATCATTATAAAGTCTTTTGAAGTAGGGTGTATTCTTTTCTCTAAGATATTCTGCCTGCATATCCGGAGTTAGCTTCTTGAATTTATCGTTTTCAATAAGGTCTCCAATTGCATTGTGGATTAGCGCAAGAATAGCACTGATAAGCACTGTTCCCCAAAAATATGGTGAAGAAAGGAATGATGTACTCTGCACAAACATGTAATAAACTACAAACAGTATTGTCAGAATAATCAGTATTGTAATATAAACCGGAGTTCTTTGTTTCATGATAGTTTAATTTTATAAATTAAAGGGTTGATCATCTTCCAAAGGAGCTTTTTCCTGGTCGTTGTAATGTTTTTTCGGTCTGCTAAAAACATAGATTACAAGACCAATGAAAAAGAACATAAAGATCAACAAAGCCAGCGTTTGAAAAAGCCCGGCGTTATCACCGTTAGATACAATATCTTTTATACTTTGTGGTATCATTATGTTCCTTTAGATATGGTTGGTTTAGTTTGTACTTGCAGTTTGTACTTCGGTTGTTTTAATATCAGTACCCAATCTCTGCAGATAGGCAATTAAAGCAATAATTTCTTTCTTCTCAAGCTCTCCCGCAGGTCTTTTAGCATACTGATCTTTAAGATCGGCTGCTTCTGCAAAAATATCGCTTACGATTTTTGCTGCTTGGTTATCTGCCCATTGCTCTGCTGAATCGATTTCTGCTTTTGTGTATGGTACATCAAAAGTGTTTTTCATCAGGTTAAGCTTGTTCACCATCTGCGATCTGTCTAGATCATCAGAGAATAACCATGGATAACGTGGCATGATGGATCCTGCGGAAGTTGCTCTTGGGTTATACATGTGCTTGTAATGCCATGAACTTGGGTTTCTTCCTCCCTGTCTGTGCAAATCCGGACCGGTTCTCTTGGATCCCCAAAGGAACGGACGGTCATATACGAATTCACCGGCTTTTGAATACTGTCCGTTCTTACCGTTGAATCTTACAACTTCATCACGGAACGGTCGAATCATCTGCGAGTGACAGGAGTTACAGCCTTCGCGGATATATAAGTCTCTACCTTCAAGTTCCAGTGGTGAATATGGTTTCACTGCGGCAATTGTAGGCACGTTTTCTTTCACAGTTAATGTTGGGATAATCTGAACTGCACCACCAATAGCAACAGCTACGAAAGCAAGAACAGACAGATAAAGTGGCATTCTTTCCAACCAAAGGTGAGTTCCTTCGCCTTCTTTTCTTGCGTTACCAATGTTGGCAAGTGCAGGAGCTTCTGCAGGAACTTCTTTCTGGAAAGATCCTTTTCTAACAGTCGCTACTACATTCACAACCATCAGGATGGCACCAACAATATAAAGTACACCACCTACGAATCTCATGATATAGTATGGAATAATTGCTGTAACCGTATCAAGCCAGTTTTTGTAAAGCAAAGTTCCGTCCGGGTTGAACTGTTTCCACATTAGACCTTGCTGGAATCCTGCGATGTAAAGTGGAACAGCGTAGAAAATAATCCCTAAAGTTCCTAACCAGAAATGCCAGTTTGCCAATTTTACAGACCACAATTTGGTTCTCCACATAATTGGTAATAGATAGTAAATCATACCAAATGCGATGAATCCGTTCCAACCAAGTGCGCCAATGTGAACGTGACCAATCACCCAGTCTGTAAAGTGTCCAATTTTATTTAATGTTTTTGTTGCCAATAGCGGACCTTCAAAAGTCGCCATACCGTAACATGTTACTGCAACAACGAAAAACTTCAATACAGGATCTTCACGTACTTTGTCCCACGCACCTCTTAAAGTAAGAAGTCCGTTAAGCATACCTCCCCAAGACGGTGCAATCAGCATGATGGAGAAACCTGTTCCCAATGCTTGCGCCCATGCAGGAAGTGCAGTGTACTGAAGGTGGTGAGGACCGGCCCAGATGTAAACAAAAATCAAAGACCAGAAGTGAATAATTGAAAGTTTGTATGAGAATACAGGTCTGTCTGCAGCTTTCGGAAGGAAATAATACATCAAACCAAGAATTGGAGTTGTAAGGAAGAACGCTACCGCATTGTGACCGTACCACCACTGTACCAAAGCATCTTTCACACCAGCGTATGCAGAGTAAGATTTCCACATGGTAAGCGGAACTTCAAGGTTGTTGAAGATGTGAAGCATCGCAACAGCGATCCAGGTTCCGATGTAGAACCAAATGGCAACATAAAGGTGACGTACTCTTCTTTTTGCAATGGTACCGAACATATTGATACCGAAAATCACCCATGAAACGGTAATCAGGATATCAATTGGCCATTCGTGCTCTGCATATTCTTTAGAAGTATTAATCCCCATAAGGAAAGTAATAACCACGGCAACAATCATAATTTGCCATGTCCAGAAATGCGTCCAGGAAAGGACATCACTGAACATTCTTGCTTTAAGAAGTCTCTGCAGGGAGTAATAAATCCCGGCAAACATACCGTTACCCACAAAGGCGAAAATTACTGCACTGGTATGCAGCATACGGATTCTTCCGAATCCAAAAGCTCCCTGTGTGTTAATTAAGCCGGCAAGGTTTCCTGAGGCTAAACTTTTAATACTTTCATCATCCGTTCCGAAAAGAAACTCCGGCAATTCTGGATAAAACAGCATTAATGCAGCAGTAAGTCCCAGCAAAAACCCTACAAGACCGAACACTACGGTCGCATAAAGAAATGCCCGAACAATACCATTGTCATAACTAAACTTTTGTGTTTCCATATTAACTAATCACTTTTTTCTTCAAGTATAATTCAATTTTCAGTTTCTTTTTTGTCGCCGGACTCTTCCGGATCTTCAGGGTTGTCTTTATCCAATAAAATACGCACGGCAGGAGATTCGTCGTCTTCAAACTGACCTTTCCGTGCATTGTAAATAAAAACGATTAAAAAAATTACTGCTAATGAAACGCTGCAGATAATCATCAAATACAGTATGTCCATTAGGGAAGCAAATTTAATTTTTATCAGTTATCAAATTTATGCAAAAATAATGATTTTCATCATTAAACGTTAAATTGCGTTAATTTAAAACTTATCTAAATAACACCGCCGATAGCTTACTTGCTGATACTGAAATATTTCGTGCTCCGAAGCCAAGTGGCGGCACTGGTAAATAACACTACACTGATGGAACTAATCGGCATCAGGATGGCGGCAAACAACGGCGACATTTTGCCCATCACCGCGAAAGTAAGCCCAATTATATTGTACATTAAACTGATGGCGAAAGTTATTTTTACAATGTTCATTGCATCCTTCGACAAACTAAAATATTTATCAAGATCTTCCATTTTTTCGCCACTCATAATTACGTCCGAACTTGGAGTGAATGAGTTCGTGTCATCGGAAATGGCAATCCCAACATTACTCTGCTTCAAGGCACCCGCATCGTTCAGTCCGTCTCCCAACATGCAGACTTTTTCGCCTTTTTCCTGCAAATTTTTAATGTAATTCAGTTTGTCTTCCGGACTTTGGTTGAAAGCCATTCCTTCCAGATCAGTGATCATGCTTCGCAGAGTAGATTCTTCGGAACGGTTGTCGCCACTTAGAATATGGATTTTGAATTCAGAAAGCTTTTTGAAAAGCGAACTTAGATTTCTTCTGTATTCATTTTTGAAGATGAATTTCCCTAGAAACTCACCATTTTTGCTGATGTAAACTGCGGTTTCAAGATCTTTCGATTGCATTCCGGTTAATTTCGCTGACCCGATAACATATCTGTTTCCGCGAATATTTGCTTGATAACCTTTGCCCGGAAAATCTTCAAAATTTTCCACCGGTAAATACTCGTCAGGAATTTCTAAGAATTCATACAGCGATTTTGAAAGCGGATGACTGGAGTTTTTCAGTAGAGATTTGATGTTTTTGAGGTCGAATTCTGAAATTTCGTTTCCTTCAAAAGCGATATTGGATTTTTTGTGATGCGTGATCGTTCCTGTTTTATCGAAAACAACAGTGTCGATTTTTGCAATTTTTTCAATCGTTAAAGTATCTTTTACATAGAACTTATTACGACCTAGAATTCTCATGATATGTCCAAGCGTAAAAGGCGCAGAAAGAGCCAGTGCGCACGGACATGCAACAATAAGTATCGCAGAAACCACCTGAAACATTTTCTCAAAATCGATTTGAGCCCAGTAAATTCCGGCAATCAGCGTGATTGCAAGAATCGTGATTGTGAAATATTTAGAAATGTGGTTGGTAAGACTGTCCAATCCTGTTTCATGCTTGCGGAATGCTTCCTTGTTCCAGAGTTGAGTAAGGTAACTTTGGTTTACAGTTTTTATCACTTCAAGTTCAAGAACAGAACCGAGTTGTTTTCCACCTGCAAAAATTTTGTCTCCGGCTTTTTTCGGGATTGATGCACTTTCGCCGGTAATGAAACTGTTGTCAATATTTCCGTCTCCATTAATCAGAATAGCATCAACAGGAATAATTTCCTGATTTCTCACCATGATTCTATCGCCGACTTTAAGGTCAGAAAGAAGAATGTTTTCCTGTTTTCCTTCAAAATCAACTTTTGTAACAGCAATGGGGTAGAAAGATTTATAATCGCGGTCGTAGGAAAGTGCACTGTACGTTCTTTTTTGAAATAGTTTCCCTAAAAGCATAAAAAACAGCAAGCCGCAAAGTGTATCGAAATATCCTGCGCCGTAATCTGTAAGAACCTCGTAAATACTTCGGCCGTAAAGCACCAAAATTCCCAGAACAATAGGCACATCAATATTGATGATTTTGTTTTTCAGGCCAAACCATGCAGATTTAAAATAGTCTGAAGCCGAGTAAAAAACAACGGGCGTTGCCAACAAAAACATAATAAAACGGAAAAGATGCTTATACTTTTCCATCCAGAAATCGGTAGTACCAATAATTTCAGCGGCGTATTCCGGGAAGCTGAAAAACATACCGTTCCCGAAAGCAAAACCTGCAATGGCTAATTTTATCAGTAGTGATTTGTCGAGAAATTCGTGTTTTTTTTCTGCAGTTTCAAGGTTGATTACAGGTTTATAACCCAAATTTGTCAGAAATTTTGCCAGTTCGCTTAGTTTCATTTCATTGTGGTTAAATGAAATCTGTACGGTTTTTCTGGTGAAATTTACCTGAGAATATTTGATGTTGCTGTTCAGGGTTTGCAAACTTTCAAGCAGCCAAATACAAGAACTGCAGTGAATTACCGGGATTTTGAAAGTGACCAGCGTCGTGTTTCCTTCAGAAAAATCAGTAATTCTGCTGAAGATTTCTTCGGAATCAAGATAATCAAACTGAGATGTATTTTCGTCCGGTTTTATCCCAGAGTTTTTATTCAGTTCGTAGAAATTCCCAAGCTGATGCATGTTGAGAATTTCGTAGACCGATTTGCAGCCGTTGCAGCAAAATATCTTCGCGTCGAACGAGATGCGCTCTTTTTCGATATTCTGGCCGCAATGGAAACAGTTTTCTGACAATTTTCTCGGGATTTAACCCGCAAAATTATGACAAATAAATTTGTGTCAACCTTTTAAATAATCTATTTTTGCTGATAAATGTCATAAGAATGTCTTTAGAAAAACAAACCGTTATCGAGGAGAACATTAATAAGGTTTTTAATGAAAATTCATTTCGTGAACTACTTTCCGAAGAGGATTTTGCACAATATCTGGCTTTACGGGAGGATTTCAAATTCAATAAAGGCGAAACCGTTTTTGAAGACGGCGAACTTCCGAGCGGAGTTTATTTTATAAAGAAAGGTACGGCGAAGCTTTCGAAGATGGGTGTTTACGGCAAGGAACAGATACTTAGGTTTATTAAAGAAGGCGACATGATTGGTTACCGTTCACTTTTGTGCGGCGAAAATTTTCAGGCAAAAGCCGAAGCAATGTCTGATATGGAATGTACTTTTCTTCCTGCCGATTTCTTCCTTCATATTCTGGAAGTAGATCCGAAACTTTCATTTGCTATGCTGCAGAAAATTTCTTTTGAATTAGGCGAATCTGCGAATACGGTAACATTTCTTGCACAAAAAACCGTTCGTGAACGTTTGGCAGAAATTCTCCTTCTGCTTGAACAGAAACTAGGGACCGATCCTGAAGGATTCATTAAAATTTCATTGACAAGAGAAGAAATTGCGAATTTTGTGGGTACTGCTACAGAAAGTGCCATCCGTTTGATTTCCGAATTCAAGCATGATGGTCTGATTGAAGCCGACGGCAGAAATATAAAAATCCTCAACCACGAAAAGCTCATCAAACTTGGGCACGTTCATCTTTAAAAATTCAATCAACAGAAAATAATGTCTGTAAATTCAGAAATTAAGAAAATTACCACCGAGACTTTGCGAAAAATGAAATTCGACAAAGAGAAAATCACGATGCTTACTGCATACGATTTCACGAGTGCAAAAATGGTGGATGCAGGCGGAATTGATGCCATTTTGGTAGGAGATTCTGCAGCCAATGTGATGGCCGGTCACGAAACAACGCTTCCGATTACTTTGGAGCAGATGATTTATCACACGCAGTGCGTTATCAGAGGAGTAGACCGTGCTTTAGTAGTGGCGGATCTTCCTTTCGGAACTTACCAGAGTAATCCTGAAAAAGCTTTGGATTCAGCGGTAAGAATGATGAAAGAAGGAGGTGCACACGCAATTAAAATAGAAGGTGGCGCTGAAATTGAAAAATCGATAAAAAAAATAGTCAATGCAGGTATTCCTGTTATGGGACATTTAGGTTTAACGCCACAAAGTATTTATCAGTTTGGTACTTATAAAGTTCGTGCGAAAGAAGATGAAGAAGCTGAAAAACTGTTGAATGATGCTAAATTAATAGAGAACCTGGGTTGCTTTGCATTGGTGCTTGAAAAAATTCCTGCTGATTTGGCGAAGAAAGTTTCCGAAAGTATTTCCATTCCAACCATTGGAATTGGTGCCGGACCAGATTGCGACGGACAGGTTTTGGTGTACCATGATATGATTGGGATGAACAAAGGTTTCTCACCAAAATTTTTGAGAAGATATCTTGATCTTTATACTGAAATTACGGGTGCTGTTTCACAATATGTTCAGGATGTAAAATCTGTAAATTTCCCGAACGATAAAGAAAGTTACTAATGAGAAATACTCAAACTATACAGGGACTTTTATCCATCGGTGCGCTGATTTGTCTGCTTGCCGGATGGTTTAATTTTTTTAGTCCGGAGATCAATGATTTCCTTTATCAGAGAATGTTTTACGCGCTTATTGGACTGAGTTTCTTTTTTCAGGCTCCAACTTTGGCTAACCGCAATTATCTTTATCCAATGTATATTGCTGCTGCACTTTGTATCATTGGCGCTTTTTTGCCTTTCGACTCCAGATTTGCCGTCATAAAAACAATCGGGCTTTTTGGCGGGGTCCTTATTTCGCTTTTTAACCGTCCGAAACCAATGCGACAATAAAACAACATTTAAAATAAAATATATTTCCCCGAAACTTCTGCTTCGGGGAATTTTTTTGCCAAAGCATAATCCTTATTTTTGCAGGATAAATTATACAATTACATGTCAAGAATACTTACCGGAATTCAGGCAACGGGTACACCTCACTTAGGAAATCTATTGGGCGCAATTATTCCCGCTATCGAGCTTTCCAAAAATCCTGAAAACGAGTCTTTTCTTTTTATTGCTAATATGCATTCTCTTACGCTGATAAAAAATGCGGAAGAACTGAAGAAAAACACCTACGAAATTGCCGCTGCGTGGCTTGCTTGTGGACTGGATACTGAGAAAACTTATTTCTACAGACAAAGCGATATCGCAGAAGTTTGTGAGCTTTCCTGGTATCTTTCGTGCTTTTTTCCGTATTCAAGACTGCAGTTGGCGCATTCGTTTAAAGACAAAGCCGACCGTTTGGAAGATGTAAATGCCGGACTTTTTACTTATCCGGTTTTGATGGCAGCCGATATTTTGTTATACGACGCAGAAGTTGTTCCTGTGGGGAAAGATCAGCTTCAGCATTTGGAAATGGCGCGCGATATGGGATCCCGTTTTAATCATCAGATGGGTGAAGTTTTTGTGCTTCCTCAAGCTGAACTTCAACAGGATACGAAGTATGTTCCGGGAACTGACGGAAATAAAATGTCGAAATCTAGAGGAAATATCATCAATATTTTCCTTCCAGAGAAGCAGCTGAAAAAGCAGATTATGGCGATCGAAACAGATTCTACACCGCTGGAAGATCCGAAAGATCCGGAAACTGATAAAGTTTTCGCATTGTATGAATTGGTTGCCACACCGGAGCAGACTGAAGTTTTGAGACAGAAATATCTTGCCGGAAATTTTGGTTACGGTCATGCGAAAACGGAACTTCTGAACCTTATTCTGGAGCGTTTTAAAACTGAAAGAGAGAAATTCGATTATTACATGAACAACCTTCCGGAGTTGGATGCTAAGCTGAACGAGGGCGCGGAAAAAACAAGAAAAATTGCTGTAGAAACCCTGAAGCGTGTTCGCGAAAGTTTGGGAATGTAACTGTGCGAAAAAAAATGATAAATGAAAAATCCTTTCAACTGAAAGGATTTTTTTTTATTTAGATGGGTTCGTCTTCACGCGACATCTGTTGCTTCTGTTCTGGAGTAAGATTCATGTCTTCCAGAGTCTTTTCACGGTTGGGTTTCAAGATTACAAAATATAGAATCATTATTGCAGCAACCGCAAGAAAAAACAAATTTCCTGAACATATAAAAAATTGCCGACAACATAGCTGGAATTTCCACAACAACATATCTTGCCAAAATGGCTCCGCTGATTTTCTGTAATTTCAAATTCAACGGTAGGTTTTTATCAATTTTTGAAGCTGTTTTCCGATAAATTACGCCACTTAGAAAAAATCCCAACGCTGCCAGAACCAAAGAAACAAGAATAAGAGGGCTGGAAAAGTCGGCGTTGAAACCAGTGCTTTCCATCATAAAATAAAAGATGGCAACAAAGGACAGCAGTCCAAACAAGAGGCCCAGGAAAATGATGTTTACTGAGGCGAAAAAGTTTTTTGGGGTTGTCTTTACTGTTTTGTTTTGCATGTTTAGTAGAGTTTTTTAATTTCAGAAAGGTGTTTGATGACGGTTACGTTTTCGGCTTCATAATTATCATTAAAAACATCGAAAAAAACGGCAGGCATGCCGAAAGCAAGTCCACCTTCAACGTCGGCAATCCAGTCGTCGCCAATTATTACTGAGTTTTCTTTCGTGGCTCCGGATTTTTTCATTGCGTACTCAAAAATTTCCGGCTGCGGTTTTCTGATGTTGATTTCGTCTGCAGAAGTGATGGTCTCGAAATAATTCTTAATACCCGACAGTTCACATTTTCGGTAGGTAACCTCTTCGAAGCCGTTGGAAAGAACATGGAGCGTATATTTTTTTTCAGCGAGATATTCCAACAAATCAAAAGCGCCGTCAACAAGTTCGTTATGGCTTAAGATTTCGTCCAGGAAATTAAGCTCGAAAGTTTCGGCAAGTTCCTGGTCATCAATTCCGAAAAACTGAAAAGAATCCTGAAAACGGTGGTTGCGGATATAATCTTTGTCAATTTTCCCATCGCGAATTAAAGCCCAAAGATTTTCATTGATGGTAAAATATTCTTTGTGGAACTCTTCGAAACCGATATGGTATTTTTCCTGAACCTTTTGGCGGGTAAAAATGTCTTTTAAAGTGAAGTAAGCATTTTTGCGGTGATCCCAAAGTGTATTGTCGAGATCAAAAAAAATGTGCTGAATGTTTTTCATACAGCACAAAATTAGGTAAAATTAAGTTTAGTTTTTGCAGAGAACGTGGCTTTGGGTTTTGGTATTTACCACGCTGATGCTTTTTGAGAAACTTAATAGGAAACTGATCGTCTGTTTTTTTGGTTTCAAAAGTTTTTCGTTTAAAGTGTCATTTTTTTTCATAGGCATGATTGATTTTCACTAAAAACGGAACTTTTTTTTAAATATTATCTCGTTAAGATAATTTTATGATTTTCCATAATTTTTCTCAGATTAATTAAAGCGTACCGAACCCGGCCTAAGGTGGTGTTGATACTTGTATCGGTATGGTCTGCGATTTCTTTGAAACTCAGTCCGTCAAAAAAACGAAGTTTAATAACTTCCTGTTGATTTTCAGGAAGATAGGTAAGCATAGACAGCAGATCGCTTTGAATTTGTTCGGAAATCAGATGTTCTTCAATATTCTCTTCGCCGTTTGAGATGAGGTCGAAAATTGAAAATTCTTCGTTGTCGTAGGAGGTTTCGGAAACTTTGATGTTTTTTGCTTTTACCCTGAAATGGTCGATCACAAGGTTGTGCGCAATTCTTTTGGCCCACAGGATGAATTTTCCTTCATCCTTATAGCGACCTTCTTTCAGCGTTACAATAATTTTCATGAATGTATCCTGAAAAATGTCGTTCGCGAGTTCTTCATCCATCAGTTTATAGAAAATGAAGGTATAAAGATCTTTCTGATGCCTTTCGATAAGTGCTGCAAGAGATTTTTCGCAGCCGTTTTGGTAGTTGGTAATCAGCCAGCTATCGGTTTTTGTTTTCATAACTCACTTCATATCGGTCTGCTGATAACCTTCTGAATTAAAACCTTCAGAATTGCCTGTTAGCAGCGGATCATTAATTATAAAGTAGAGTTTGTGCCGATAGATTTACTTTTATATGGGTGGTAAAAATAGTAAAAAAGTTAATACTTTGTTAATTTATTTAAAATAATTAATAAAAAATTATTATTTCAATAAGTCATTTAGCATCACGATGGGCAAATTCACTGTGAAATTAATATTCAGACCTTTTAGTTCTTTTCCGTTCAGCCCTTCCTTGTCGACCGGAATTGCGTAACCGCCGGTAAGGTCAATAATTCCAAATAATGTTACGCCAGCTTTTGGAGCAAAATATTTTGTAGTGGCTTCTGCACCCGCCAAAAAATAATACGAGTGATACAGATCAACATTGCGTTCAAAGTTGATGAGAATATCGCCCTGAACTTTCGGCATTGCCGCAAACTTTCCATTCACGCTCCCGAAGAGTCCTGCAGCGCCCAAACGGTATATAATATCATCGTTATTCAAGAAAAGCAGTCTTCCGCCCACTTCTCCAAAACTTTGATTTTGGTACGCATAACCAACGTGAACCATTTTATGCACAGCCATTTGCGCATGAGATAAGGTACTGAAAAACAGGAGAAAAAATAAACAGAACAGAGACGAGGTCTTCTTCATAAAGATAGGATAATAATACCTGGCTAAAGTTAAAAAAAACTGCTTAATCATTTGAAAAAGCAGTTTGGAGTTTTTATTAAAGTCCGAATTCTTTTTTGATTTCGTCTACCTTATCCAATTTTTCCCAAGTGAAAAACTCAAGATTTTTTAATGTGATAGGATTTCCGTTCTCGTCTTTAACGTTGTTGAAAGTCTTGTCGGCAATATAATGCTCTCTTCCCATGTGACCGTACGAAGCTGTTTCCTGATAAATAGGATTTCTCAGTTTCAAATTTTGTTCGATGGCATAAGGACGAAGGTCGAAAATTTTTCTGATTCTTTCCGCAATCTCACCGTCGTGAAGATTTATTTTTGATGTACCATTAGTGTTAATATACAATCCACACGGTTCTGCAACACCGATCGCATAAGACACCTGCACTAAAACTTCATCTGCAACTCCTGCTGCTACAAGATTTTTTGCAATGTGTCTTGTAGCATAAGCCGCGCTTCTATCAACTTTAGACGGGTCTTTTCCAGAGAAAGCTCCACCGCCGTGAGCGCCTTTTCCACCGTAAGTATCGACAATGATTTTTCTTCCTGTGAGTCCGGTATCACCATGAGGTCCGCCAATAACAAATTTACCGGTTGGGTTGATGTGGTATTTGATCTGATCGTTAAAGAGTTCCTGAATTTCTCTTTTCTGCGCATTGCGAACTTTAGGAATCAAAATGTCTTTAATGTCTTTTTCAATTTTTTCAAGCATCGCTTTTTCCTCACCGAATTCGTCATGCTGCGTTGATACAACAATTGAATCAATACGGATCGGTTTGTGATCATCAGAATACTCAATCGTAACCTGTGATTTTGCGTCCGGACGTAAATATTTTATAGCCGAATTTTCTTTTCTCAGCGCAGAAAGTTCACGCAGAATAGCATGTGCTAAATCCAGAGCAAGTGGCATATAATTGTCGGTTTCGTTGGTTGCGTAACCAAACATCATTCCCTGATCTCCGGCTCCCTGTGCATTGGCTCTGGTTTCGAAATCGGCATCATCTTTAACGCGGTCTACACCTTGGTTAATGTCAGGCGACTGCTCGTGGATTGCTGAAATGACACCACACGAATCTCCGTTGAACATATATTCGCTTTTGGTATAGCCAATTCCGTTAATTACCTCTCTTGCAATGCTTTGTACATCAAGATAAGCTTCAGATTTCACTTCGCCTGCAAGCACTACCTGTCCGGTTGTTACCAATGTTTCACAGGCAACTTTTGAACTTGGATCTTTAGCGAGAAAACTGTCGATCAGTGCATCTGAAATCTGATCTGCAACTTTGTCAGGATGCCCTTCTGAAACGGATTCTGACGTAAATAAATAAGACATATTTTCTATTACTTAGTTTAAAAAACCGGGAAAATAATTGGCTGATGCAAACAGATAACGAAATAGAAAATAGCGTTTTAGCATTTTTTATTGAGGTTGCAATCAGTCAAATTTCTCCTCTGAAATTGTGGGGCAAATTTAAAGACAATTTACCTAAAGACAAAATATTTCTTGGTCTTAACTTTTTTGCGGACGAATATTAACAAAATCTTCAGCATTTTTATAGAAGCTGAGTTTTTTATGAAGGGAATCTTTCATGAATTTTGTAAGCTCGTCCAGGATTTTTTGCTTGTAGGTAGGTTTATAATAAATCACGCTGATTTCTCTGTAAGGAAAAGGTTTGCGGAAATGACGGACATTTTTTTTCTGCTCTTTGGAAAGCTGCGATGCCGCTAATTCCGGAAGAATACTGATGCCACCGATTTTATCCACCATTTGGATAAGCGTACTGATGTTGCCCGCTGTAAAATCCAGATTTTTCGGTTTCAGTGAATTTTCTTTCAGCTGGCAAATATTTTCAAACTGGGTACGAAGGCAGTTGCCTTCTTCCAGAAGCCAAACTCTCTGAACATTAATTTCCTCCGGAACCACGTAACTTTCAGAACTTGAACCTTCAGTTTTTTCTGTAGTATACAGCATCAGTTCTTCATTGAAGAGTAAATCGTGATAAAACTCGCCTGCGCCGTCGTAAGGTGTGGCGATAATTCCTGCATCAAGCTCACCGGATTTTAAAGACCTTATAATATTATCGGTCGTCATTTCCTTAACGTTCAGTTTAATTTTCGGGTTGATTTTCAGAAAATCAAAGAGCTCTGCAGGAATGATATAGCTGGAAACAGTTGGGATAATACCAATGTTAATTTTGCCAGCCAAAATATTATTCAGGTAGCTTGCTTTGTTCCGAAGTTCATTTATAGAATCTATTACTTTTTTGGCCTCGGCAATAATTTCAACTCCTACATCTGTTGTGCGGATTGGGTGCGTTGTGCGGTCAAATATTTTGACATCCAGTTCGTCCTCAAATTTCTGTATCATTGCACTGAGCGTTGGCTGAGTAATGAAACACGCCTGTGCTGCATTTCCAAAATGTTTGTATTTGTCTACGGCAATTAGATATTCGAGTTGCTGAATGTTCATATCATTTATATTATCTATCGCAAATATAAACTTTTTACCTTGAAGTAATTATAATTTAATAAATTTGAGTAACCAAAAAGTATTGTTATGTCCGATAAGAAGCTAACCACCGCCGCAGGAAATCCCTATTATGAACATCAGGATTCGCAAACGGTTGGAAGCAGAGGTCCGGTTTTGCTGCAGGATTTTATTCTTCAGGAAAATCTTACCCATTTTGTTCGGGAAAGAATTCCGGAACGGGTGGTTCACGCCAAAGGTACAGGCGCATACGGAACATTCACCGTTACTGCGGATATCTCAAAATATACCAAAGCGAAAATTTTCTCCAAAGTCGGAAATTCCTGTAAAATGTTCGCGCGCTTTTCCACGGTGGGTGGCGAAAAAGGAAGTGCTGATACAGAGCGTGATCCGAGAGGTTTTGCTCTGAAGTTTTATACCGAGGACGGCAACTGGGATTTGGTTGGGAACAATACACCGGTTTTTTTTGTGAAAGACGCAAAAAAGTTTCCCGATTTTATTCACACACAAAAGCGCGATCCAAAAACCAACCTGAAAAGTGCTACCATGATGTGGGATTTCTGGAGTCATAATCCGGAGTCGCTTCATCAGGTTCTGATCTTGATGTCCGATCGTGGAACTCCAAAAGGTTACCGTCATATGCACGGATTCGGGTCGCATACTTTTTCGATGATTAATGATCGGAATGAAAGGGTTTGGATAAAATTTCATATCAGAACACAACAGGGAATTCAGAATTTTTCACATGATGAAGCAATCCAGATGCGCGGCGAAAATCCTGATTTCGCACAGGAAGATTTAGTCGAAGCCATTGAAAACGGTAATTTACCGAAGTGGAAAGTCTCCATTCAGGTAATGACCGAAGATCAGGCTACAGATTTCCGGTGGAATCCTTTTGATGTTACCAAAGTTTGGTTTCATGACGAATATCCGCTGATTGAAGTAGGTGAAATTGAACTGAACGAGATCCCTGTTAACTATTTTGGGCACGTGGAACAGGCCACTTTTTCTCCGGCAAATCTCATCAACGGAATTAGTTTTTCGCCCGACAAAATGCTTCAGGGCAGACTTTTTTCCTATGTCGATGCGCAGCGATACAGAGTCGGAGTAAATGCACACCTTTTGGAGGTAAACCGTTGTCCGTTTGGTTCGCAGAATTTTCAGCGAGATGGTTTTATGGCAGATTCTTCCGTTTATCGGGATTCTCCGAATTATTTTCCGAACAGTTTTGACGATGTAAAATCAAATGCAGACTATCATTCATTCGAATATGATTTGGACAGTACAAAAGTGGCTCATTTCAACCGTAATGAAAATGATGACGATCATTACACGCAACCCGGATTATTGTATACAAAAGCGATGGATGAAGCAGCAAGAAATAATTTAATTTGCAACATCGTGCAGTCGATGAATGGTATTTCCGGATCGAAAAGAATGGAGATTATCAACCGACAGCTTTGTCATTTTTTCCGCGCCAATTTAGAACTTGGAATGAAAGTCGCACAAGGTCTTCAGATTAATATTGATTCTGCAATGTTTGATCATGTAAAAGATTAAATCAAATGCTGAAACCTCAGAAAAATTTGATAAATTGCAGGAAAATACCAACACTACTATGAATTTCGAGAACATCCTTCTGGAAAAATCCGACCGAATTACAATACTAACAATTAATCGTCCGCAGGCTCTTAATGCCCTAAATGCAGAAACAATTGCTGAAATCAGCGCTGCTTTAGACGAAATTGAAGCTGATCAGAATTGTCGCGTTGCGATTATTACAGGAAGCGGCGAGAAATCTTTTGTGGCAGGAGCGGATATTAAGGAGTTTTCAGATTTCGGAGCTTCAGAGGCCGAAAATCTCGCCAGACAGGGACAGAACTCATTATTCAACAAAATAGAAAATCTTAAAAAGCCGGTTATTGCGGCAGTAAATGGTTTTGCTCTAGGTGGTGGATTGGAGTTAGCTATGGCTTGCCACATCCGATATGCGTCAGAAAATGCAAAACTTGGACTTCCGGAGGTAACGCTTGGTCTTATTCCGGGTTACGGCGGTACGCAGCGTCTTCCAAAACTGGTTGGAAAAGGTCTTGCCAATGAACTGATTTTTTCTGCAAAAATGATCAGTGCTCAACGCGCTGCGGAAATCGGTTTGGTGAATGAAGTTTTCTCGCTTGATGAACTTCTGGATAAAACCAAAGAATTGGCAACAGCTATTTCAAGAAATTCTCCAATGGGGATTTCGAAGGCGATTGAGGCCGTAAATCTTTCAGACTCAGATAAAGGTTTCGAATCTGAAATAAAATCTTTCGGAGAACTTTTCGAGATGGATGACAAGAAAGAAGGCGTTGCTGCATTTCTGGAAAAAAGAAAACCTTCCTTCTAAAAACACATTTATCTTGACTCCTACGAAATTTGATATCGCTTATCTTAGGATGGCCGAGGAATGGGCCAAACTTTCCTACTGCAAAAGACGGCAAGTGGGCGCACTGATTGTGAAAGACAGAATGATTATTTCTGACGGTTACAACGGAACTCCATCCGGATTCGAAAACTGCTGCGAAGATGAGGAAGGAAGGACGCATTGGTACGTGCTGCACGCAGAAGCCAATGCTATTCTAAAGCTTGCGGGTTCAACACAGTCCGCCAATGGAGCTACACTTTACCTCACGCTTTCACCTTGCAAAGAATGTAGCAAATTGGTTTTGCAGGCCGGAATCAAGAAAGTCGTTTATCTAGATGATTACTCAGATAATGCAGGAATTACTTTTCTGCAAAATCACGGTATTGAAGTTTTAAAAATTTCGATACCAAAAGAAACACAAAACACACAAAATGATGACCTGGGATGAAAAATTACTCGATTTTGAACATTTTCTGAAATTCGAACGGAACTTTTCCGACAACACGCTGGATGCTTATCTGAGAGACATCCGGAAATTACGCGATTACGACATCGAAAGTCTGAATAATATTGGACCTTGCAACATGACTTATGCTCAACTCCAGGAGTTTCTGTTTCAGCTTTCGAAACAAAAATTCAGTGAGCGTACGCAAGCGCGGTGGGTTTCGTCGGTAAAAACTTTTTTTAAATATTTGCTGGACGATGAAGCGAGAGAAGACAATCCGGCCGCTTTGCTTGAAGGTCCGAAATTGGGGCTATATCTTCCTGATACATTGAGCTTTGATGATGTGGAAAGAATTATCAATACTATCGATGTTTCCACTGATCTTGGTAAAAGAAACCGTTGCATTATTGAAGTTCTGTATGGTTGCGGTCTTCGTGTTTCGGAGCTGATTGATCTAAAAATTTCCAATATCAATTTTAAAGAAGGCTATCTTCGGGTTGAAGGAAAAGGCGATAAAACAAGATTTGTTCCTGTTGCCGATTACACGGCTCAACTTCTAAAGGATTATTTAAAAGAGGTACGTTCACGCGGAAAAATCAACAGAAAACATGAAGACACCGTATTTCTCAACAGTCGCGGTGCAGGAATGTCGCGTGTCATTGTTTTCATAATCATTAAAGAACTTACGGAAAAAGCCGGCATCAGCAAGAAAATTTCGCCCCACACTTTTCGTCATTCTTTTGCGACGCATCTTTTGCAGAACGGTGCAGATTTACGCTACATTCAGGAAATGTTGGGTCATTCCAGTATTACGACAACAGAGATATATACGCATCTGAAAAACGAGGAACTGCGTGATGTTATTCTTAATTACCATCCACGAAATATCTAAATGGAAGAACTGAAATTATGTCCCAAATGCGGTAATGAAGCTCTGAAATTTTCAGAGGGCAAAAAGCTTAGCTGCGATTCTTGCGATTTTACGCTGTTTCATAATGTTGCAGGCGCAGTCGCTGTTTTGGTGACTTGCGGAGATGAAATACTTTTGACGCGAAGAAATCAGGAACCGAAGAAAGGAAAACTTGATTTGGCTGGTGGATTTGTAGATCCGGCTGAAAGCGCCGAAGAAACCTGTTTACGCGAACTTTATGAAGAAATGAATCTAAAAGTGGATATTTCCAAGCTAAAGTATCTTGCGAGTCTTCCCAATATCTACGAATACAAGAATATTCTTTACAACACGCTGGATTTGTTTTATCAATATCCCGTCGCCGAAAAATTTGATGTCGAGTTGGAAGTTTCAGAAATCTCCGAAGCAGTATGGCTGAATAAAAGCGAGATTAATCTTAAAGAAATTGCCTTTGATTCGCAGAGAATTTTCCTAAAAAAATTTATCGGTCAATAGTTTCCGCAGTCCAGAATTTCCTGAAAATATTTTGCAATTAAATCTCTTTCTGCTTTCGTAAGATTGGCTTCAGGATGATACGGAATGTAGGCAGGTAAAGGCATAGAATAATCTTTTACGCTGTGTATCGCATTTTCCAGCATATTTTGCTTCAGTTCCTTATTGAATTTTCCCCATTCAGAAAAATTCAGATGTTCGCGCCCTTCATTAATGTGATGTTTTACTGACCAGGAAATTGGCGCTACATAAGCATAATTCGAATAAACCGTTTGGTTGCTGTGACAGTCGTAACAGGCTTTCTTTAAAATATTTGAAACGTTTTTTGGTGTCTGGTGAATGTTGATGAAATTCTCTGATTTTTTCACTGGTTTATTGGTGCGGTCCACCGGAATAAACTGAATCAGAGCAATCCCAATCAGAAACCAGTACAGAATATTGGTGAACGTTTTCATTAGTCCTCTTCTTCGTTTTGTGGAGTTATTTCTGTATTCGCAGAATCTTCAGATGAGGTAGGTTCAGAAACTGCGGCGGGCTGTACATCCCAGTTTTCACGGATTTCCCAAAGCGGACGAACGGTAACTTTCTTATCGAAAGTATAAACATCTTCAGCAAAAATTCTATTTGTAAAATCAGCAGAGTCCCAAATTCCGTTACCGTTATTATCCACCAGAATTCTGAGTGAATAGGTTGCAGGCAAAATTTCAGAAAATATCACTTCCGTTTGGTTGATGTATTTGGAATAGGCAACATCGCCGTTTTCCTTCAGAAGTTGCAGCCAGAATTTTTCCTCCGGAATATTGAGTAAGTTCAGTTTCAGAGTACCGTAATTTTCAGTTTTATCGATGGTAAAATCAAAGCGGTAGGATTTTGCTGTACTTTCATAATGAGACAAAACTGTTTCTTTCGGAATGGTAAGCGAATACTTCTTTCCTTCTTCAAAAGCAGAACTGATGCTGATTTCAAAAGGATTGGTTTCAGAAATTTTTGCGGTAAAACTTTGTTGAATACTGTCAGATTCCAGGAACCAGTTTTCCGGCTGAATGGAAGCTACGTGATAATTGGAACGGATGGTGAAATCGCTGTTAGGCGCAACCAGATTTCCTCGCGAATTGGAAATCACCATCTCGTTGTTTTTGTTGTAACGGTAAAAAAGCGAAACTTCCTTTTCCTCTTTTTCTGTTTGATAACGGAACTTTAAATTTTCGCTGTTTTCAATCCCGATATTGCTTTGCTGCGCATCAAACCAAACATAAACCGTATCGGATGTTGGGCGATGATAAACTTTGTAATCCGTCAGTTTTTCATTAAGAGATTCTACTTCAACTTTTTGCGGATTTCCTTCAAACAGCATCTGTACACCACCCGGAATTTCTTTTGTTTCAACATATTTGAAAACTTTTCGTGAAGGATAAAGATTGATGTTCAGTCCAGAAATACTTTCTGTTAAATTTACCGGTTCCTCAAGAAAACCCACACTTTCTTTTCCGGCATCGTATACAGAGTTTAAGTTTTCGTCCTCGAAAGCCAAAACACGGTATTGTCCCGGAGAAAGGTAATTCAGTTCATAATATCCGTCCGGATCAGCCTTTGCAATATAGTAAGGTTTCTGGCGGTAATCCATTGAATCCTTTAACTGATAAAGTCCGACCACAATTTTATTTTCTGTAGTAGATGAAGTATTGGAGCTTACATCCATTACTTTTTTAGCCTCGCCGCTGATGTAAGTATCGTTGATTTCTGGACCGGTGGAAAATGCAAAATTATGATACGGAAGAATGTTGCCTTCATTGCTGTCTGCAATCGAGCTTCCAAAATTAAAACTGTACGTGGTGTTTTCCTGCAAGGTTTCGTCCCATTGGATGAGGATGAACTTGTTGGCAAGGCTGCTTGGTAATATTTTTTTTACCGTAATTGGCGGTGAAACGATAAGGTTTCTCTGAATATTTTTCAGAGTAATGTATTCGTCAAAATCGATACGAAGTTCCTTGATTTGCGTAGGAACATTAACTCTCGGAGTATCAATATTGCTGCCGATAACATTTGGCGGAATGGTGTCTTTGCTTCCTCCTACCGGCGAACCGACTCTTGCGCATGACGCCAGAACAAAAAGCAGGGTGATGAGGAAGAGAAATTTCTTCATGAAAAGAATTTCGGCAAAAATAATAAATTTTATTCAGCGTCCGTTGCTGCGCTGTCTGCATCTGAAGCTACTTTCGCAGTATCAGTTTCGTTAAGTTGTTTTCGGAGTTTTTCAGTTTCATATGGAAAATCTTCAAACAGGGCAGAAAGAGCCAATGCTGAATAAACACGTTGCGAATATTTGTTTCCTATGGCGATGATTGTGACATTCGAATTTAGCAAATGTGCAAAAACTGTGTTGCTTCCGTGCCACCATCCATTGTGATAGGTGAGTTTGTTTCCTTCATCAAATATTTTCATCCTAAAACCCAATCCGTAATTGTTGATTCCCGGTTTTTCGTTGCTGTAGGGTTCAAAAATCATGTCCATCAATTCCGGTTTCAGGAAATGTTTGGAGTACATTGCTTTCGAAAAATTCAGCAAATCTCTCGGTGTAGTGTAAAGATTTTTGTCACCGTAAATCAGATCAAGCCGGTCGTAAGGAAAAACCCGCGGACCGCGCTGATAAAAAGATTTTGCCGAAGAAAGCGTATCTTTCTCCTGAAAAATAAATGAATGTTCCATCGCCAACGGCTGAAAAACCATCTGCTTCATCGCTTCCGGAAAAGTTTCCTTGGTAACTTCTTCAATAATCAGAGCCAGAAGTGCGTAATTGGTATTGCAGTACATAAAACCGGTGTCGGTTTCGCGGGAAAGATCGGGTTTATACTCGATTAGAATATCCAGAATATCTCGGTTGGTAAGAAACTTTTTGGAAAGCTGTTTAGGTTCCGGTTTCAGTTTCTCAATCATGTACTCGTATTTCGGCAAACCGCTTCGTTGATTCAGCAGCGTAAGAACAGTGACTTTTGGATAAGGAAATTTTGGAAAAAATTTTGTGACAGGATCGTTTAACTGAAGTTGTCCGGCATCGACAAGTTTCAGTACAGCCATCGCAGTTACGCTCTTACTGATAGAGGCTACATGCAGTGCAACGGAATCATTAATTGGAGCTAAACTGTCACCTTTAGCAAAACCGCGGTATTTTTCAATAAGAATTTCATCGCCTTTTGCTACAAGAAAACCGCCCCATAAATTACCGTTTTCCCAAACGTTTTGATAGTAACTTTCCAGTACAGAAATAATGGAATACTTGTTTTCTAGCTTGTTGTCTTTACGGTTGAAAACTTTGTCGAGATCGATGTTACCGAAGTTCGGAAGTTTGGTTTCTACAATTTGTTCAGGTTGCTTTTTCTTTTTGCAGGAGAAAGCGGCTATGCATAAAACAAGAAGAAAAATAAAGTGCCGAATTGCTTTCATTCAGGGGGTGATATCTGATAAATCTCTGCAATTTATAAGATTCTAAAATAAATTTTGGTTTGACAAATCATAAAGATTTGTTAAAGTGGCAAAGATTATTAAGTGGAACTTAGGAAAAATCAGCAATGATTTTATCAACAATAATCTGTGCGAGCTTTTCTTTGCTTTGATGAGTCCATCCTGCAATATGCGGCGTTACGATGGCTTTTTCAGATTGCAGAAGGAAGGTGAGATCTTCATTTTCAGTTTCAAGGTTTTCGAAAGAACTTTTTTCGTATTCAAGAACATCGAGCGCCGCACCTTTTATTTTCCCGGATTTTAAAGCTTTAACTAAATCTTTAGTTTTTACATTTTTTCCACGGGCCGTATTGATGAGGTAAAAAGGTTTTTCTGCTTCCGAGATGAATTTTTCATCAATCATAAAAAGCGTTTCCGGAGTAAGCGGAACATGAAGACTGATGATATCTGCAGTTTTTTTAAGCTCTGCAAAAGAAACTTGCTTTGCATATTCATCAGAAAGGTTCGGCAAAATATCATGAAAAATCACTTTTACGCCGAAACCGGAAAGTCTCTTAGAAATCGCTTTTCCCATGTTTCCATACCCGATGATTCCGAAAGTTTTGCCCATCAGTTCATCACCGCGGTTTTCCTCACGTTTCCAAATGCCGCATTTTACTTCATCGCAACAAATATTGAAGCGGTGCATTAACATTAACAACATTCCCAAAACATGTTCTGCCACGGAATCTCTGTTGCCTTCAGGTGAGCTGATTAATTTGATGTTAAGTTTTTCAGCTGCTGTAGCATCAATGTTTTCCATTCCTGCGCCAACGCGCGCAGCAAATTTCAATCGGCTGGCTTTTTCCAGAAAATTTTTGTCAATGGGAATTCTGCTGCGAATGATAATTCCGTCATAATCAGCAATTTTCTGCAGCACATCGTCGTAGGACGAATCGTAATCTTCGTCCATAATAAATCCTTTTGCAGAAAGCTGTTCTGCAATTAGCGGATGATTTTTGTCCAGCTGCAGAATTTTCATTGGTATTTATTGGGTAAAAAGTTTTTTTAGCTCAACAGATTCAGCAGGCTTCATTCTTCCGGAAAGAATCAGGGAAAGCTCTCTTCTTCTCAGAGCTGCAGAGAATCTTTCTTTTTCCAGATCGGTTTCCGGCTCCAGTTTTGGGATTGGAACAGGTTTGTTGTATTCGTCTACCGCCACAAAAGTATAAATACCTTCGTTAGTGTGGATTTTTCTCTGGTTAATTGGGTCGTCCAACCACACATCAACGTAAATTTCCATTGAAGTGGAAAAGGCACGCGACACTTTAGACTCCAAAACAACGATGCCGCCTTCCGGTATTGGGTGGTTGAATGAAACGTGGTTTACAGATGCAGTTACCACTCTTCTTGCACAGTGGCGCGCCGCAGAAATCGAAGCGCAACGGTCCATTTTTGCCAGAAGTTCACCACCAAACAGATTTCTTAATGAGTTGGTTTCGTTCGGGAGAACAATATTCGTCATCACCGTTAAAGAGTCCGACGGAGTTTTGATTTTTTCCATTGTAAATTGATTATTGAAGATTTCCTGCAGGCAAATTTTGCTCAGCTGAGATTGAATCTATTTTTATAGTATCTGTAACAGGCGCAAGTGACGTTGAATCTTTCTGCTGAATGAATGTAGCAGAATCTTCAGCAGCATTCTTTTTCGAAAGATCTGTCATTTTTTTTCCGAAAAGCTGCTCCTGATTGGTGTATCCGAAATAAGCGATTGCAGCAATTGCTATAGTGGCCACAGCGGTCCAAAGAAAACTTTTGCTGAAGTTGTATTCAGCGTTCTGTTGGGCAGTTTTTTTTCTGATATCTGAAAGATTAATTTCTTCCAAACCGTAAAAATCGGGAGCGTCGGAAGAAATTCTGTTTCCTTTAAAGTGTACAGAGTCGCCATTATTGCTGAAAATCCCGAGTTCTTCAACAGTAAGTGTATCTTTTTCAGAAATGGTTTTTTTCCAGAAACTGGTAAGTGTCTTCAGTTCTTCCTGAACTTTTGCTGAATCTATATTTTCTTTTTCAGAAATATACTGAATCAGTTTTTCGCCACTTATTTCATAATCGGGACTGTAGGAAATATGTTTTGCAGGAGGCAAGATGATTTTGCTTTCAGGATCCATTTTTGCCGGAGCATTTTCCGTTTGGAAAGTTCCGAATCCCGGAACCTCGGCTTTCCCGTATTTCTGCAGAAATTCTAATATATGAACTGACATCTTCATTGGCCGCAAATTTAATGTTTTTTGAACAAAAAAAGACTGTCGATTCGACAGTCTTTCTGCAAACAATTCAGAAAAATTATTTTGCGAATTTCACCACTTCGTTAGTAGAACCATTGGAAACTTTTACAAGATAAAGACCGTTGTTGTAAACATTTAGGTCAATTGCATTTCCATCAGCTTTTACATTCATGTTTTTTACCAACTTACCGCTCATTTCGTATACAGAAATAGAAAGATTTCCTTTCAAAGCTGTGTAAAGTTGTCCTTTTACAACGTAAGATTTTGCCTTTAATGAGCTGCTATTAACACCTAACGTTGGAAGTGTAGTTGGACCTACAACCAGTCCATCTGCAGACTGTTTCGTCGCGCCGTTCTGCAAGTCTTTAAAAACAATACCCACTTGCTGAACTGTAGTTCCTGCAGCAACCGTGTTGTTGGTATTGGTAAAAACTTTCGTAGTTAAATCGATGTAACCAACGTAAGCTCCAGCTTCAGCATCCCAGTTCATGGTTACGTTAGAGTTGGCCCATGAATCGTCATAAGAAACTGCTCCAGAGTTGTTTTCCGGTGTAATCCACGTGTGAACGTAGAATGTAGGAACTTCAAAACCCGGATCGTAGAAGGTGTAATCGTTTTCAGCACCGTAAGTAAGTTTAAAAACGCCAGGAGCAGTAATTTCTGTTACAAGTTGTGCATTTACTGTTACCGCAAGCATTAAAGCTGCAAGAAGAGAATAGAATTTTTTCATAATTGAATTTTTAAAAAATTAGGGCGCAAAATTACTCTATTTTCTGAATTATAAGAAATTTTTCTACCTAATTAATATCAGTAATTTGCTTATCGCCAAAAAGTTAGTTGTTAACGGAACAGGACGCTCACTCCAAACATAAAGTTTCGTCCGGCCTGCGCAAAATAATACGGATCGCCGTCATAAACATATCCGTTGTTTACATATTTTTTATTGAAAATATTATTGACGAGAAGTTTAAAATCTACAGAAGTTTTATTGAGATTAAGCGTATATTTTGCATTGAAATCGGAAAGGAGATAATCTGCAAGCTTCAGGCTTTCGGTTTCTGTATTGTCCAAAAACTGTTCTCCAACATATTGATTTTGCAAGCCGATACTGAAGTTCGCAGAAGGTTCATAACGAAGAAGAAGATTCGCAATGACCGATGGCGAGAAAGATATGGCTGTATTTCCCAATTGTTGTAGACCATTTTCAGTTTCAATGTTGTAATCGGTGTTTTCATTCTTGCTGAGAGAAACATTTCCGGAAACATTCCAATGTGGAGAAATTCTCGCCAAAGCGCCCAATTCGACACCCGTTCTGTAACTTTTCCCGGAGTTTTCCCTTATAAATTCACCAATGTCGCTGATTTTACCATTCAATACGAGCTGGTTTACGTAATTCATGTAATACAGATTCGCAGTGAGTTGCAGGTTGCCAAAAGATTTTTCAAGTCCCGCTTCAAAATCGTGCAGTTTCTCAGCTTTTACATCATGATTGGCAAGAAGATCGTCGCGGTTTGGTTCCCGTTGAGCATGTGCATACGAAACGAAGATTTTTCCTGCGTCGATTCGATAGGAAATTCCGGCTTTTGGGTTGAAAAACAGCCAGTTTTTTTCCAGGTTTGCGCCTTCACCGTCGCCTTCCATCAGGATTTTGGTGTCGTATGAAATATCACGTAACTGCAGATCTCCAAAAAACTCAAAATTTCCTTTTCTGATTATTGCTTTAGCAAAACCGGAGATTTCATTTTTAACCGAACGGTTTCTGTAGTATTCAAACTCGTTGATCTCAGGAAAGAAAACACCGGTCACCTGTCCGAAATGTCTTCCGTAGTATTGATTTCCGATTAAACCGAAATTAAGATCTACATCGCCCAGTTTACCGTACAGTGTGGAAACAGCTCCGTAGAAATCATTATCAAGCCACTTTTTTCTGATGAAATCGCTGTATTCTTCGGTGTTCTGATTCGGTAGATTGTAGTCTGAGAAAGCTTCACCTTGCTTATAGTTTTCGTAATATCCGTTTCCGCGGGTGTAATGAAAAGTGGTTTCCAGCTTCCAGCGTTCATTAAAATTTTGGTTCCAAAGAAGCTGAAAGTGATTCTGCTTATAATTATCAGTTTCGTTGTCGTAAAATCCTGTTATTTCCGACCAGTCTTCATTATAAATTGCGCCGGAATAATTGTATTTCGGGTTGGTTTCCCAGGTTTCTTTGTCGATGCCGTTCCAAGCCTGGTACGTTTTTTCCTTTCCGCCAAAAGCCATGAGTCGGAGCTGAGTTTTATTCTCTTCGAAAAGTGCAGAAAAACTGTACGAATCCAGGTCGGATGAAGCACGGTCGATATATCCGTCGCTGTGGATTTTGGTGTAGCGCCCCATGAGTGAAAGTCTGTTATCCCAAAATTTCCCGCTTCCGATTTCCGCTGAATATTTATAAGTATTAAATGATCCGTATGAATTATCGGATTTCAGATAGAATTTTTCTTCGGGATCTTTTGAGATAACGTTCACGCTTGCTCCAAAAGCTGAAACGCCGTTGGAAGAAGTACCCACACCGCGCTGAATGACAATTTGAGACGCCGAACTGGTCAGATCCGGAACGTCCACAAAGAAAGTTCCTTGGCTTTCTGAATCATTGTACGGAACGCCGTTCATCATCACATTAATTCCGGTTCCACCCACGCCACGAATTCTGAAACCCGTGTAACCAACTCCGTTTCCTGCGTCGGATGTGGAGATTACTGAAGTTTGGTTTTTTAAGAGAATCGGCAGATCCTGCCCAAGATTTTTCTGGTCCAGATCCTTTTCTACACTAATGATTTCTTTGGCAACGGGCAATCGTTGCGTGAAATTTACAGCTTCAATGGTAGATTCTTTAATGGTATCCTGCACTGTTTGTGCAAAGAAAACAGCCGGACTTACACAAAGTCCTAAAACAAAAATTCCTTTCATTCTTTTAATTTTGTTAAGATTAATTGAATAAAAGGGGCGATTAAACTAAATGTAACAGTTTGTCAATCGAACAATGTAACAATTAATGGTACACTGGTGATTTTTTACATTGGTACATTTATGTTCCCTAAACAGCATTACCTGTTCCAGGTTCATTGGGTATAATCTCAGCCACAATTGCAGCACCCCTTTATTTTTCGGTTGCAAAGATATGTTTATTATTCAGGATAACAAGTTTTTTTAGTACGCTTTGTTATTGACGTCGATAAAATAATAGTCTTTTCCGTTTTTTGTCACTTCAAACATTCGTGCCAGTTTCCAGGAGTAGTTTCTCTTGATATCACTGTATACGAAAGGAATAATGACCTTGTTATTCACATCAATAACACCGAATTTATTGTTGTATGATGCGATGATCATTGGGTTTTTCAGATCGTCGCCTTCCATGATGTGAAGGTAACTGTACGTTGGATAAATTTTAAATGAACGGTAATCGGTTACATTTGTAAATACTGCATCTTCAATAATTCCGTACTGTCCGTTCATCACGTATGCATGATACAGTTGAGTTTTGAACTCGGGAGTACATTTCGCTAAATCGCTGTCTTTGAATTGATAAACGCGTCTTCCAGCTTGATCAATACGGTAATCTACGCCATTAAGCCGAACTGATGCGTATTTGTTTGAACCAAATTTTCTAACTTTAGAATTGGTGGAATTCTGGAGATTGCAGTCTTCTGTAAAAAAGCCCACATTGCTGTATTGATGAGGTATGATGATTTTTCCATACTGGTTGATAAACCCAAATTTTCCGTTATGCTTCTGAGGAATCAGTGCAGGAATGGAGTCGTTGAATTTTGTAAGGTCCGAATGTGCTTTGGTAACCTTTTTTGTTTGTCCAAAAATCAGGACTGACCCTAAAATCATCAAAATAGAAAAGAAATTTTTCATGCCGATCATTTTGCAAAATTACTGCCAAAATTTTTATTATAGATTTCGGATCACAGCATATGCTAAAACAATCACCAATACTACAATAACGGCATGGTAGCCAAACAGAAAATTACGAAGTTTCGGAAACTTTCGTTTTACCTTTTTAGAATTGAAAATGAAACCTGCTGCAACATAAGGAATGGAAATAACCATCAACGGATTATACCTCATTGCGGCACCGATGTTGAAATGCAGCAGTTCGTGCAGTGCTCTCTGAGAGCCGCATCCCGGACAAAGCAGACCTGTAAGCGTTCGGGAAGGACAAGAAGGAAAAAATCCAACCGTTGCAGGGTTATAGTTATAGTACATCACCACGACAATCGCCGTGATAATTATAAATATAATATTCGGAATTAAATTTTTCTTTATGATCTAATTATTAGAAGCTCCAAATAATGCAAGGCCGCCTAGAAAGAACATGTAAATCAAAATCCCCACCACTCCGGCAATTGCAGAAATCATCACCATTTGTTTAGCCGTTGCCGCAGATTTTTCTGCACCTGCAATATCGCCACGCATGAATTTGCCTTCCACACCAGCCGCATTAATGATTCCCACAATGCCTAACGGCAGACAGCAGAACAGCGTAACAAGAATTGATTCTACAAGCCAGTTTTTCGGCGGATATCCTCCGGGTGTATTCGGATTTTGAAAAGAAGCATTTTCCATCACGTTTATTTTTCAGCTAATGTAAACAAAAATGTCATGCATTGTATTTGTGAATATTATTTATATAAAATCTAAATTAAATCGTTTTCGGAAACTTGCAATTTTTCGTAAATTTGGAAATCTTACGAAAAGTGTTAATCCAAAAAAATTATCGATATGATTTTTGACCTTGATATGATCAAAAAAGTGTACGAGCGCTACCCTGAAAGAGTAGAAGCAGCAAGAAAAGTTGTTGGTAAACCTCTTACACTCGCAGAAAAAATTCTTTACACTCACCTTTGGGAAGGAAATGCAACGCAGGCTTACGAAAGAGGAAATTCTTATGTGGATTTTGCTCCGGACAGAGTGGCAATGCAGGATGCAACAGCACAGATGGCACTTTTGCAGTTCATGCAGGCAGGAAAAAAGAAAGTGGCTGTGCCTTCAACTGCACATGCCGATCACCTTATTCAGGCTAGAGTTGGTGCTGAGGCAGATTTACAGGAAGGTATCAATAAAAACTCAGAAGTTTTCAATTTCTTAAGTTCAGTTTGCGACAAATACGGATTCGGTTTCTGGAAACCGGGTGCCGGAATTATTCACCAGGTAGTTCTGGAAAATTACGCATTCCCGGGAGGAATGATGATTGGAACCGACTCGCACACTGTAAATGCAGGTGGTTTAGGAATGGTTGCGATTGGTGTTGGTGGCGCAGATGCCGTTGACGTAATGGCCGGAATGGCTTGGGAACTGAAAATGCCGAAATTAATCGGTGTGAAGTTAACCGGAAAAATGTCCGGCTGGACTTCCGCCAAAGACGTAATTCTGAAAGTTGCAGGAATTCTTACCGTAAAAGGAGGAACAGGCTGCATCGTTGAATACTTCGGTGAAGGTGCAGAATCTCTTTCGGCTACCGGAAAAGGAACCATCTGTAACATGGGTGCTGAAATCGGCGCTACTACTTCCACTTTCGGTTACGACGATTCCATGAGAAGATATCTGGCTGCAACAGGCAGACAGGAAGTTGTGGATGCTGCAGATCAAATCGCTGAACACTTAACTGGTGATGCCGAAGTATATGCAAAGCCTGAACAGTATTTCGATCAGGTAATCGAAATCAATCTTTCTGAACTTACCCCGCATCTGAACGGACCTTTCACTCCGGATTTGGCAACACCGGTTGCAGAATTCAGAGAAAAAGCAGAAGCCAACGGATGGCCGCTTGACGTAGAATGGGCACTGATCGGATCATGTACCAACTCATCATACGAAGACCTTTCCAGAGCAGCTTCCATCGTAGAAGACGCTGTGGCAAAAGGTGTGAAGCCAAAAGCAATCCTCGGAATCAACCCAGGATCTGAGCAGGTAAAATATACCGCTGAAAGAGACGGATTCCTTGATTCTTTCAGAAAATTTGAAAACGCAAGAATCTTTACCAACGCGTGTGGACCTTGTATCGGACAATGGGATAGAGAAGGTGCTGATAAAGGCGAGAAAAACTCCATTATCCACTCCTTCAACAGAAACTTTGCAAAAAGAGCTGACGGTAACCCGAATACCCACGCTTTCGTAGCTTCTCCGGAAATGGTGGCTGCAGTAGCAATTTCTGGTAGACTGGATTTCAACCCAATCACAGATACATTAACCAACCAGAATGGAGAGCAGGTAAAACTTGATGAACCTAACGGTTCTGAACTTCCTGCAAAAGGTTTTGATGTTGAAGACAACGGTTATCAGGCGCCATCTGAGGACGGTTCCGGAGTTCAGGTGATTGTTTCTCCAACTTCTGACAGACTTCAGCTTCTTGAGCCATTCCAGCCTTGGGACGGCAAAAACATTGAAGGTGCTAAAGTACTGATTAAAGCTTTCGGAAAATGTACGACTGACCACATATCAATGGCTGGTCCTTGGTTGAAATACAGAGGTCACCTCGACAATATTTCCAACAACATGCTGATTGGAGCCGTGAATGCTTACAACATGGAAACCAACAACGTGAAAAACGCTTTAACAGGCGAATACGGCGAAGTTCCAGCAGTACAGAGAGCGTACAAAGCAGCAGGCGTTCCTTCCATCGTTGTGGGTGACGAAAACTACGGTGAAGGTTCATCAAGAGAGCACGCAGCGATGGAGCCGAGACATCTTGGTGTAAGAGCTGTTTTGGTAAAATCTTTCGCACGTATCCACGAAACAAACCTGAAAAAGCAGGGAATGCTTGGATTGACGTTTGCTGACAAAGCAGACTACGACAAGATTCAGGAAGATGATACGGTAAACTTCCTTGACCTGGATCAGTTTGCACCTGGTAAACCGCTGACGCTTGAATTTGTTCACGCTGACGGAAGCAAAGACACGGTAATTGCCAACCACACGTACAACGAACAGCAAATCGGTTGGTTCAAAGCAGGATCTGCACTGAACCTGATTGCAGAAGAAGCGAAGAATTCGTAATAATTATCAACCCAACAAGGGTTCTTGAAAAAAACCGCTCAGAAATGAGCGGTTTTTTTAGTAACAAAAATCATGTTTTTGCTACTAAACAAATGGCTATTTTTGCGAGCCGAAATTTCAACATGAAGAAACAACTGATATTCCTTTCGCTGGCTGCATCTGTATTTGCATTCGCGCAGGAGAAACCTAAAGAAAACACCAAAGAAAAACAGATTGAAGGTGTAACCATAACGGCTACGAAAAAAGCGGTAGAACAGAAAGCCGACCGTACTATTTTCGATTTTTCCGAACAGCCGACGCTCAATTCCGGAACATTGATGGAAGGCGTGAAAAAACTTCCCGGTCTTGTAGTTACCGATATCGCAGGAATAATGTATCAAGGAAAACTACTCTCCGTTTTTATGGATGGCCGACCGCTGAACATTACTTCAAATGAACTGAATTCTTTTTTGGAAGGTTTGCCTGCAAATGCTGTAGACCGAATTGAAATTATTACGCAACCCGGTGCAGAATTTCCTGCGACTTCAGGTGGTGCAATTCTGAATATCATCACTTCAAAAACAGCAAGGAATTATTTATCTGCAACATATTCAGGGAATTATAGTTTTACAAATTATGATAAACTAAGAAGCCGAACGAACAATTCACTTAGTTTGAATGCGAAAAATAAGCTGTTCGGATGGCAATTGAATTTTGGACAGAACTACCGGAAAAACATGATGGTGAGTTCTGTAGATGATCTTACAGCAACGGCTTCCGACGGAAAAAGAAGAGGTTATTACGCAAAAGCGGCAATGACTTTTGATATCGGGATGGACAGACTTTTGTTGAATTACGATATCTATCACAATAACAACGATAATTTTACCTTTAGTGATGGCCGTTTTTTCGGAGTTCCTTTTGAAAGCGAAGATATGTCGCATACCGATAATCTGCGTAATGAAGCAGTAGTGACATACCAGAAAAAGTTTACAGATAAGGCGAAAAAGCTGGATTTCAAATACAGTTTCAGCAGTGCGAAGTCCGATTTTGCTCAGGAGAATCTCATTTCAAATCTGAATATTCTGGAGAATTCATCAGACATGATGGTGAATACATTTAAAATTGATTATTCGCAACCTGTGAAAATTCTGGAAAAAGGGAAAATCAGTTTCGGTGGTCAGTTCGAACAGATGAATTTCGATACAGAAAGTCGCGGCATTACCAATCTGGATTACGAAAGACAGAATGCGGCCACTTATCTGGAACTTCAGGCAAGTTTGAAAAAATTTGATTTCACACTCGGAACAAGAGCGGAAAACTACGATATTTCGGGAGTTACTCAAATCGAAGATGAGAACGGAATTACCGTTAAGAAAGATCTTATTCCGTTTAACAAGTTCAAACTTTTTCCGAATGCAAGTATTCAGTACAGCTTTATGCCGCGAGTGTATTTTGCGATGAATTACAACAAAAAAATTACACTTCCGAGCATTTCAGCGCTTAACCCGAACAACAGTACTTTCCAGAACGGAAATACGGTAAACACTGGAAATCCGAATCTTCGTCCAACGATTTTTGATAATTACGAGGTGAAAGTTTCCATGTTCGATTATGCATTTATCGGATATAACGTGAATGTGGCAAAAGAACAGGTGGTTCAGTTTGTTACCAGAGAATCGGTTACGGATCCGCAAACCGGATTGGTGAACGATTATATCCGTAACAATCAGATGAATATTTCTGAAATGACGGTGCAGAATTTCAATGTCGGAATTCCGATTCCTTTCATGATTTTCACAAAACCTTTGAAGGAAATTATGCAGTTCAATTTCAATCCGGATAAAATCAATTTCCTTTATGTTTATGCAGCTTTCCAGAAACACAATCTTCCGGGTATGGATACCAAAGGTGTTTTTATGATGAATTTGAATTCGCAGATTATTCTTCCGAAAGACATCAAATTTAATGCGAACTATTTCCTGATTCCACCACGAGGAAATTATTATCTTTTTGAAGCTGTGAAGCCAATTGGAAACAATCTGGATATCACACTTTCAAAGAAATTTATGAAGGACAGACTTAATGTTTCTATTTTTGCGAATGATATTTTCAACGGTTCGCAGATGGCTTTCCGTTCTGTGGCTCAACAACCGTATGTTCTTCTGAGCAATAAATTCGATAGCAGAAGTTTTGGTATTTCCGTGAACTATAAAATCCCGACCAAGAATGTACTTGCTAAAGAAGCTCCGAATATGCTGAACCAGGAGAAAAAAGAGGAGGGTGGACTGCTGCAGCAAGGACAGTAAACGAAAAAGTGAACATTAATAAAAACAAAAAACCGGAATTATTCCGGTTTTTTTATTCCTCACATGCTTTCCAAATCGCATCATTTTGCGGAACCGGTGCTGTTATTTCCATCGGTTCTTTGGTTACCGGATGAATAAATTCCAGTTTTCGTGCATGAAGTGAAATTCCGCCATCGGGATTAGAACGGGGCGAACCGTATTTTAAATCACCTTTTATCGGAACGCCGGATTTTGAAAGCTGCGCACGAATCTGATGATGACGACCTGTTTCCAGATCAACTTCGAGAAGCAAATAATTGTCTAAAGTTTTTACTACGTTGTACGTAAGAATTGCTTCTTTTGCGCCGTCAGTTGGTTTGGGAAAAACGATAGCTTTATTGTTTTTCTCGTTCTTTTTAAGATAATGAACCAATCGCTGTGTTTGCGGAATCATTTCTTTAGCAACAACCGCCCAATAGGTTTTTTTAATCTCACGGTTTTTAACCATCTGAGTAAGGCGCGAAAGGGCTTTTGAAGTTTTTGCGTAAATAACCAAACCAGAAGTTGGTCTGTCAATTCTGTGAACCAAACCCAAATAAACATTTCCGGGTTTTTCGTCGCGGATTTTTATAAAATTTTTGATGAGTTCAAGCAAAGATTCGTCACCGGTTTTATCGCCCTGAACCAATTGCCCAACCTTTTTGTTGATAACGAGCAGATGATTGTCTTCGTAAACGATTTGATTTGGCTCGAATTTTTGTCTGTCCGATTCCATTTCTTTGAGTTGAGAATAAATTCAGAAAAAATTAAAAATCAAGGCCGTTTGGAAAAGCTTTCTTTCTGAAAATCAGAAGTAAAGTTACGCCAACCGTAATTGCGGAATCGGCTACATTAAAGATATATCTGAAAAATTCGATATGTTTTCCACCGATAAGAGGCCAGTTTTCCGGCACATGCCAATCCACGAGAGGAAAGTGTAGCATGTCAACAACACAACCTTTCATAAAATGCGAATATCCTTCACCGAAAGGAACTATCTTCGAAACGCCACCGTATTCAATCCATCGTCCTACGTTTTCGTCGTACACGGTTCCGCTGTCGAATATCATTCCATAAAACATTCCATCAATTAAGTTCCCGATGGCGCCTGCAAAAATCATAGCCATCGGGATGATGAGGTAATTGGTGGTGCGTCCTTCTTTCAGCCATTTGCTGAAAATGTATACCATCATTCCAATCAGGAAAATCCTGACAATAACAAGTAGATATTTGCCAAGCAATCCGCCGAACTGTAAGCCGTAGGCCATTCCCGGATTTTCCACGAAAGTAAGCCGAAACCAATCCTGTCCTAAAACCGGAATGCTTTCGCCCAGCTGGAAATTTGTTTTAATGTAGAACTTGGAAACCTGGTCTATTACAAGAATAATAAGAGTAACGAGTGCTATTTTCTTCATTTAAAATAGATTTCAGAATAAGAACCAAGAGCCGAGATAAAACTTTTGGTCTTGCTTCTCGGCTCTCGGCTTTTAAAATCTGTAATTTTATCTCAGCATATTTTTCGCTTCAATACTCAGCGTGGCGTGCGGAACAGCCATCAGACGCTCTTTCGGGATCAGTTTTCCGGTAACACGGCAAACACCATAAGTTTTATTTTCAATACGGATTAAAGCGTGCTTCAGGTCGCGAATAAATTTTTCCTGTCTTCCGGCAAGAATGGCGTTCTGCTCCTTACTTAAAGTTTCTGCTCCTTCTTCAAACGCCTTGAAAGTTGGCGAAGTGTCATCAGTACCATTATTCTGGTCGTTGATGAAGTTTTGGTTAATGAGCGCAAGATCTTTCTCCGCTTTTTCAATTTTATCAAGTATCAGTTCCTTAAATTCCTTAAGGTCTGCATCGCTGTACTTCTGTCTTTCGTCTGCCATAATCTTTAATTTGCTTTATGCTTTACGCTGTATGCGGGAGGCTTCCGGCTTCCTGCATTTGGCTTAAAGCCTTTCAATATTCACTTTAAATTTCACTTCATCAATCTCTATTTCATCAAAAATTGACAGTGAATTTACAATTTCTATTTTATCCGACAATACTTCGTCCGATATATATTGTCTATTGTTGATAACTTCTTTTTCAAAAGGTGAATTTTCTTCCAATTGAATTGAAATTCTGTCAGTTAACTCGAAATCCTTGTCTTTTCTCAGGTTCTGAATTCTGTTAATGAATTCCCTTGCCACGCCTTCTGCTTTCAGTTCGTCGGTAAGTGTCAAATCCAGTGCCACAGTTAGTTTTCCTTCGCTGGTAACAGTCCATCCCGGGATGTCTTTGGTGAAAATTTCCACATCTTCCAGTCCGATATCGTGTCCGGCGATCGTCATTTTTCCATCTTTTTCCAGGTTTGAAATCTGCTCGGAAGTCATTGCGTTGATTTCCGCAGCAACAGTTTTCATATCTTTTCCGAGTTTCGCACCAAGGGTTTTGAAATTCGGTTTGATCTGTTTTACAATGAGATGTGAAGCTTCTTCAGCGTTGATAAGCTGAAGTTCCTTCACGTTCACTTCCTGTTTGATGAGATCTGAAACTGCCAGAATCTGTTCCTCCGTTTTCTTGTCCAAAACCGGAATCATTACTTTTTGAAGCGGCTGACGAACCTTGATGTTTTCTTTTTTCCTCAACGAAAAAACCATTGAAGTGATGGTTTGCGCCAGATGCGTTTTTTCGACCAGATCCGTGTCGATTTTAGATTCATCTGCAACCGGGAAATCGGTAAGGTGGACCGAAGTTTGGCTTTCTTTTCCGGTCACGGCGTTCAGATCCTGGAACAATTGATCCATAAAGAACGGCGCAATTGGTGCGGAAAGTTTCGCTACGGTTTCCAGACAGGTGTATAAAGTTTGATAAGCCGAGATTTTGTCTTCCGAGTAATCGCCTTTCCAGAAACGACGGCGACAAAGTCTTACGTACCAGTTACTTAAGTTATCGTTTACAAAAGTATTGATGGCTCTAGCCACTTTCGTTGGTTCATAATCTTCGTAGAATTCAGTAACGTCTTTGATGAGAAGATTCAGTTCAGAAAGAATCCATCGGTCGATTTCCGGACGGTTTTCCACTTCAGTTTCTTCGTATTTAAATCCGTCCACATTCGCGTAAAGTGCAAAGAACGAGTAGGTGTTGTAGAGCGTTCCGAAAAATTTACGGCGGAGTTCATCAATGCCTTCGACATCGAATTTCAGGTTTTCCCATGGATTCGCGTTGGAAATCATATACCATCTCGTCGCATCCGGACCGTATTTCGCAAGCGTTTCAAACGGATCCACGGCATTTCCAAGACGTTTCGACATTTTCTGTCCGTTTTTGTCGAGAACCAAACCGTTGGAAACTACGTTTTTATATGCAACCGAATCAAAAACTGCCGTCGCAATTGCGTGAAGTGTATAGAACCAACCACGGGTCTGATCCACACCTTCCGCAATGAAATCTGCAGGGAATGCGTGACCTTCGTCGATCATTTCCCTGTTTTCGAAAGGATAGTGAAGCTGCGCATACGGCATTGAACCGGAATCGAACCAAACGTCTATCAGGTCGCTTTCGCGCTTCATCGGCTTGCCTGAATCTGAAACGAGAATGATTTCATCCACATAATTTTTATGAAGATCAACTTTCGCGTAGTTTTCAGCGGACATATTTCCAACCTCAAAACCTTCAAACGGATTTTTGGTCATCAAACCGGCAGCGATAGATTTCTCCACTTCCGCAATCAGTTCCTCCACGGAACCGATGGCTTTTTCTTCCTTCAAATCCTCCGTTCTCCAAATTGGTAAAGGAATTCCCCAATATCTTGAGCGGGAAAGGTTCCAGTCGTTCACATTTTCCAACCAGTTTGCAAAACGCCCTTCACCGGTAGATTTTGGCTTCCAGTTGATGGTTTCGTTGAGCTCCACCAAACGCTGACGTTTGTCGGTCATTTTTACAAACCACGAATCCAGCGGATAGTAAAGCACCGGCTTGTCGGTTCTCCAGCAATGCGGATAACTGTGAACATATTTCTCGACCTTAAAGGCCTTGTTTTCGGTTTTCAGAAGGATGGCGAGTTCCACATCCCAGGATTTTTCGGGCGCGGTTCCGTCATCGTAATATTCGTTTTTGATGTATTTTCCTGCGAAAACTTCAGGCACATTTTCTCCTTTCAGAAATCTTCCCTGAAGGTCCACCAAAGGCACCAGATTGTCGTTTTCGTCCTTCACCAACATCGGCGGTATGCCGTTTTCTTTTCCAACGCGGGCGTCATCCGCACCAAAAGTCGGCGCAATGTGCACGATTCCGGTTCCGTCTTCCGTTGTTACAAAATCTCCAATGATAACTTTGAACGCATTCTCCTGATTTTCAGCAGGTAAAAACCACGGAACGAGCTGTTCGTATTCGGTTCCTGCTAAATCTTCACCAGTAAATTCTGCTAAAATCTGGTAAGGAATCGTTTTGCTTTCAGAAGTGTAATTCTTGAAATCTTCATCAGTTCCAACTACATACTTTTTACCGAAATTTTTCTCCAGAAGAACTCTCGCCAAAACCACATTGATTGGTTCAAACGTATATTGATTGAAGGTTTTTACCAGAACATATTCAATGTCTCTGCCTACGGCCAACGCGGTGTTGGAAGGTAAAGTCCACGGTGTTGTCGTCCAGGCTAAAATATGGATTGGCTGTTGATTTTCTTTATCGAATTCTGCCCAGTGTGTTGCGCCACCGCAAGTATTTTCGGCTATATCACAGGCATTGATGCTTCCTGTCTCAAGTTTTTTACTGCACGCATCAGACAGTTTTTTTACTTTGAACTGTGCAACCACGGTTGTATCAGAAACATCACGATACGTTCCGGGTTGATTCAGTTCGTGCGAGGATAGTCCGGTTCCTGCTTTTGGAGAATAAGGCTGAATGGTGTAACCCTTGTAAAGCAGACCTTTGTCGTACAGTTGCTTCAGCAGCCACCAAACGGTTTCCATATATTTCGGTTCGTAGGTGATGTAAGGATCATCCAGATCCACCCAGTAACCGATTTTCTCGGTAAGGTCGTTCCACACGTCGGTGTAGCGCATCACGGCTTCGCGGCACGCTTTGTTATAATCTTCCACGGAAATCTTGGTTCCGATGTCTTCTTTGGTGATGCCGAGTTCCTTCTCAACGCCCAGTTCTATTGGCAAACCGTGCGTATCCCAACCGGCTTTTCTGAATACTTTTTTTCCGTTCTGCGTCTGGAATCGGCAGAAAATATCCTTAATCGCGCGCGCCATTACGTGGTGAATTCCCGGCATCCCGTTCGCAGAAGGCGGTCCTTCGTAAAACACATATTCCGGCTGTCCTTCGCGGATTTCAACCGATTTTCTGAAGGTATCATTATCGTTCCAGAATTTGGAAACACCGTCGGCAACGGCGGTTAAATCAAGGTTTTTGTATTCGTTAAACTTCTTCATTTTCAGTCTATTCTAATCGAAAAATTTAGTGTGCGAATATAGTGAATTTTGACGGATTTACTTTGCTAAATATCTGTAAATTAACGCATCATTTGGCTGATGTGGTTTTCTGCATGATGAAGTAAGAGAAAACACCGATCAGTACTGCACAAACGGCAGAAAGAATAAGACTTCCAACTGTGTATTGCAGCAGGTTGCTTTTGATGGTTTCCATAGTAATTTTCTGGCTGAAATCCAGAGCATTTCCTCCGATAAAAAACTCGCCAATTTTTATTGAGCCATATATAATAAAAGGTATAAGTGGCGGCAAACTTATATTGGTAAACATGAAGGTGAGAACTTTGTTGAGCTTAAAAACAGTTGACAGAAAAACTGCGAGTACGAAATGAAGTCCCCAAAATGGTGATAAACCAATAAAGACGCCCAACGCAATCGATTTTGCTTTGGTTTCGTTACTGCCGTCGGATTCCAGGATGTTTTCCTTAATGAAACGCCGCAAACCTTTCTTCCGAAAGTATCTGTAGAAGACTTTCTGGCTGTGGAGCGAATTTTTAATAAAGTTTTTCAAAACGTTTCGGTAATGCAAAAATACATGTAAAAGATGAGAAATTATCGTGGTACAGTTAACAGTGAAATTGACCAAAAATTGGCAGCTATAAAAAAAATTCTACTTTTGCAAAAAATTCTCGGATGTCAAAAAATTTAGTAATTGTCGAATCTCCAGCGAAAGCCAAAACCATTCAGAAGTACCTTGGAAGCGATTTTCAGGTGAAGTCCAGCTTCGGACACATTCGCGATCTGCCTAAGAAAGGAATGGGTATTGACCTTTCTACTTTCACGCCGGATTATGAAGTTTCTGCCGATAAAAAGAAGATTGTCGCAGAGCTGAAAGATGCCGTAAAGAAAGCCGATATGGTTTGGCTGGCTTCCGATGAAGACCGTGAAGGAGAGGCAATTGCATGGCATCTTGCACAGGAACTGAAACTAAAAGACGACAATACGAAACGCATTGTTTTTCATGAGATTACAAAAAATGCAATCTTAAAAGCTATTGAAAATCCGCGGACCATCGATCAGAATTTAGTTAACGCACAACAAGCGAGAAGAGTTCTGGACAGAATTGTAGGTTTCGAAATGTCACCTGTACTTTGGAAAAAAGTGAAAACCGGACTTTCTGCAGGAAGAGTGCAGTCCGTTGCGGTGCGACTTATTGTTGAGCGCGAACTGGAAATAAGAAATTTTAAGCCAAAATCCTCCTTCAAAATGGAAGGAGTGTTTGTAAACAGTTCAAAACAGGATATTGCTGCGAAAACAAAGAAAGATTTCCCAACGGAACAAGAAGCAGAATCTTTTCTGGAACTTGCCAAAGAAACCAGCTTCAAAGTTCTTAATGTTGAGAAAAAACCGGGCACCCGTTCTGCATCGGCTCCGTTTACCACATCAACGTTGCAGCAGGAAGCTTCCAACCGACTTGGTTACGGCGTTACAACAACAATGCGTGTAGCACAGCGACTTTATGAGGAAGGTTTTATTACTTATATGAGAACCGATTCTGTCAATCTTTCTCAGGACGCAATCAACGGAGCAAAATCTCAGATTATTTCAGAGTTTGGCGAAAAATATTCTAAACCAAGAAACTACACGACAAAATCTGCATCGGCGCAGGAAGCTCACGAAGCGATCCGTCCAACTGATTTTTCAGTAAAATCGATTGGAGATGCACAACTGAACAAGCTTTATCAGTTGATATATAAGAGAACGTTGGCTTCTCAAATGTCTAATGCAGAAATTGAAAAAACCATTATTGAAATTGGAGATCCTAAACTTCCGCAGAATTTTGAAGCGCAGGGCGAAGTGATTGTTTTCGACGGATTTTTGAAAGTTTACGGCATTACAAAGAATGATGACGAAGATGTGGAAGACAACGAAAAACTGCTTCCAAAAGTTGAAGTAGGAGAAGAATTGAGTTTCAAACAGATTGTTTCCACAGAAAAATTCACTAAACCTTCAGCAAGATATACAGAAGCCGGATTGGTGAAAAAACTGGAAGAATTAGGAATTGGACGTCCGTCAACGTACGCTCCGACCATTCAAACCATCCAGAATCGCGAATATGTTGACAAACGCGAAATTGAACCGCAGGAAAGAGATATTCTGAAGATGTCGCTTTCCGGATCAGATATTAAAAAAGAAATGCTCACTGAAAAATTCGGTGGAGATAAAAATAAGTTTGTTCCGACTGACATTGGTGAAGTGGTGAACGATTTCCTCACCAATAATTTTGCGGAAATTCTGGATTACGGATTTACCGCAAAAGTAGAGCAGGACTTCGATGATATCGCAAGCGGAACTGAAAAATGGAAAAAAGTTTTAGGTGATTTCTATAAAGATTTCCATCCTAAAATTGAAGATGTTGAAGAAAATGCAGAACGCGCAACCGGCGAGAGAAAACTGGGAACCGATCCAAAAACCGGTAAAAACGTTTATGCAAGAATGGGTCGTTACGGTGCAATGATTCAGATTGGTGAAAGTGATGATGAGGAAAAGCCAACGTTTGCTTCATTGCTTCCGCATCAGAATATTGCTACAGTTTCCCTTGAAGAAGCGCTCGAACTTTTTAAAATTCCTTTCGACTTGAATGAATATGAAGGAAAAACAGTTTCCGTTGGAGTTGGTCGTTACGGGCCATACGTTAAATGGGGAGAAACTTTTATTTCTTTAGGAAGAGGAACGGATCCTTTCACGGTTGACCAAAGCATTGCTGAAGAATTTATCCGCGAAAAAATTAAAGCTGATGCACCGGTTGCTACCTATAAAGGCGAACCGGTAACAAAAGGAACCGGAAGATTTGGACCATTCGTGAAGTATAAAGATATGTACGTGAATGTTCCTAAAAAATATGATTTCGATAATCTGACCGAAACCGAAATTCACGAACTGATAGCCGCTAAAATTGAAAAAGAAGCAAACCGTTATATTCAACAATGGGAGAAAGAAAAAATTTCCATTGAAAACGGCAGATGGGGACCATTCATCAAATTCGGGAAAGAGAATTTCAAAATTCCGAAGAATAAACAGGATGAGAAATTTACTCCCGAAGAACTGAAAGAAGTAAGCTTGGAAGAAGTTAAGAAATGGATTACAGCGCAGGATAAAAATGCTTTCAAAGAAAAGAAAGCCGCTGCGAAAAAACCTGCTTCAAAAAAGACTACGACTAAAAAAACTGCGACCAAAAAGAAATAGTACGCAGGTTTTGATGAGCTTGCTCTAAAGGTTGTACCTTTTTTTAGTTAATTTGCATGCTGAACTTTTAAACACAAGAAAACTGTGGATTTTCAGGACTTTATCATTCCGCCCAAAACTTTCCGAACCGAAAACTGGCAAATTGGAAATCTGCTTCAGGAAGAAATTCCTGAAAGCGGGATCGTATTGCTTTTTGTTTCTGATTTTCGTGGAGCAGGTTACGGCGCTGAAGTTCAGGATTTTACGCAGATAAGAAAGATTTTCTACCGACTTTCCAAACTCGATTTTGAAATTCCAATTTGTGATTTAGGCGATTTGGTTTCCGGGCGTTCGGCGGAAGATACTCATTACGTTCTTCAGGAAGTTCTTTCCTCATGTCACTATAAAAATGCGTTTCCAATAATTATCGGAGGAAGTAACGATTTAGCGTTTTCCCTGTTTTCAGCGTTAAATTTTCATCAGAAAAACATCAATTATACCCACATTTCCAACGTGGTTTCTTTGACAGGAGAAGGTGAAGAAATTAATGAAAAGAATTTTCTGAACCGGATTTTCAGTACTAAAAATTTCAGTATAAAGAATTTCCATTTACTTGGTTATCAGAAGCATCTGAACGAAACAGATTCGGTTAAGCTGATTAAAGAAGTAGATTTTGATATCGTACGACTTGCTGAAATGATGAACAGCACAGAAAAAACAGAACCTTTTTTCCGAAATGCCGATTTGGTAACGGTAAACTGCGATGCGGTAGAAAGTTTTGCTGATGCGTTTTCCACTCATCCACAAGTGAACGGTTTAAACCGACGCGAAATTTGTCAGTATATGATGGAAATCGGACTTAGTAAAAACCTGAAATCTGCAGGGATTTTCAATTATAATTTTGAAACGGACAATTTCCTTAACCATCAGCTTCTTGCGCAGATGTTATGGTATTTGATTGAAGGAGTTAATATCCGAAGATCGCATCCCAAAGAAGAGGATTATGAAACTTTTTGGGTGATGGCGGGAGAAGATCAATACGCTTTCCACCGCGAAACTTTTTCAAATGTTTGGTATTTTGGCAACAGTGAAGCTCCGGAAGACTGGGTTCCCTGTTCGCGCGAAGATTATGATGATGCGCTTCGCGGAAGCATTAACCGCAGATTTTTGAAATAAACACACACAAAACGCAAACAAATGATGAAAAACTATCTTTTACTTTCTTTTCAATTTTCCGATAAATCTTCAAGTAAATAAAAAATTCAAATTCTTCAATTGTGATGAGGGATAATGATACATTTTACACAAAGAACTGGTTTCTGATCCTACTTGTTGTGTTAGTGAAAATTCCGCTTTTTTTCACGATGCATATACAGGAAGACTCGTTTATTACCTGGAGAGTGGCCAAAAACCTTGTTGATTACGGAGTGATTGGTTTTAATGGAGAAGAGAAGATTTCTGCATCAACTACACATCTTTATGTGCTGGTTTCAGCATTTTTTCAATTGCTGCTTGGAAAGTATTTTATGTATCCGCTGCTGATTTTCAGCTCGTTTATGTTTGCGATGGGAAGTTTATTCCTTGCAAAAACATTCTTTGAAGACAGGCAGAAAATTTTCTGGTTTGTAGTTTTGCTCAACCTTGTTCCGCCCGCTCTTACTGCATCTTTCTTAGGCATGGAGTACGGAATTTTGTTTTTCTTGTATGGCGGACTTCTGTACTATGGACTTTACCAAAACCGAAACTGGGCATTTTTTGTTTTTCCTTTTCTGATGCTTTGGACAAGAATTGACACCGTGATTTTTCTAGGTGTGATGTTTTTGGCTGACCTAATTCTGAAAAGAAAAATAAACTTCAGATTTATTCTTGGTGGAGCAATTGGCTTAGGCACAGTTGTTCTGTTCAACTTTTTGTATTTCGGAAATTTGGTAAATCACACCATAACCGCTAAAAAAGTTGCATATAAAGGTTTAAATCATCATTTTTCTATTGATCAGTATTTTTATCAGGCCGCGTATTATGGTGGTTTACTTAGGAAATCCGGTAATTTTTCTTTGATTCTGTTTTTTGCGTTTGTTCTGTTTATGATTTTCATTTCGGTTAAAGTTGCGAAAAGCTTAAGAATAGCATTTAAGCACAAAGTTTTCTATTTCGCTGTTCTTGGTTTTGCCTTCCTGAAACTTACGGTTTTTATTGTTTTCAAAGCACATTTTGACTGGTATTACTGGTTGCCAAGAGCGTTCATGTTTGCCGCGCTTTTCTTTTTCTTTTTGAATTTTTCAGGTAAATATCTTAAGAAAACGTTGCCTTTAATGCTGATTTTTGCTGCTGGACTCTATAGTTTCCAATGGGTGCAATCGTACGCAATTGGGTTTATGGAAACCAAGCAAAGAATGGGAATTGCACGCGATTTAGAAAAAGATCAAACTGATATTTCCAAATCGATTATTTTGGAGCCAGCAGGGAAAATTCCTTTCTACACCGGGCTTTACACGTACGATGAGGTTGGGCTGGTTGAAGAACAAATAACCGATGAGATTATAAAGGACGAAAATTATTGGTGGATTAATTCTGTTAAAAAATTTAAACCGGATTATGTTGTTTCGATTATACATAAACCTGGAACAGAAAACACTTATTACCGCGTTCGTCCCGGCGAGATGGATTATTTCAACACGAATTATAAGTTGGTAAAAGAATATCCGATTCAGGAAGTGTACGATTCTGCACCGCAGATTCTGAAAATTGTTTATGGAATCCGTGCGATCGGACAGGATTATTATCTCTACAAAAAAGTGAATCCGTAATGCCGAAAGTCTCCGTAATTGTTCCGGTATACAATGTTGAAAGATATCTTGCAAAATGTCTTCAGTCTTTGGTGAAACAAACACTCGACGAGCTGGAAATTATTGTTGTAAACGACGGTTCCACGGATGGTTCGCAGCAGATTATTGATGAATTTCAGGAAAAATTTCCTTTGAAAATTAAGAGTTTTCAAAAGGAAAACGGAGGACTGAGTGACGCCAGAAATTTTGGATTAGACCGTGCTACAGGAGATTTTATCGGTTTTGTGGACAGTGATGATTATGTTTCGGAAACCATGTTTGAAGAAATGCATCAGCTTGCGTTAAAGCATTCTGCAGAAATGGTAATCTGCAATCTTCAAAAGGTTGATGAAAACGGAAAGGTTACCCAAAAACTCACCCAAATTCCGAATATGGCGGAAAAAATTGTTCTGGAAGAAAACTTTTCCGTGTTTTCAGATATGAGTTACTTTGCGTGCAATAAACTTTTCCACAAAGATCTTTTTAAAACTAAAAGATTTAAGAAAGGAATTCATTTCGAGGACATTCAGCTCATTCCGCAACTGTTGTTGGAATGTAGAATTCTGGCTCAGACTCAAAATTATCATTACCAGTATTTAGAAAGAACAGACTCAATCACCAAAAGCCATACGGAAAAAGGTTTGGATATTCTAAATGCGGTAAAAGATGTGGAAAATGCTTTTGCCGATTCCCAATACTCAGAAAAAAAAGCCGATTTGAAAAATTTTCAGATTTTAGAGGGTGTATACACTTTTCTGGCCTATCTTGCATTTGTGAAAGATGATTCTGTTTACAGAAATATGTCGGCTTCGGTAAAAAGATTTATGAGCGAACGCGGGATTTCACTAAAAGATTTGATGAAGTATAATAGGTTTGGCAAAAACTATTTTTCGACATTACCTTTTAAGAAGAAAGTTTATTATGGGTTGTATTTTTTCGGGTTGGAAGGTGTCATCAGAAAAATTATTTAACAGTTTATATTTGAAGGAATTATAGTTCTGAGTTAAAATAAATGGCAATTTTACATCCTGTTTATCTTATTATTTTTGGCGTGCTGCTTTTTGCTTTCGCAACGCACGAGCGCATGCAGAAAACTGATATGAACAGGCTTCTGATTTTTGCAGCTGTTCTCATGATAATCATGGCGGGTGGAAGATCCGATGTTGGAGCAGATTATCCGGTTTATTCGCGAATGTATCGTTTCGGGTTTCCCAATTACACCACCTATCTTGATGTTTGGCGAAAGGCGACTTTTCAGCCCAATTCTATGGAAATCGAGTGGCTGTTTGTTTTGATTAATAAACTTTACTACGATTTTCAGCTTCCGTTTTATGCGGTCACATTTACGATGGCCATTATTTCTGTTACTACACAACTTAAGACTTTTTTACAATATTCAGAAATTCCCGCCTTAAGTATGCTGTTTTACTTCATGGCCATTTACTTTTTCACGGACAGTGGACAGATGCGACAGGGTTTAGGAACGGCAATATGTGTGTATTCTTTACGTTACATTATTTCCAGAAACTTAAAAGGATTTCTTATCTGTATGTTTATCGCGCTCGGTATGCATAAATCCACTGTAATTTTTCTGCCCGCATACTGGATTGCCACTTTGCCATTTATGAACAGGCACTGGATTCCCCTTCTTATTACCTCTGTATTATTAGCACCGTTTGAAGTTTATAATCTTTTTGGCGGTCTCATCACTTCACTTACGCCGGCTGATGTTGCCAACGCTTATGAAGGTTACTCACAGGACCACTATTATGGAGGGGAGCTTGAAACAGGTGCAGGAGATTTTATCAATATTTTCTTTATCGTATTTATTCTTCTCTTCGATAAAACGGCACAAAGGAAAATTGCCTATTACGAATATTACCGAAATCTTGCACTTTTCGGTTATTGTTTATACTATATCTTCCGTGGGAATACTATTTTTGCGACAAGACTTCCAGGAGTTTATATAGCAATGGCCGGCTATTTTGCGGTTCCCGGAATTGTGAAAGCCGTAGGAGAGCAGTTGCGGATTACACTCAAATTTGTATTGATAGCTTATTTTCTGGGATACAGCTTCCTCTTCTCGCGGGTAAATGCAGACAGGGCGCGCTTTACCTACGGGAAATATGATAATGTACTTTGGTAACATGGATGATATAAGAGCAATTGATGTATTAACCTTTGGCATTCCGCTTTTCTACATAAAGCTGGTCCTGGGATTTTTGTTTTCGTTGCTGATTACCTATTTTTCGATCCCGACAATTGTAAAAATTTCCCGTAGAAAAAACCTGATGGACGAGCCGGGAGTTCGCAGTTCGCATCTGCGTAAAATCCCCAATCTTGGCGGTATTGCCCTCTTTTATGCTATCGGCATATGCGCCTCAATTTTTGCTTTTGAACTTTTTGAACTTTACAAATTTCTCTTTGCATCTTTAATTGTCCTGTTGTACATCGGTGTGATGGATGATATTGTTGTAATGAGGGCTTATAAAAAACTATTGGCGCAGATACTGGTTTCAGCTCTGATTGTTATTGGTTCGGATGTTCGTATAACAAACCTGTTCGGAGTTTTTGGCGTTTATGAACTGAATTATTTTTTCAGTGTTCTGTTTACGATTTTCACTTTTATCATCCTCATTAACGCCTTTAATCTTATTGATGGTATTGATGGCCTTGCAGGAGGTTATTCGATTCTCTGCAGCTTTTTCTTCGGTGTCAGTTATTTCCGACTTGGCGAGTACAATTATCCTCTAGTGGTGCTTTCATCAGTAATTATTGGCGCTGTACTAGGATTTCTTTATTATAATCTATCCAATTATCGGACTTTGAAAATCTTTATGGGTGATACCGGATCCATGCTGCTGGGTTTTCTGCTTGCTTTTACTGCAGTTTGTTTTATTGATATTTTTATTGATAAAGAGTTGCCGGGCGTGCCGAGATATTTCTTGCAATCTGCGCCAGCCATCGCAGTCGCTATTCTGATTTTACCGATTGTTGATACCCTCAATGTTATTATCATAAGGTTGGCAACAAAAAAATCACCTTTTGAAGCCGATAAGAATCATATCCACCATAAACTTCTGCAGCTAGGGCTTTCGCACCGCAGATCAACATTTTATATATTACTTTATTACATTTTTATTGTATTTATCGCGTATTATTTCAGGCATCTGAATGTGAATATTCTTTTGCTGATTGTTGTTTCCGTTGGGTTCGTAGGAGCTTATATTCCTAATGTAGTACAGAGGTTTACTAAAATCTAACTTAAAATGCTATTTTTGTAGCGAAAATATAAATGATGAAATACTTAAAACTGCTTTGTCTTTTGGTTCTAGGTTTTACGGTAACTTCTTGTGTTACGACTAAGGACGTAAGATATTTGCAGCCTAGCGAAACATTGGTTATCAACGAAGAAGGTCTTGTTCCCTATAACCATACGCAATACAGAATCACCAAGAATGATTTGCTTACTTTAAACATTGTGACAACGCCTAAAGGCGATGCTGCACAGTTTTATTCAAATCTCAATGCTTCACAAAACTCTGGAGCAGGTGGCGTTCAGGTTGCTGGAGCAGGTGGTATCGGTGGATCAGGAGGGTCCGGAGGAAATGCAAGAATCTATTTTAATGGTTTGAAAGTAAACTCAGTAGGCGAGATATATGTGTTTGGGATTGGATTTATTCCTGCTGAAGGCAAAACAATTGAAGAACTCACACAGGAAATTCAGGACAGAGTGAATGAGAACTTTCTGGAAGGGAAATCAGAAGTTAGGCTGAACATCGACGGGATTACTTACTATATCCTTGGCGACACAGAAACAGTTGGGATGACAGGAGAAAAAACTACCCATAAAAACACACTTACACTTACAGAAGCGCTTGCTATTAACGGCGGACTTAATAGAACTGTCGACCGTACCAATATTAGAATTCACAGGAAATATCCCGAAGGAATCAAGATTGCGAGGATTGATCTCACCCGTGAAGATGCCATGAATTCTCCATATTACTGGGTTCAAAACGGGGATGAAATTTTTCTGGAAACCAGAGCGAAAAACCTTAACGGTTTCGGGAAAGATCCTATTCAGACGCTTACAACGGGTGTAAGTTTGCTTACTACAGCAATGTCTATTTACTTACTTCTCACAAGATTATAGAATGATTCCGGAAAAAGAAAATATTAAAGAGACTTCCACGACCAAGGAAAAAGTGGGATCATTTTCCTTTTTTGATCCTGTGCATTTTGTCAGAAGAGTACTGAATAACTGGTATTGGTTTGTGCTGATGGGTATTTTGGGTTATGCTATTGGCTGGTTTTACAGTAAGTATTATGCCGAAAGAATCTATGCCTCAAATCTATCGCTCAGTATTTCCAGTAATACGGCAAGCTACTTTACTCCCAATCAGTCTATTAATTTCATTTGGGGCCAAAGCGGAAACCAGGACGGTATTCTGCTTAAAAAAATGCTTTTATCCAGAAGTCATAACGAATATTTGGTTAAAGAACTCAATCTCTATACTAATTATTCAACCAAAGGTTTAATTAAAACAACCTATCTTGATCGCTTTGATTCGCCCGTGTTTTTAGAGATTGATAAGAATCATCTACAGCAAGTTAATTATCCTATTACTCTTGTTCCAAAAGGTGGAGACCGATACGAGATTGTTTTACCAGAAGAAGGACACAGCACAAATCTTTATAATTACAATTCCGAAGCATTCGAGAGGATTTCAGCGTTTGGAAGACCGGCAAATAAAATTATTGCAGTCAACCAATGGTATGAAACTCCTAATCTGAAGTTTCGATTGGTGAAGAATAATACACCCAGCAACATTAAGTTTGAAAATGTAATTATCACTCTTGTTACTGTAAACCAAGCGGTGAATGCGATTGTTGCAACGACAGACGTAGCGTTTGATCCTGAAATTGGATCTATTATGATTATCTCGAAACGGGGATATAATCTGAACAGCACCGTCAATTTCCTTAATACTTCCGTCGAAGTCTTGAAGAACAAAAGGCTGATTGACCAAAACACAGTTGATAAAAATACTGCTGAATATATAGCACAAAATCTAAGTGAAATAAGGAGAAAGCTTGATTCTGCAGGGCAGAAACTTAACCAGGTTAAAGTAAATGAAAGGCTTTACGATATTGAAGGGAAAGACTTAAAAACACTAGAGAAAATTAATCAGTTAGAGTCTGAACGTGCCGCACTTCTAACAAGGATTAATTCTTTGAATTCCATCCGAAATACTATGGCTTCCGACAACCTGGATAGAATAATAAGCTTGAACGCAGCAGGTGTAGAAGACGGTATGTTTACCGCAACTGTTTCTGAACTGAAATCGCTTTATGCCAAAAGAAGAGAGCTTGCCACTATTTACACGCCAGATTCAGAGCCCATGAGGGAAATCAACCGCTTAATCAGTGAGGCACGCGGGAATTCTCAGAACAGCCTTTCAAGATATTATAGTACATATTATGGCCAACTTCAGCAGCTCAATAACCAAATAAATCAGGCAGATGCCTCTCTGGCCAGTTTCCCGGAACAGCAACGGCGATTTCTGGATGTTCAGCGCGGTTATAATATTATTGAGACCACATATAACACTTTGCTTTCTAAGCAGGCTGAAACTCAGATGCGTGTTGCAACCAATAAGTCGGATTTAACGGTAATTGACCCTGCGAAAAACTTGGGGCAAGGACCTATTGCGCCTAATGTTCAGCGTACCCAATATGGAATTATGGGTGGATTGTTACTATTACCGCTGCTTTTATTGTTTGTTGGGGAAGTTTTGGATAACAGAATCAGAAATATTAAAGAACTCCTTCAAGCCACTAAAATACCTTTGCTTGGCGTTATCGGTAAAAATAATCACGATAACAATCTTGTGGTTATCGAGCAGCCTAAATCTTCAATTTCAGAAGCTTTCCGCGGTATACGCGCTAATCTGCGTTTCCTTTATGGTGACGACAGCAAATGTCAGGTTATTGTGGTTACTTCATCTGTAGGAGGTGAAGGGAAAACTTTTACTTCCATTAATATTGCTTCGGTCTTGGCGCTTAGTGGTAAAAAAACTATTCTTCTTGGAATGGATTTGAGAAAACCTAAGATTTTTGGCGATTTCAAGATCGACAATAAGTACGGAATCTCCAATTATCTTACCGGAGAAGTGGATAAGGAAACCATTATCAATCAAACAAAAGTTCCCGCTCTGCATGTGGCAACTTCCGGTCCGATTCCACCAAATCCTTCGGAGATTTTAATGAGTCAGAAAAATGTAGATTTCATTGAAAGCCTTAGAAACGATTACGATTTTGTGATTATCGATTCGCCACCGGTTGGATTGGTTGCTGACTCTTTCGAATTGATGAAGCACGCCGATGCAAGTATTTATGTGGTTCGACATGAGTACACAGAAAAATACATGCTCAAAATGATTGCAGAAAAATATCATAATAAAGAAGCAGCACATATCGGACTTGTGTACAACGATTACTTCGTGAAGCAAGGTTACGGCTATGGTTACGGCTATGGTTATGGCTACGGATATTTTGACGAAGACAAAAATTATGAGGAGCCATTCCTAATTAAGGTCAGAAATAAACTTCGAACTCTGTTCAACCGGAAATAATCAACAACTGAAACCCTTAGAAATGAGGGTTTTATTTTTGGAAAGAATAAAAAAAACAAAACCACGTTTTTATCTCAGAAAAATTAAGGTTTTTTGGAGTTATTTAACTAAATATTAAGAACTTCCTAAACATAAAAATGTTTTATATTTGCAAAATTGTTCATGAAAACAGCTGAAGCACCTTCAATGGTTAGAAAAATAGTTTTATCGTTGCTCCTTATTCTGATTTTTCCGTCTGGTTATAAAGCCCAGCGTCATGAAATTGGTGTTCAGCTCGGAATCAGTAATTTAGTAGGCGATATTGGACGTACCAATTACGTTCTGCAAAAGCCGATTCTCGATAACCTTGCAGATTATGGTTTGCCCTTTTACGGTGGTATTTTGTACCGTATGAATTTTAATCCTTATCAAACGCTTCGTTTCAATGTTGGGTACAGCCATATACAGTTTGTAGATGCTGTTGCAAAAGAAGATTACCGTCGACAGAGAGGATTTTGGGGAACGAACTCTGCGATTGAAGCTGATGCTATTTTCGAATACAACTTTTTCCCTGTAAACGACGAACAGAGAAGCATGATAAGCCCTTATGTTTTTGGTGGTATTGGTGCGATGATTGTAAATACCCCGCAGGTAGTATTGGATCATGATTTCCGTCGTGATGCAGGAGGAACTGCAATAGCGCCTACATCGGAGCAGAATTTTGTTTCTACGCCTGATTATATTTCATCAAATAAAATGACTTTTGCGGTGCCTTTCGGTGTTGGTCTGAAATACAAATTCAACTACAACTGGGCGCTTTTTGGTGAATTCATGTTTCGTCCTACTTTCTCTGATTCTATTGACTACAGTATGATTGATGATAAGAATATGAAGCAGACCTACAATAAAGATTTTGCAGGTACTGCAAATCCCAATCAATCATTGCTTCAGGAAGAACCGTACATTAATGTAGCCAACGAAAGAGCACAGCAATACCTCGAAAGTCGCCAACTTGGCAATATTCAATCAAAAGATTGGGTAAACTCTATGACGATTGGTTTATCATACTCATTCGGAAGACCGCCTTGTTACTGTGATTAATATGGAATCATTCAAGTCTAAAATAAATCCGCAGAAACTTCCGCAGCATGTCGCCATTATTATGGACGGCAATGGACGTTGGGCAAAATCTAAGGGTGAAGAGCGTACTTTTGGGCACCGCAATGCAATTGAAGCAGTGCGTAATGCCATTAATGCCTGCAACGAAATTCATATTCCGTATTTAACGTTGTACACTTTTTCGTCTGAAAACTGGAGCCGCCCGAAGGAAGAAGTAAGTTCACTGATGAGTTTGCTTTCAGAAACTTTGCTTCTGGAAGCGGAAGATATTTTCACAAAAGGTCTTCGGATGCATGTAATCGGTGATATCGAAAAGCTTCCGGAGCTGGTTAGAGATCAACTGCTTCATGTAGTAGATATTACAAAAAACAATACAAGAGGAAATTTGGTTCTCGCTTTGTCGTACGGTTCGCAAAAGGAAATCCTTTCGGCTGTGAAAAAAATCTGTTCGCAGGTGAAAAACGGAAAAATATCTGAAGAAGATATTAACGAAGAACTGTTTGAAAAAAATCTGTACACCAAAGATTTTCCACCTGTAGACTTGCTTATCCGCACCAGTGGAGAAGTTCGCATCAGTAACTTTTTGCTGTGGCAAATTGCCTATGCCGAGTTGCAGTTTCTGGATGTTCTTTGGCCGGATTTTTCGAAAGAGAATTTTTTCGAGTGCATTTACAATTATCAGAATAAAGAGCGCCGGTTCGGCAAAACAAGCGATCAGCTTGATCAAGAAAATAATAAGATTAGTTAGAAAGATACAATGAAGTTTAAATTCTTACCCATCATCATGTTCGTAGCTTCGGCTCATTTCTATGGACAGGTTACACCGCCCGAAGTTCAGGACAACAATCCTGTCGTGGCCGAAACTCAGACCGGAAGCTACATCCTGAAAGACATCGTGGTTGATGGAGTTAAAAAATATACTGCCGCGCAGATTTTAAGATTTACCGGACTCAATAAAAATGAAACTGTTGAAATTCCGGGGCAAAAAATCAGCAATGCTATTAAAAAACTTTGGGAAACGGAACAGTTTTCTGAGGTAGAAGTTTATGTGCAGAGCATTGAAGGCAATAATATTATCCTGAGATTTAATCTTCAGGATCTTAAGGAATTGGGTGCGGTTACGTTTGAAGGGAAAGGAATTGGGAAATCGAAAAGTGAAAAACTTGCGAAAGACAATAACCTGAAACCAGGAACAAAAATCACCCAAAACCTTATCTCTAACCTTAATCACAACATTCCGCAGGAATATATTAAGAAAGGTTTTGCTGATGCGAATATTAAAATCAACGAAAAAGCCAACGCAGAAGATCCTAACCTTGTGGACTGGACTATTGAAGTTGATAAAGGCAAAAGAGTAAAAATTGCCCATATTGAATTTGAAGGAAACGAAAGCGTGACCGACCGCAAACTTCGCAGCAAAGCACTGAAAGATACCAAACAGAAAAGATTTGGAATCCGTGGCATTCTGAAGCCTTCAAAATTCGTTCAGGAGAAATATGAAGAAGACAAGCAGAATCTTGTGAACTATTACAACTCTCTGGGTTTCAGGGACATGAAAATTGTTTCAGATTCCGTTTGGAGAAATCCTGATAATCAGTATGAAATCAACATCAAACTGAATGAAGGCAAAAAGTATTACATCGGCGATATTAATTTCCTTGGGAATTCAGCATTTTCTACAGAATATTTATCGCGCGTTCTCGGTTACAAAACCGGTGATGTTTACGACGCTGTAGGATTCAACAAAAAAGTTGGAGAAGACGGCGGTAAAGAAGACGATTCTGATATCAAGTCCATGTACATGAACAACGGTTACCTGTTTTCCATGGTAACTCCGATTGAAAAATCGGTTCAGGGCGACTCTATCAACCTTGAAATCCGTATTCAGGAAGGTGAAAAAGCAACTTGGAACAGAGTTACCTGGAGCGGAAACACCACGACGCACGACCACGTTATTCTTCGTTCATTAAGAACAAAGCCGGGTAGTCTTTTTGCAAAAAGTGATATCAAAAGAACGTATTTTGATCTTGCGGGGATGACCTTCTTCGATCCTCAGCAAATTGGCCAGAATGTAGTTCCTAACCAACAGGACAATACAGTAGATATTCACTGGACATTGGTTGAAAAAGGATCTTCACAGGTGCAGCTTCAGGCAGGTTACGGTGGCGGATCTTTTATCGGCACGTTAGGTCTTACCTTCAACAACTTTTCGCTGAGAAATTTCCTGAAGTTTAAAGATTTCAAACCGGTTCCACAGGGAGACGGACAAACACTTTCCATTCAGGCGCAGGCGGGACAGTTCTTCCAGAATTATGGAATTTCCTTTGTAGAACCTTGGTTGTTTGGAACACGTCCAACAGCTCTTTCTGTGAGTGTAAACCAGTCACTCGTGAAATATACAGACATGACAGGTTCTGCACAGAAATTGAATATTTTCTCGGCTGCAGTAGGTTTGAACCGGCTGTTAAGATGGCCGGATGATTATTTTTCGCTTTACACGGGTATTCAGTTCCAGTCGTATGATTTCGAGAATTATCCGTTCCAGTTTGGTAATACAACTGAATACAACGGTTCGGCAAGAAATTTCAGTTTTAACGTTGGTCTAAGCAGAAACTCAGCCGGTCTCGATCCTATTTTCCCAACTCAGGGTTCCAATATTGAAGCATCTATAAAGTTGACTCCGCCTTACTCGTTGCTTAGCAATAAGGATTATTCAACAATGTCGAATGTTGAAAAGTACAAGTGGCTGGAATTCTATAAAGTGAAATTAAAAGCCGATATTTATAACACTGTAATAGGTAAACTCGTTCTTAGGAACTCTGCTGAAATGGGCTTCCTGAACGGTTATAACAAAGAATTGGGTGCGCCACCTTTCGAGCGCTTTTACGTAGGTGGAACCGGACTTTTCGGTGGAAGATTTGACGGTCGTGAACTTATTCCGTTAAGAGGTTACGAAAATGCTTCTTCAGCAGGAGGAACTTTTGAAGACGTTACGCCTTATGGTGGAGCAACCATCTACAACCGTTTCACGATGGAACTTAGATATCCGATTTCGCTTAACCAAACAGCAAAAATCTTTGGTTTAGCGTTCCTTGAAGGTGGTAATGCATGGAATTCTTTCGGAAGTTACAACCCGTTCCAGCTGAAGCGTTCTGCGGGTGTCGGTGTTAGAGTTTACATGGGTGCATTTGGTTTAATTGGATTTGATTTCGCGTACGGATTCGACAAAACAGTAATCGGTACAGAACCATCCGGATGGAAAACTCACTTCCTGATGAACCAGAATTTATAACAACTAAATTGGAGAACAATGAAAAAATTAAAAATATTTGCAGTACTGTTCATGCTTTTTTCGGTGGCAGCGAATGCACAAAAAATTGGCGTTGTTGATACAGATTACATCTTGAACCGCCTTCCACAGTATAAAGCTGCAGCGGACAGACTTTCTGCACAGGTGAAAAACTGGCAGGATGAAATTCAAAACCTTCAAACCGATTATGAAAATAAGAAAGCAGCTTTAGAAAACGAAAGAGTACTTTTGGTTGGCGATCAGCTGAAGCAGCGTGAAGCAGAAGTTTCAGATCTTGATAAGAAAATTAAGACGTTAATCAATACCCGTTTCGGAAGTAATGGTGAAATTAACAGTGCAAGAGCCAATGCGGCAAAACCGTTCCAGGATCAGATTTGGAATGCCATTAAAACCGTTTCCGAGAAGAACAGTTTAGGCATAGTTCTTGATAAAAGCAATAACATCAGCGTGATTTTCCTTGATAAAAGGTACGATTATACTGATAAAGTATTAGATTTGCTGATGGCGAACCAGGGATCCAGAAATACGGAAACCAGAGGTTCAAGGCCTACCTCCAACAATGCACCGGTGCAGGGAGAAAGAGCACGTCAGCAAATGAAAAGTTCCGATTCAATGCAGATGACTGTACCGGAACAGAGAAGAAAATAAATAATTTTAAAATAAAATAAATTTAAACCCAATTATGAAGAATTTAAGTGTATTATTTGCAGCAGTATTGATGTTTTTTGCTGTAGGTGTTGCAAAAGCTCAGAAAATAGCGTCTCTGGATTATGAGCAGGTGCTATCTCTGATGCCGGAAGCGAAAAAAGTTTCAACAGATTTAGATACGTTCAGTAAAGCGAAAGGTGATGAATTGCAGAAGCAGTTCGCAAGTTTCCAAACTGAAGTACAAAAATATCAGGCAGAAGGTGCAAAAATGACTGAAGCGCAAAGAACTGCAAAAGAAGCAGAACTTCAGAAGTCTCAGCAAAACCTTCAGCAACTGGAGCAAGTTGCTCAAAGTGACCTAATGAAAAGAAGAGAAACTCTTCTTAAGCCTGTAATCGACAAGCTGAATGCAGCTATCGAGAAAGTAGCTAAAGCAAACGGATACGATTTCATCATCGAATCTTCAGCTTTCATCTACAAAGGCGGTCCAGATGCTACTGCGCTTGTTAGAAAAGAATTAGGTATTTAATCTTAAGATTTATACCACGAAACCATCCTTCTAAAGGGTGGTTTTTTTATTTTTGCTTAAAATTATTTCAATGCCGATAGAAACCAGCTCTACTGCAAAAATTCGCTTCAACGACTGCGATCCGTTAGGACATCTCAACAACGCTCGTTACATTGATTATATGCTGAATGCACGTGAAGATCATGTTGAAGAACATTATCCGTTCAGTTACCAGGAAATGGTCGCTAAAACTGCTGCGACATTTGTCACTGTGATGAATGAAATAGCTTATCTGAAAGAAGTCAAATACGGACAAACCGTAGAAATTACGAGTAAAATCATAGAACTTCTGGGAAGAACATGCAAGGTTGAAATCCTGATGAAGCACATTACTACAGGCAAAATTTTGGCTGTAATGTGGACTAATGTTATTTGGTTTGATTTGAAAACGAGAACTTCCGCACCAATTCCGGAAGAACTCAATGGAGCTTTCCACGATTTTATTTTTGAGGTGGAGCAGAAAGAATTTAAACAGAGAGCAGATTATCTTCGCAGACAGAATAAAGGTTAATATGAAAAAGATTCTAATTACAGGCGGCAACGGACAATTGGGGAATTGTTTCAGAAAAATTGCTCCGGACTTCGAGGACAGGTTCGAGTTTATTTTTACCGATTCTTCGACTCTTGATATTACCGACAGAGATGCGGTGTCTGATTTGTTTTACGATGAAAAACCGGATTTCTGTATCAATTCATCCGCCTATACAGCGGTAGATCTTGCTGAAACAGAAAAGGATAAAGCCTATGCTGTAAATGCAGAAGGCGTGGCAAATCTTGCAGAATTCTGCGAAGAATATAAAACTACGCTTGTTCATATTTCAACAGATTATGTTTTCGACGGTGAAACTGAAATTCCATATTCAGAAGACGATTTCACCAATCCGCAAGGAGTTTATGGCGCTTCAAAAAGAGCAGGCGAAGAAATGGCATTGGAAAACAATCCTAAAACCATCATCATCCGAACTTCTTGGCTGTATTCCGAATTCAATAAAAATTTTGTGAAAACGATGCTGAATTTGTTTTCGCAGAAAGATGAACTGGGAATTGTTGCGGATCAGTTCGGTCAGCCAACCAACGCAAATGATTTAGCTGAAGCGGTGATGCAGATTGTCGACAGCAATCCGAAGCATTTTGGAGTCTTTCATTTTTCAAATTATCCGGAAACGTCGTGGCATGGTTTTGCCAGTAAAATTGCAGAAATTTCACATTCTAAAGTGAAGCTTAATGCCATAACTACAGATCAGTTTCCAACTCCTGCAAAAAGACCGAAACGCAGCACAATGGCTTTGGATAAATTAGAAAATCTGTACGGTATTGAACCTAAACATTGGGAGAACAGCCTGGAAGACTGTCTGGAAATTTTATTAAAACAGTAAAATGAAAAATTACCTTTTGTTTTGTTTTGTAGGCTTGTCACAATGGATTTTTGCGCAGAATGTGATTCTCAATAAAGTTGAACAAAGCCACAGCAACACCGATAAAATTTTTTATAAGATTGACAACAGTCAAACTGGAGCTTTGTATCTGGGTGAGTTGGAAGTTCAGGGATATAATGATAATGACGCTGAGGTTTTTGGAAAAATCTACAAAAAAGCAAAGCAAATCGGAGCCAATGCATTTGCTTATCAACCGATAGAGTCTATTGACGGGCATTTGCAGCAATTTGATCCCACAAATTATAAGTTTTCTCTTTATTATCTTCCGGCTCAGGATTTCCCGCAGGAGGACAATACGGTATATCTTATCGCTTCACCTTACCGCAAGCAGAATATCTCGTTTAATAACGATAAAATCGAATTTCAGCCAAGAACTTTTACAAAGAAAAAACTTGTTGACGGACAGCTTTACACAGTTTCAACAAGAAAATTTTTGGGTTCCTCAATTCGTATGGCAGCAAAAGATGGTCAACCGGTGCAGTATTTCCAGTTTTCAGCATTTTCAGTGAATTCCAATCCATACGGTGAAGCGGGAATAAATCTGAAATCCGGAGACATTACAAAGCTGGAGCAGAGCTACGGACAGTTCCTTACCACGATCTACCGGGAAATTCAATAGCGGTAAAGATTCGTATATTTGTAAGGTTATGAAAGTAGATATTTTAGCTATTGGTGCGCATCCCGATGATGTTGAATTGGGTTGCGGCGGCACAATTGCCAAATTGATTTCAGAAGGGAAAACTGTAGCCATTGTAGATCTAACTCAGGGTGAACTCGGAACGCGCGGGACAAATTTTACAAGAGCAGAAGAAGCTGCAGAAGCCTCAAAAATTCTAGGAATTTCATCCCGAGAAAATCTGAAAATGAAAGATGGTTTTCTTGTAAATTCAGAAGAAAACCAGATGAAAATTGTCAAAATAATCCGAAAATATCAACCGGATATTGTACTGGCAAATGCGGTGGACGATCGCCATCCGGATCATGCAAAAGCTGCTAAACTGATTTCAGATGCATGTTTTCTTTCGGGGTTACTGAAAATTGAAACAGTTTACGAGGGAGAAAATCAAAAATTCTGGAGACCGAAGCAAGTGTTCCACTACATTCAATGGAAAAATATCCAACCGGAATTTGTGGTCGATATTACTGCATTTATGAATAAGAAGATTGAAGCCTGTCTTGCCTATAAAACACAGTTTTACGATCCTGATTCCAAAGAACCAATGACACCCATTGCGACAAAGGATTTCTTAGAAAGCTTGACGTACCGCGCGCAGGATTTAGGCCGTCTTTCGGGTGTTGATTACGCAGAAGGATTTACATCGGAGAAACTTTTGGCATTCAAAAATTTTAACGGAATTGTTTTGTGATTTTCTAAAAAATAGTATATTTGCACACTCAAACGGTGATTGTAGCTCAGTTGGTTAGAGCGTCGGATTGTGGTTCCGAAGGTCGTGGGTTCGAGACCCATCATTCACCCAAAAAAACATCTGAAATTTTCAGATGTTTTTTATTTTTAATTAATCACATAAAAAAAGCACCCTTTCGGATGCTTAATTTTTTATACTTCGTCGTCAGATTCTATCGTGTAGGATCTGCTTTTGAAATCCTTATCGTGTTTTTCAGAAATTACGTCTTCGCCTTTTTGGCTGATAATGAAATCTGTAGATTCCTCAAACATTTCCTTGAAATTATTAAAATCTTCTTTATACAAGTAAATTTTATGTTTTTCAAATGTGGCTTCTCCGTTTTCACCAAAATTCTTTTTGCTTTCGGTAATGGTAAGGTAATAATCTCCAGCCTTCGTTTCGCGCACATCAAAGAAATAAGTTCTTCTCCCTGCTTTTAGCACCTTTGTGAAAATTTCATTCTCATGGCGCTCCTTATAATCACTCATTTTTCGAATTTTTTAGAAATCTTATATAAACAAATATAAAAGAATTCTTTTAAATGCAAAATTTTTTTAAATAGTTAGTAAGAATTCTCGCTTATTAATAAGAATTCTATATTTTACGCAGATTCTGTTTTATCTATTTCGGTGAGGTTCAGGATTTTATCAGCACGTTTCGCGCTTGATTCCCGGTGAGTAATAATAAGGGAAGTACAGCTTTTAATTTCGGCTTCAATATTTTGAAGGATATTTTCTTCCGTTTCCGTATCCAGCGCCGAAAGCGAGTCATCAAATATCAGAATATTTGGCTCTTTGATTAAGGCTCTTGCAATACAGATGCGCTGTTTTTGTCCACCGGAAAGCATTACACCGCGTTCGCCCACCAAAGTATCGTATTTCTCTTTGAAATGAATGATATTTTTATGCACATCTGCTTTTTTGGAATATTCCACCACTTTTTCATGTGACGGATTATCAACCGCGAAGCCAATATTATTCTCAATAGTATCCGAAAACAGATAACTTTCCTGCGGGATATAACCGAGATGCTTTCTGTAATTCTGCAGGTTGTGCTCTTTCAGATTTTTGCCGTCAACCAAAATTTCGCCTTCAGTAGGATCGATTAAGCGGCAAAGCAGAAGAGCAATGGTAGATTTTCCACTGCCCGTTTTTCCCATGATTGCGAGCGATTTTCCGGCTTCAATTTTAAAACTTAAATTATCTAGAGCCTTAATTCCGGTATTAGGGTAAACGTAGGAAACATTCCGGAATTCGATATCGCCGTAAATTGGGTAAACTTCTGTATTGGTATTGACGATATCCGATTTTTTATCCAGAAATTCATTAATTCTGGACATTGAAGCTTCTGCGCGCTGATTCACCGAAGTTACCCAACCCACCATCGAGAAAGGCCAAATAAGAATATTGATGTACATAAAGAAATCAGCAATTTTCCCGACGCTCAGTTCGTTCGCCATATATTTCTGTCCTCCAATCAGCAAAATTACCACATTCAGCAAGCCAATTACAAAAAGAATAATAGTGAAAAAATACGCTTCAGTTTTGGCTAAATCCAGTGCTTTTTCCTGGTAATCCTTTACTTTAACACCGTAATTTTTCTCAATGTATTTTTCTTTCGCAAAGAATTTAATTACACGAATTCCGGAAAAACTGTCCTGTACAAAAGTGGAAATTGCAGACTGGCTCTTCTGCATTACTTTCGATTTTCTGTTGATGACCGAACTGACCTTGTAAATTATAAAAGACAAAATTGGGAGCGGAATCAGCGTCCAAAGTGTCATCGAAACATCTGTCCGTATCATGTAAATACTTGTAATAATAAGCAATACCGCAAGGTTTACTACGTACATTACCCCGGGTCCCAAATACATTCGCACCGCAACAACATCTTCACTCAAACGGTTCATTAAATCACCGATGGTCGTTTTTTTATAATCCGTAAGCGAAAGCTCCTGGTAATGATTGTAGATTTTGTTTTTCAGTTCATACTCAATTCGGCGAGAGGAAACTATGATGGTTTGTCTCATCATAAACGTGAAAAATCCGGTGAGTAAAGAGGATCCGACAATAATGGCAACGTAGATAAGAACCTGCTTGTTAAACCCGAAATCATCGTTTCCGGCAATAGCATCGACCGACTTTCCAACAAACTGAACCTTAAAAATATTAAAGAAGTTACTGAGAATGATGAACAGAAAACCCCAAAACAAAAGCGTTCTGTGTTTCCAGAAATAGGGATTTAAAGTTTTGAGTGCATTCATAAACGTATTTGCAAAAATAGGTATTTTATGCTACTTTATTTTTGATGAACATAATTTATAACTGCTTCACGTACTGAAACTCATCGCAGGATTGGGAAAAAAAATATTATCTTTGCAGCCATAAAAGCTCTTTGAAATGTTAGGAAGAAGACAAATTCGTGAAAAGATAGTGGAATCTCTGTATTCCTATCACCAAAACCCCATCAAGTTTGATGTTTTGGAGAAAAATATGTTTTCTGAAATAGACAAAATTTACCATCTCTATATTTATCAGCTGAATTTTTTGGTTGCGTTGAAGCAACTGGCAGAAAAGCAGATAGAGATCGGTAAAAACAAATTCATCAAGTCGGAAAGCGACTTGAATCCGAATCAGAAATTCATCAATAACCAGATCTTAATTAAGCTGGAAGAAAACAACGAACGTCTTTCATTCACCTCCAAACATCAGGAACTGAAGTGGGATTTACATGATGAACTTCTTGTAAAGACTTTCCAGAGAATGAAGGCGGGGAAAAGATATCAGGATTTCATGCAGGAAGAAGGATACTCTTTTGTAGACGACCAGAAATTTATCGGTAAACTTTTTTTACGATATATCGCTGAAAATGAAGATTTCCACGAGCATCTCGAAGAAAAGGAAATGAGTTGGGCAGATGATTTTCATATCTCTAATTCCATGATTCAGAAAACGATCGGTTTTATGAAGAAGAATGAGCCAAGCCACACACTGATCAGAATGATTAAAGACCGTGAAGATGAAGAATTTGCAAGTAAACTTCTGAAACAGGCTTTAACACATTGGGAAGCAACAGAGAAAAAACTGGAGGAAAGATTGGTAAACTGGGAACTGGACCGAATTTCCCTAATCGACCGAATTATTTTGATTGCAGCCCTTTCAGAATTAGATTTTTTCCCGTTAACTCCTTCCAAAGTAATTATTAACGAATACATCGAAATTTCCAAAGTATATTCAACGGAAAAATCCAATATTTTCGTGAACGGAATTTTAGATAAATACACCAAAGATTTAAACAGAATTTAATACCTAATCGATATGAAAAAGTTTTTAACAATAGTACCGGTTGCAGCAGCTTTAGTGCTTACCGGTTGTAAAAAAGACCAATCCGCAGATCAGCTGATTACGGAAGAAACAGTTGAAACTACTGCAGTTCCGACGCAGCAGGATCTTGTTGCAGAAGCACAAAACAATCCTTTAACTACATTGGCTTTGGCTCAGCCAACTCACGAGTTTGGAGTAGTGAAAAAAGGTCAAAAAGTAGAGCACGTTTACGAAGTAACGAACACTGGTGAAAATCCATTGATTATTTCACAGGTAAAACCTGGTTGTGGCTGTACTGCACCAGATTATACAAAAGATCCGATTATGCCTGGACAAACTGGGAAAATCACTCTAAGTTTTGATTCTTCAAGCTTTGATGGTTTGGTAAACAAGCAAGCCGAAGTTTACGCCAATGTTGAAAAAGCTCCGGTAATTATCGGGTTTTCTGCAGACGTTCAACCTTAATATAAAGCCAGAATGATTACAGTATTTTTACAGGCAACTCCGGAAGGATCAATGATGCCGACGCTTTTGATGATGGGTTTAATGTTCGTCGGGTTTTATTTTCTGATGATTCGTCCACAGATGAGAAAGCAAAAACAAGAGAAAAATTTTCAGGATTCTTTGAAAGTAGGAAGCAGAGTAGTAACGACATCAGGACTTCACGGTAGAATTTCTCAGATTCAGGAAGACGGTGTGGTAATCGAAACGCTTTCCGGCAAGCTGAAGTTTGAAAAAGCAGCTATTTCAAGAGAATTCACTCAGGCAAGGTTTCCAGATACAGTAACTGAAACTAAGTAAAACTTAATTTTTAGTTGAAAAATAAAAAATCCATCTCAAGCGAGATGGATTTCTTTTTTTTATACAAGCAGCAGAATTAGAATCTGCGCCACAAATATCCTGAATATCGTAACTAACGGATAAACTTGTGCATAACTTTGAAGCGGAACATCACTGTCAAGATACGATGTACTGAATGAAAGCGCCGCCGGATCAGTGTAACTTCCGCTCATAATGCCGGAAAGCTGCAGAAAATTAATATTCATAAATACGCGTCCGATAATTACCATTAAAATCAATGGTATAAATGTGATTGCAGATCCATAAAGAAGCCAAGTCCAGCCGTTGTTTTTAACAAAATTTTCGTAGAATCCTTCACCTGCATGTACGCCCACTGCTGCAAAAAACAGACAAATTCCAAAATCTTTCATAAAATAAATCGCACCATTATTAATATAAGAGTGAATGAAAGAAATTCCGCCGTAACGGCTTATAAAAAGTGCCGTAATAAGTGGACCTGCTGCGAAACCAAGTTTTATCGGAACCGGCAATGAAGGAATCATTATCGGAATTGAACCAATTAAAATACCGATTAAAAGTCCGCCAAAAAGGGAAAGGAAATCAGGTTCCATCAGTTTCTTTTCGGAGTTCCCGATCAGTTTTTCGGCCTGTTTCAAAGAGGCTTCAGTTCCCACAATTCTCACTTTGTCGCCATAGAATAGTTCGAGTGAAGGGCGCGCAAGCATTTCTTTTCCGGCCCGGAAAACACGGGTTACTTTCAAATCATATTGATTGTAAAGATCGAGTTCGGAAAGCTTTTTATGCATCGCAGACTCTTTGGTAACAAAGAAATTCTTGGTGTGGATATCACTTCCGGTTTCAATGAATTCATCTGTGGAATGACGCCCTACCTGCTGTGAAAACTCTTCCAGATCTTTTTCGAAACCGACAATCATCATCACATCGCGCATTTCAACACGAGTATCCAAAGTAGGGGAAACAACGCCGACAGAGCCACTGTGTTTCAGTCGGGAAACCACAATATTTTTTCCGCTTTCCTGGATGAGCTGATGAAGCGTTTTGCCTACAGCTTCTTCCTTGGTTACACGAATTTTTAAACTCACCACCGGAAGTTCAGAATTAATTTTTGCCAACCGAAACAAACGCATTTCTTTTTCAGGATCAATTTTCAAAATCGCTTTTGCCACGATAATGGTAACAATAATTCCCAAAACACCCAATGGATAGGTAATAGCGTATCCAATAGCAGGATCGTCGAAAACTCTGTTTGGCATTTGTGTGCTGATTTCCTGAAGAGTGCTTTTCGCGGCTCCCAATCCGGGCGTGTTGGTAACAGAACCGGACATAATTCCCACGAGATTTTCAATGCTTAAACCTGTGAATTTGAACAGGATATACGTAATAACACCTCCTAAAAGAACACAGGAAACGGCTAAAATATTAAACTTCAGGCCTTCACTCTTAAAAGAGGAGAAAAACGACGGACCAACCTGAATACCAATGGCATACACAAAAAGGATGAGGCCGAAATCACGGATAAAATCGAGGATATCGCCCTCAATTCGGTAACCTAAATGCCCTAAAAGCAATCCGGTGAACATTACCGCCGAGACGCCGAGTGAAATTTTGCCAAGTTTCAGTCGTCCGAAAAAGACGCCGGAACCGATGGCAAGCATGATGACAACTAAAGACTGAATGACAGTTGGATTTTCTACCGGTAGCAGAAGTTCTTGAAGCCAAGTGAACATTTTTCTAAAATTTTTATAAATTCCAATTGCAAAGGTACTGCTTTAAAGTAGGGCAGCAGTTTAATTCATGGTGAATTATATCAGCGATTACTTTTTCGCACTCATGTGAAAAACAATCTCTCCGCCATTTGTTATGTCCGCATGATTTAACGTAGTTCCCTTCAATGTTTTTCCATTCACCAAAACTTTGGAAACATAGACATTCTTTTCCGACTGATTTTGAGTTTTGATGTTCAGCACTTTTCCGTTTTCCAGATTGATTTTTGCTGATTTTACCAGCGGACTTCCCAACTGATATTCGTCCGAACCCGGAAGAACCGGATAAAAACCCAAAGCCGAAAAAATATACCACGCGCTCATCTGTCCGGCGTCGTCATTGCCGCAAAGTCCGTCGGGATCGGCAGTGTACATCTTTCGCATAATCATTCTCACGCGTTCCTGAGTTTTCCAATTGTCATTCGTCCAGTTGTACAGATACGGAATGTGATGTCCCGGTTCGTTGCCGTGCACATAGTTCCCGATGATTCCATCGCGGGTGATGTCTTCGTTTTTCTCGATGTATTTATCGGCGATTTCGGTTGTGAAAATTTTATCGAGATGGTTTGAAAATTTGTTTTTACCGCCCATCATTTCAATCATATGCGGAACATTTTGCGGGACATAAAGTCCATAATTGAAAGCATTTCCTTCGATGAAGCCCTGTCCGTGCGTATCCATCGGATCAAATTCTTTTTTAAAAGTGCCGTCTGATAGTTTCGTGGGCATAAATCCGGTTTTGGGATTGTACACGTTCACATAACTTTCTGAGCGTTTCAGATATTCTTGCTCTGCAATTTTATCGCCTAATTTTTTGGCAATTTGAGCAATGGCCCAGTCGTCGTAAGCATATTCCAAAGTTTTTGATACCGAGGATGAACTTTTATCTTCCGGAACATAGCCATATTTCAGATAATACTCAATGCCGTCGTAATATTTTAGATTTGATGAATTGATAGAAGCTTCCAGTGCTTTTTCCACATTAACATCCGTGGTTCCTTTTGCAATGGCGTCTGCAAGAACCGAAACCGAATGATATCCAATCATACACCAGTTTTCGTTGGCGTAATGCGACCAAATTGGCAATGCTTTGTGAACGCTTTGGTCATAATGAGCGAGCAAAGATTGCATCATATCGTTGTTCCGTTTCTGTTGAATGATGTTGAAGAGAGGATGCAGCGCACGATACGTATCCCAAAGCGAGAAAATAGTATAATTCGTAAAACCTTTGCTTTCGTGAATATTTTGGTCGAGACCGAGATATTTTCCATCAACATCTTCATACAGAATCGGGGAAAGCATTGTGTGGTAAAGCGCCGTGTAGAAAGTTTTCTTGTCGTTTTCAGTTAAACTTTCCACTTCAATTTTAGAAAGTTCCTTTTCCCATTTCTGTTCAGTTTCTTTTCGCGTTTTGTCGAAATTCCAGTGCGGAATTTCGGTTCCCAGATTTTTCAGAGCTCCTGCTGTTGAAGTATTCGACAAAGCAAATTTGATGAGAATCTGTTCGTTTTCCTCGGTATCAAAATTGAAATATGCGCGAATCTGTCTTCCCGCAAATTCCGGAAAGTTTTCATTCTCGTTGAATTTTCGGTAAAATCCGTTGTATTCTACTTTTTCGTAACGTTTTCTACCGTAACTTTTAAACGGTTTTGAAAATTTCATCGCAAAAAACACTTTTTTTGTTCTTGCCCAACCTGTGGTTACTCGATAACCGACCACGGTCTGATTGTCCTCAACCCGAACGAAAGTCCACACATTTTTGCTGTCGTAATTGTAGATGTTGTGCATCAGATCGAGGATGATGTGTGCGTCCTTGGTTTTCGGAAAAGTATAGCGGTGAAACCCCACACGTTCCGAAGCGGTGAGTTCTGCCTTAATTCCATAATCATCCAGCATTACTTCGTAAAATCCGGGCGATGCTTTTTCAGAATTTTTAGAATACTGTGAATGGAATCCGCTTTTCGGTTCATCAATTTTTCCCGGTTCCAGATTGAGGGTTCCGGTCGTTGGCATCACCAGAAAATCGCCCAAATCCGAATGTCCTGTTCCACTGAAATGCGTGTGCGCAAACCCGAAAATCGTTTTGTCATTGTACTGATAACCGGAGCAGTAGCGGTAAGTTTCGGTATTGTATTTCCCGTCAAAGGCATATGGTTCCTGATTGGTGTTGGGCGAAAGCTGCACCATCCCAAAAGGCGCCGTTGCCCCCGGGAAAGTATGTCCCATATTTTTGGTTCCCACGAAAGGATTGACGAAGGAAGTGAGGTTTTGTGCGTTCATTGTGAAGGTGAAAATGAAGAAGAATAATTGAACTGTATTTTTCATTGGATTAAAAATCGTGGTTTGAAACGGCTTCATTCAAAATTACAGAAAATTAAAACTTCGTTGATTTTTTTGTTTGTCGTTTTGGTTTGGTAATTTTACCCAATGAATTCCGAAAAAACCGTACTGATTTTAGGCGCCAATTCCGATGTGGCCAAAGAATGCGTGAAGCTTTATCTGCAGAAAGGTTTTCGGGTGATGATGGCTTCCCGGAATATAGCTTCGATGGGAGATTTCGTTCAGCAAAATCAGTTGGATTCAAATAACATTAATCTCCTTTATTTTGATGCTGTTGATTTTGATTCTCATCAGAAATTCTACGAAGAACTTGCTGCAAAACCGAATATTGTGCTGTACGCAGCAGGTTTTTTGGTTCAGAATGAAGAAGCCCGCGAAAATTTTTCGGATACTTTGCGGATGATGCACACCAACTATTCCGGTGCGGTTTCCATTCTGAATATTATTTCTGAGGATAAATCCAATAAAAATCTGCAAAGAATCATTGGTTTGTCCTCCCTTTCCGGCGTTCGCGGAAGAAAAAGCAATTACATATACGGGAGTACGAAATCGGCATTCACGCAATATCTTGCCGGATTGCGACAATATTTGACGCAGAGAAACATTAAAGTAAATGTTTTCGTATTGGGATATATTCGCAGTAAAATCAATGACGGGCTTCAACTGAACCAATCACTGATGATGGAACCGGAATATGTTGCCAGGAAAATCGTGGATGTGGGAAACGGTTTTGTGAATGTCCCCAACCTGAAATGGAAACTGATTTACCTTTTGCTGAAAAATATGCCTGAAAGTTTGGTGGCGAAACTGCCATAATTCAACAAAAAAGCAATCCCAAATTGAGATTGCTAATTAATTATTATTGATCAAGAATCTTATTCCTTCACTTGCACTTTCAAAGCCAGCTCATCAAGCTGCTCATCAGCAATCGGACTTGGTGCATCAATCATCACATCGCGGCCGGAATTGTTCTTCGGGAAGGCGATATAATCGCGGATAACTTCATTGCCATCCAAGATTGCAACCAGTCGGTCGAAACCGAAAGCCAAACCAGCGTGTGGCGGCGCTCCGTATTTAAAGGCATTCATAAGGAATCCGAACTGCGCTTCCGCTTCTTCTTTGGTGAATCCAAGCAGATCGAACATTTTACTTTGAAGCGATTTATCGAAAATTCTTACCGAACCACCACCGATTTCATTTCCGTTCAAAACCATATCATAAGCGTTGGCTCTGGCTTTTCCGGGATCGGTTTCCAGAAGATGGATATCTTCAGGTTTTGGCGATGTGAAAGGATGGTGCATTGCGTGGTAACGGCCGGTTTCTTCGTCCCATTCCAGAAGCGGGAAATCCACGACCCAAAGTGGAGCGAATTCATCACCTTTTCTTAATCCGAGTTGGTTTCCAAGTTCCATTCTTAATGCAGAAAGTTGGGTGCGAACTTTATTTGCATCGCCGCTCATCACGAACATTAAATCGCCCGGTTTTGCGCCAAATTTTTCTGCGATTTTCTTTAAGGAATCTTCGTCGTAGAATTTATTGACGGATGAAGTAACCACACCGTCATTTTGAAATTTAATCCAAACCATTCCGGAAGCACCAATTTGTGGGCGTTTTACCCAGTCAATCAGTGCGTCAATCTGTTTTCTGGTGTATTCTGCGCAAGCTTCAACATTAATTCCGACTACCAGTTCTGCATCGTCAAATATTTTGAAATCCTTACCTTTTACAAGTTCGTTCAGTTCCACGAATTCCATTCCGAAACGGATGTCCGGCTTGTCGTTTCCGTACTTTCTCATCGCTTCATCGAAGGTCATTCTCGGGAATTTCCCAACCTCTTTTCCGGAAATATCTTTAATGAGAGCCGCGGTCATTCCCTCAAAAATTTCCAATACATCTTCCTGCTCCACAAACGCCATTTCGCAGTCGATTTGCGTGAATTCCGGTTGTCTGTCGGCTCGTAAATCCTCATCGCGGAAACATTTCACAATCTGAAAATAGCGGTCCATTCCGCCAACCATCAGCAATTGTTTGAAAGTCTGCGGCGACTGTGGCAATGCGTAAAACTGACCGGCATTCATCCTGCTTGGAACCACAAAATCTCGTGCACCTTCAGGTGTGGATTTGATCAAAACCGGAGTTTCAACCTCAATAAATCCTTTGTCGGAAAGATAATTTCTGACTTTCTGAGCCATCTTGTGACGGAAAATCAGTTTGTCTTTCACCGGATTTCTGCGAATGTCGAGGTAACGGTATTTCATACGAAGTTCCTCGCCGCCGTCTGTTTCATCTTCGATCGTGAATGGAGGAAGCTCAGAAGCGTTCAGAAGTATCAGTTTTTCCACCAGTATTTCAATTTCTCCGGTTGGAATTTTTGGATTTTTGGAAGTACGTTCGATTACTTTTCCTGTAACCTGAATCACAAATTCACGGCCCAGTTTTTTTGCCTGCTCCATCAGTTCAGCGGAAGAACGGTCTTCATCGAACACCAACTGTGTAATTCCATAGCGGTCGCGCAAATCGATCCAAATCATAAAACCTTTGTCGCGGATGGTCTGTACCCAGCCCGAAAGTGTGACTTCTCCATTAAGATTGGCGAGAGAAAGTTCTCCGTTGGTGTGCGTTCTGAACATTGTTTTAGTTTGAAAAATTCGTGTGCAAAGATAAGATTTTTAGGCGAAAAACCCTGGCGGAGTTTTAATCGCTGGCAGGGGTGTTACTACTTTCGTGAAAAACCTTGTCAAGGTTTTGAACCTTGACAAGGTTGTGTTTAGTCCGGTCGATATTCTATTAAATCTCCCGGTTGGCAATCCAGTGCTTTGCAAATGGCTTCCAAAGTGGAAAGTTTCAGGGCTTTTGCTTTACCGGTTTTAAGTATGGAAAGGTTGGCCTGAGTAATCCCGATTTTTTCTGCCAGTTCCTGGCTTTGCATCTTGCGTTTGGCAAGCATAACGTCGATATTGATGATGATTGCCATAGTTTAGATTGTTAAATCATTTTCGGATTGTAATTCGTGACCTCTTTGAAAAACCGTATAAACAAGAAAAAGTATTGCGCCTGTCCATAAGTATTCAGAGTTTCCAATCTGGGTTGAAAGCAGCAAATCGTTACTCACTTTGGCTTCAATAAATATCTTTACGACTATACCTAAAATTCCAATAAAGAAAGCGAGGACAGAAATTTTCTTAAGCATACCAACCAATACATTATTAAACGGATTTGTGAAATTTAGGTGTTTCAAAATTCTTAGGACAATCAGAAAGAATAGAATTTTGACAATTATAGAGGCGATTTCTAGTACAGAAATGACATTGAATGCAACTTTGTCGTGCCGCCATATATTTGTGAAATCGATCGAGGATTGAAATTTTCGCGCCGATTCCCACTTGAAGTTATGCCCACAAAAAACCCACAGGATATTGGCAAAACTAATAAACAACCCCACCAATCCTAGAATAAATGCAATTCTCAAGACGGTTAATACAAAACTTGATTTTTTCATTTTAAATAATTTTATATCGCAAATATAAAAATAATTATCGCAAAACAATAAAAAATTATTAAAATTTATAAAAATTTTACTTTTCTCTATTTTTGCAGTCTAACAACTGATATGCACAAGTTCTTTATTTCCTTTCTATTTCTGATTTTTTCGAACATTGTAATTTCTCAAACCTACACCGCGAAAATCATTGGTGTGAAAGACGGCGATACCGTTGACATTCTTCTTGAAGCAAATAAAAAGCAGACCGTTCGCCTGGCGCACGTCGATACACCGGAAAAGAATCAGCCTTATGGTCAGAAAGCCAAGAAATTTGTTTCTGATTTCTGTTTTGGGAAAACTGTTCAGGTGGTGATCGCGGGTAGACCCGACCGCAATGGAAGATGGATTGCAGAAATTTTTTATCAGAATAAGAACTTAGGTAAAGATTTGGTTAGAAATGGATTAGCGTGGCATTATAAAAAGTATTCAAAAAATTCAAATTATGCTGAGCTGGAAATTGCCGCTCGTAAAAAGAAGAAAGGTTTGTGGGTTGAAAAAAATCCTGTAGAGCCGTGGAACTGGCGAGATTATAAGAAGAAACAGCAAGTGCCACTGCGCAAAGCTTCGTAAGGTTTGTATTTTTTTTCCTATTTTTGAGTATCAACCAATAAAAATATTAAAATGGGAAAAGGAGATAAGAAGACAACCCGCGGAAAAAGAATTGCCGGAAGCTATGGAAAAACCAGAGCTAGAAAACGCTCGGTAAAACCAATCCCGGTGAAGGTTTTGGATGAGAAAGAAAAGAAAGCGCCCAAAGCTGCAGTGAGAAAAAAAGTTGGTGAACCAACCGAGCCGACTGAAAATGCAGAAGTGGAAGCAACCAAAGCCGCCGAAAAACCTAAAACTACAAGAAAGAAAAAAACCGAAGAATAATCTTCGGTTTTTTTTTATTTCGATTCAGAAATTATCTTCCTCCAAGGATGGAACCAAGCAATCCGCCAAGTCCGCCCTGTTGTGTTTGTTGCTGCTGTCCGCCACCAAGAACGCTTCCAAGAATATCGTTCAGTGGATTTCCGGAAGACTGTTGCTGTCCGCCACCAAGAACTGAACCTAAAATATCATTCAAAGGATTGGAAGGTTGAGACTGAGCCTGGTTTTGAGCTCCGCCCAGAATTCCACCAAGAAGATCTCCTAATCCACCAGAATTAACACCATTGGATTGTTTTTCTCTACCGATGTAACCCATAATTACAGGCGCAAGCATCGCTAAAATAGGTCCGATTTTGTTCATTGAAATTCCGGTTTGTTCTGAAAGTGAATTTTCTACCTGAGCTTTCTGTCCGCCGAAGATATGATCAAGGATAGATCCGCCTTCAGCCTGTCTTGCTTCAGCTTGAGAAACATCGTTCAGGATAGATCCGTCGTGGTCTCTGTCCAAAGCGTTGTTCAAAGCTTCAGCTTCGTTCGCATCCTGAGATTTTTTTCTTAGATAGGAAATAATTAGAGGTGCTGCTACTGCTAAAAGAGCAATCACCTGATTTTTTTGAATTCCGAATTTGTTTTCTGCAGTTTCAGCTACCTGATTTCCTGCGTTACCTGTGATTAAATCTAATAAATTCATAGTTTAAATTGTTTTGAAATTGTTTTTGATAGGATATCAAAGTTATCAAAAAACATTCCTATAAGGAACATCATTCATGATAAAGTTTTGTTAAATTAATTCTTAAAAATCGGGACATTACTGCACGCTTCCCCAAACATCAGCGATTTTACGAGCGGTTTCAGCTGTTCCACCAATTCAATATATGCGTTTTCGGGAATCAATTCATCGGAGCAACCTTTTACAAGGACTCTTTTTCCTTCCAGTTCAGAAAAATCATAATTCTGCATCACGTTGTGAAGAAGCAAAACTTCAAGATCAGCGCGGTTTCCGAACACAATTTTTTTAGCAGCGCCGGTCAGTTTCGCGGTAATCAGGAAATAAGCCCATAAAGGGACGATAGCGTCTGCAGAATTGTACACATATACGTAACTTCCTTCATACTCTTCCGGATTGATAGCTGCAACTTTTTCGCGGAAATCTTTTTCTTTCAGAATTAACCCTTCAAACAGAAAATCCTTCAAATCTATTCCTTTTCTTTCACCTTTCGGAACCATCGTGGAAATGTCAAAATTAACCAGTCCACTGTCCGCTACTTTGTTTTTTATTTCGAAATCTTCAGACATTTTATCTTTATCTTTGAAGCAAAATTACATTAATTCTTACGAAATCTTTTCGAAATCTGATGGATAAAAACATTGATCTTCATTGCGATTTAACCTCTTATCTCATTGAGCCCGGAACTTCTGTAAACGGAGATATCCGTTGCTCGCTGGAAAAACTTTCGGCCGGTAATGTTAAACTTCAGGTGATGGCTTTTTACTCGTCAACAGAAAAGGGAAGTGTTGAGTACGTGCGCCGACAGCTAGAACAGTATCATTCTTTGCTGAAACTTGAAGGGATTTACGAGTTTTCACCGGAAGAATCTAAGCTTAATGACAATCTTGGGATTATTGCTGCGATAGAAAATGCGTCAGGACTTTGTGAGGAAGATATGCCGATTGAAAATCTTAAGGACAATTTTGATTTTCTGAATTCACATGCTACTTTGATGTATATTGGGTTAACGCATCATCTGGAAAACCGTTTTGGTGGAGGCAATTTTACGGATGTTGGCTTGAAAGACGACGGTAAATATTTGCTTGAATATTTAAATGGTCGGAAAATAGCGATCGACCTTTCACACACAAGTGACCGACTGGCTTTTGATATGTTGAATTTCATTGATCAAAATAATTTGGACTTCCCAATTTTAGCCAGTCATTCCAATATGAGAGCAGTTTTCGACCATAACCGAAATCTTCCGGACGAATTGGTTCAGGAAATCGTAAGAAGGAAAGGCTTGATTGGCCTGAATCTCGTCAAATATTTTATCAACCCGGAAAATCCCGAAGATTTGTACCGCCATATTGACCATGCAATAAAGCTGGGAGCGGAAAATCACTTATGTTTTGGCGCTGATTTCTTTGATGATAAAGCACATCCCGATCAATCCAGATATCCATTTTTCTTTGATATATTAGGTGATGCAACGGTTTATCCAACAATCAATTCAAGAGTTCGGCAGATTTTTTCTGAAGATTTCAACCGAAAATTAAGTCAACTGAATGTTCTGAGTTATTTTTTAAATATTTATTCCCACAAAAACAAAAGTTCGTGAAATACTACATCATCGCAGGTGAAGCGTCAGGCGATCTTCACGGAAGCAATTTGATAAAAGCCATGAAAGCGAAGCAGCCAAATGTGCAGTTTCGTTTTTGGGGTGGCGATTTGATGGCAGAAGCTGTTGGAGAAAAACCGGTTAAACATTACAAAGATTTAGCGTTCATGGGCTTTCTGGAAGTGGCGATGAATCTTCGGACAATTCTCGGAAACATTAAATTTTGTAAAAAAGATATTGAAAGCTATCGTCCGGATGTTCTGATTTTAATTGATTATCCCGGTTTTAATCTGAGGATTGCGGAGTTCGCCAAATCGTTGGGAATTAAGGTTGTCTACTACATTTCACCACAGTTGTGGGCGTGGAAAGAAGGCCGCGTTGAAATCATCAAAAAGTATGTGGATGAGATGCTGGTTATTCTCCCGTTTGAAAAGGATTTTTATCGAAAACATTCTGTGGAAGCACACTTTGTAGGTCACCCATTGCTTGATGCGATTTCAGATTTGGAACCAATTGATTGTGAGTTGTTTAAACAAGAAAGCAATCTGAACGAAAAAGAAATTATTGCACTTCTTCCGGGTTCCAGAAAACAGGAGGTAGAGAAAATGCTGGAAACTATGCTTTCTGTTCGGAGTTATTTTACAGATTATCAGTTTGTTATTGCGGGAGCGCCGAGCCTGGAGAAAGAGTTTTACGAAAGATTTGTAGATGAAAATGTTCACTTTGTTTCCAATAAAACTTACGATTTGTTGAGGTGTTCAAAAGCAGCATTGGTTACTTCCGGAACGGCAACTTTAGAAACCGCCTTACTGAATGTTCCCGAAGTGGTTTGTTATCGCGGAAGTAAAATTTCATATGAAATTGCAAAACGTTTGGTGAAACATATCAAATATATTTCGCTGGTGAATCTGATCATGGACAGAGAGGTGGTTAAAGAGTTGATTCAGAAAGAATTAACTGCGAAAAATTTGATAAAGGAACTGAATTTAATTCTTGGTGACAACAGAGAAAAAATCTTAACTGATTACGCGGAACTTCGCGAAAGACTTGGCGGAAAAGGCGCAAGCGCGCATGCGGCAGAGATCATCACAAATTTGAAGTAAAAGGTTGATTGTTTTCAGAAATTGACTAATTTTAACTGAAAACTAATCACCATGAAGCGGCAACCTTTACTTTTCTGTTGCCTGTTTTTTATTTTCGGCATTTTCTTTCAGGAATATTTTTCTCTGGGAAAAAACTATGTGATCGTTCTCCTCGCTGCAGGATTTCTCTCGTTTACATTATTGCTTTTCAAGCGTTACTTCTTTTTTCGAATTAGAAATATTTCGCTGTTTGTTTTCTTTTTTGCGTTCGGTATTTTTCTTCATTTTATTTATTCCACAACTCCGAATTTACCGGAATTTAAAATAAATCAGAAGTTTGTTTTTAAAATCAGTAAGAAACTCAATTCAAACGAGAAAAACCGCCGCTATGAAGCTGCGATTTTTCAGAACAATCTCGTTGCCAAAACTGTTCTTTCAATTCCCAAATCCGATCCGGAACCGGATTTTAATCATTTCTATAAAGGCAAAATCTACGTGAACCAAACGCTGCCTCCCAAAAATGATTATCAGTTTGACTATTGCAAATATTTAAGTAGACAGAAGATTTATTTTCAAAGTTATGTTCCCAATGGCTTTGTGGCGACAGAGAGGAAAACTATGAGTTTAGGAGAAAAAGTTCAGCAGAAAAGGCTTGAAGTTCTTCAGAAAATAGACCGCACTGAAATTTCCTCAAGAAGCCGCGAGTTTATGAAAGGAATTGTTCTTGCCGACCGCAGTGGAATGGATGCCGAAACCGTTCGCGACTGGACGAAGACAGGTTTGGTGCATATTCTGGCGATTTCCGGATCGCATATGATTATTATTTTCTGGCTATTTTCTGTTCTCTTTCGACGGATTTTTCCTTTCAGAAAGAAAACCATTGCCATTATTTTCAGTCTGCTTTTCATCTGGCTATTTGCAGTTTTTATTGGTTACGGAAATTCTGTGGTGCGGTCGTGCCTGATGATTACAACGTATTATATTTATGTGTTGCTGCAGCGGAAGCCGAGTCTGCTGCACTCGATGTCTTTGGCGGCACTGATTATTTTGGCTTTAGATACACATCAGTTGTTCGATGTTGGATTTCAGTTGAGTTTTGTGGCTGTTTTTGGGATTTTCTGGCTGAACGGACCAATTCTCAAATTGTTTCCGCACACAAAATCGAAATGGAAAATCTTTATGATGAATGTTTTTTCTGTCTCAATGGCTGCACAACTTGCTACCTTGCCTTTGGTACTTTTTTATTTTCACCAGTATTCTCTAATTTCGATTATCGCTAATTTGGTGGTAATTCCTTTTTCGCAAATCGCCATAATTTTCAGTTTTTTAATGACGCTGATTATAGCAATTAATATTAAGATTGGCTTTCTACTGGTTATTTACGATTACTTCGTGCAGTTTATCCTCTATTTGATTAGAATGTTTTCTTCTGTTGATTTTCTTTTTTACGAAAATATTGCTGTTAGTTTTGTAGAAGTAGTTTTACTGTTTGCGTTGTTTTATTTGTTGCGCTCGCTTCTGATGAAATTCAATCGCAGAAGAATAACGGTATTTGCAACAGTCTTGTTAATTTTTATGATGGTAAGAGTTTCGCTCAACATTTATGAAAGAAAAAATGATGAAGTGATGGTGCACGAAACTTTCTCTGAAAAGTACTTTTCGGTAAAGAAAAATGGAAAGGTTATATTCTGGATTCCTGAAAATGAAGATCGGGAAAAAGCGATGAAATACATTATAAATCCCTATCTTACCTCTCGAAGAGTGAAAAAAGCAGAAATTAAAACCTTGGATCAAAATACCCAAAAGATAAAATATGAAGGAAAATTTTATCATTTAAAATGATTTTTTCAAAGAGTTTTTGTTTGAATGAGATTAATTTCGTGTGTAATCTTTTCAAACTGAGGGTTTTGTTATTTAGAAACAGTCCAAACTAAACTTTTTTGATAATTATCACCTCGCTTTACATTAACATTTTTTTAACTTTGTGGAAATTCAAATAATCAAATATTTATGGCAGGTTTAACGAGTTCTACCATCGGTAGAAAGTACGCAATGGCATTGTCTGCAATGTTCTTGCTGATTTTTCTGTTGATGCACTTGGCAATCAACTTCCTTTCGGTATTTGGACCAGGTTGGTTCAACGAAGCGTCCCACTTTATGGGAAAAAATCCATTTATCCAGTTCCTGATGCAGCCAATTCTTTTGTTTGCAGTAATCTTTCACTTTGTGATGGGTTTTGTTCTTGAACTGAAAAACAACAAAGCGAGGCCTGTAAAATATGCATCGAACAGCGCAAACGCCAACTCTACATGGATGTCGCGTAACATGATTATTTCGGGAGCGGTAATTCTGGCTTTTCTTGCACTGCACCTTACGCAGTTCTGGTTGCCGACGATTGCTACCAATTATCCGGCTTTGGGGATGAGCAGTCTTGAAATCGCTGGTACCGAGTACGATCACTTAACCAATAAATTCTCTAGTCCGCTTACGGTTGGACTTTATGTGATTTCGTTTGTGCTTCTAGGTCTTCATTTGGCGCACGGTTTTCAGTCGTCGTTTCAGTCGGTGGGAGCAAGACATCCAAAATATACTCCTGTAATTAAGGCGTTCGGAAACTGGTATTCCATCCTTATTCCTGCAGGTTTTATTTTTATTGCAGTGTTTCATTTTGTTACTCAACTTTAATAACTATTGAAAATGAGCAAATTAGATTCTAAAATTCCACACGGTCCTCTAGCCGAAAAGTGGACAAATCATAAAAACCATATGAACCTTGTTGCACCTAACAACCGTGACAAGATTGATATTATTGTTGTAGGGACAGGTTTAGCAGGGGGTTCTGCGGCAGCAACTCTGGCTGAACAGGGTTACAATGTAAAGGCATTCTGTTATCAGGATTCACCGAGAAGAGCACACTCAATTGCGGCTCAAGGTGGTATTAACGCTGCAAAAAATTATCAGGGTGACGGTGACTCAACATACAGATTATTCTACGATACCATCAAAGGTGGAGATTACCGTGCAAGAGAAGCGAACGTGTACCGTTTGGCTGAAGTTTCTGCCAATATTATTGACCAGTGTGTGGCGCAGGGAGTACCGTTCGGTAGAGAATATGGCGGTCAGTTGGATAACCGTTCATTTGGTGGCGTTCAGGTAAAAAGAACTTTCTACGCAAAAGGCCAAACCGGACAGCAGCTTCTTTTGGGAGCATATTCTGCAATGAGTCGACAGATCGGGAAAGGCCGTATCAAAATGTACAACCGTCACGAAATGATGGATCTTGTAATTGTTGATGGTAAAGCAAGAGGAATTATCGCAAGAAACCTTGTTACCGGAGAAATTGAAAGACATTCGGCGCATGCGGTTGTAATTGCTTCAGGAGGTTACGGAAACGTATATTTCCTTTCAACAAATGCAATGGGATCCAATGTTTCTGCAGCTTGGAAAATTCACAAAAAAGGAGCGTATTTCGCAAACCCTTGTTATGTGCAGATTCACCCGACGTGTATTCCGGTTCACGGAACACAGCAGTCGAAACTGACTTTGATGTCCGAATCTCTAAGAAACTCAGGAAGAATCTGGGTTCCTAAAAATATTGAAGATGCAGTTGCCATCCGCGAAGGCAGACTGAAGCCGGAGAATATCGCTGAAGAAAACAGAGATTACTATCTGGAAAGAAGATATCCAGCATTCGGTAACCTGGTTCCGCGTGACGTGGCCTCCAGAGCAGCTAAAGAAAGATGTGATGCCGGTTTCGGTATCGAAAACAACGATACAAAAGAAGGTGTTTTCCTTGATTTCTCTACAGAAATCATGAAAAAAGGTAAGGAAGCAGCGATTGAGAAGAACATTCACAATCCGTCGCAGCAGCAGATCTACGATTTGGGTAAAGCGTGGGTTGAAGAAAAATACGGTAACCTTTTCGTTATGTACGAAAAAATCACGGCAGACAATCCTTATGTAACTCCGATGAAGATTTATCCGGCCGTTCACTACACAATGGGTGGTGTTTGGGTGGATTATAACCTTCAGTCAACAATTCCGGGATGTTTCGTTATCGGAGAAGCAAATTTCTCAGATCACGGTGCTAACAGACTCGGTGCTTCGGCGCTGATGCAAGGTTTGGCAGACGGATATTTCGTACTTCCGTACACGATTGCAGATTATCTTTCTGCGGACATCAGAACAGGAGCAATTCCTACAGATTCTGAAGCTTTCAACGCTGCGGAGAAAGAAATTCAGGACAAAATCAATTTCTTTATGACGAACAACGGTAAATATTCTGTTGATTATTTCCATAAAAAACTGGGTAACATTATGTGGAACAAAGTTGGAATGGGAAGAACACCTCAAGGTCTTAGAGAGGCGATTACGGAAATTGCTCAGGTTCGTGAAGAATTCTGGAAAGATGTAAAAGTTCCGGGTGAAGCCAACTCGATGAACATGGAACTTGAAAAAGCGTTCAGAGTTGCCGACTTCCTTGAACTGGGACAGCTGATGGCGAAAGATGCTTTGGAAAGAAATGAATCTTGTGGAGGCCACTTCCGTGAAGATCACTCAACTCCGGACGGCGAAGCAGAACGTGATGATGCGAATTATATGTACGCTGCGTGTTGGGAATATCAGGGAATGGACATCAATCAGGAGATTATGCACAAAGAGCCACTGGTGTACGAAAATATTGAAGTGAAACAAAGAAGTTATAAATAATCTCCAAAACAGTAAAGAAAATGAGTGCAAAAAAAGGACTTAATCTGACTCTGAAAATTTGGAGACAGAAAAACAATAAAACAAAAGGACAGTTCGAAACTTATAAAATTTCGGACGTGTCAACCGATTCTTCATTCCTAGAGATGTTGGATATTCTTAACGAAAATCTCATCAACGACGGAAAAGAACCTGTAGCTTTTGACCACGACTGCCGCGAAGGAATTTGCGGAATGTGTTCCCTTTACATCAACGGTAGAGCGCATGGTCCGGATACGGGAATTACAACCTGTCAGCTTCACATGAGAATGTTTAAAGACGGCGAAACCATTACTATTGAACCTTGGAGAAGTGCTGCTTTTCCGGTAATCAAGGATTTGGTTGTTGACCGTTCTGCATTCGACAGAATTATGGCTGCAGGCGGTTTCGTATCTGTAAACACTTCCGGAAATACGTTGGACGCGAACGCAATTCCGGTTCCAAAAGAAGATGCCGACAAAGCAATGGATGCAGCGGCTTGTATCGGTTGTGGAGCTTGTGTTGCAACCTGTAAAAATGGTTCTGCTATGCTTTTCGTGGGTGCGAAAGTTTCTCAGTTCGCCCTACTTCCTCAAGGTAGAGTAGAAGCGAAACGCAGAGTTCTGAACATGGTTAAAACTATGGACGAAGAAGGATTCGGAAACTGTTCCAACACCGGAGCTTGCGAAGTGGAATGTCCGAAAGGAATTTCTCTGGAAAACATCGCCCGTATGAACCGTGAGTATATGGCCGCTTTGGTTGATAAAGGATAAATATTATCACATTAATATTCATAAAACCGCTTCCGAAAAGGAGGCGGTTTTTTGGTTGTTAATCTTTTCACAAAAACCGAAGATAAATTTCATTTGCACGCTTGAATAGATTATTTTTGCCAAGTTTTAAATATAGAAAATGAAGAATTATTTTTTATTGTTCGTATTGGCGTTTTTCGCTGTATCATGTTCAAAGAAAATTGATGTTAAAGGAAATTTTGCTGGAGGTTCGCCTTTGGAAAGAGTTGAGTTTATAGATGCTTCCAGCGTTGCCACACTTCCTTTGGTGAATTTGGGGCTCGATGAAAAAGGAAATTTCTCAGGAAGTTTCGATGCGCCGAAAGACGGGATGTATGTAATGAGTTACGCAGGAAAGCAGGCTTTGGTTTACCTGAAAGCAGGCCAGGAATTTCATATTTCCGGTCAGGCTGCAGCATTCCCGAATCAGTACACAGTAACCGGCGATGCCAAGAAAAACAATGATTTCATTCGCCAGTCAACAGATTTTTTCCAGAAGTACGCCACCAAAATCAATATGGGTGAGCTTATCATGAAAGACGAAGCTGTTTTTCTGAAGGAAATTGAAAAAATCAGAACCGATATTTTCAAGGATATGGATGCAAAAGCTAAAACCAACGGCGCCGACAGTGATGTGGTGCAGTATATGAAAGATCAGCTGAATGCTAGTCTCCTTACTTTGATGACGCAGTATGAAAACCTGTATCCGCAGGCAACCAACAATCCTTCCTTTAAAGTTTCTCAGAAGTTTCGCGATGCAGTAACTGAAATGGAAAAAGGCAGTGACAGAATGGTAGAAAACCTTGCTGTATACCGCAATTATCTTTTCACTAAGCTTGCTCCGGATTACCAGAAATTCGATCAGGCTAATAACAAAGACGGAAAGCAGATTCCTGCAGAAGTATATTCTAAATTCCTGGATACCAGAAAAGAACTGTCACAAAAAACAAAAGATTATCTATTGGCGTTTGTGCTTACCCAAACGGTTCTTCACCCAAATGCAGATCCCGCAGAACTTCCGAAAGCGACCAAAATAATCGATGAGAAAATAAAAGATGCGGGCATGAAAAAATCGCTGCAGAATGTTCATTTCATCGTTACAGGTCCAAAAATCGGAGAAGCAGCTCCAACTGCGAAACTGATTAAAGCTGACGGAAAAGAATTCAGTTTCACTGAACTGAAAGGCAAACCGGCAATCATCATGTTTTATGCTTCATGGAATCCGTACATCGCCGAAGGAACAGTTCCTGTGGTGAAAGAAGTCGTGAATTTCTACAAAGAAAAAATGAATTTTGTTTATGTAAATCTTGACGATACGAAAGAACAGTTCGCGAAAACAAGCAGTGCGTTAATGAAAGGAATTGATGGACACAATGTTTACGCTGAAGGCGGAATGAGTTCGGATATGGCAAAAAAATACGGAATTTATGGATTCAAAATTCCTTCCTTCATTGCGATTGATAAAGACGGAAAAATAGCTTCCAGATTTTATTTCAACCTTGGTGAGCAGGAAATTGTGGAGGTGATGGATAAACTGACAGGTCTTAAAGCGCCGTCGGTTGCTCCTGAAGCCACACTGCAAAACGACTGGCTTGCGCCGGAGGATGCACCACTTCCAAACGAAGGTCAAAAACCATAAGAGAACAGAAAATTTTAATAAAACCTCATTCTTTTCGGATGAGGTTTTTCTTTTTAAAAATGGTACTTTTGCGACCAGAATTTCATCAATGAAAAAGAAGAAAAGAGAAATTATCCTCGAGAATATCAAACTTATTTCTGCAGGTGCAAAAGGCGTCGCCGTGGGTAAAACTGAAGAAGGCAAAACGGTTTTGGTGTCCGGCGCGGTTCCCGGAGATGTGGTGAACGCGCGCGTGAAAAAATCCAAATCAAAATATTATGAAGCCGAAGTTTTGGAAATTCTGGAGGAGTCGCCGTTTCGTGTCGCGCCAAAATGTATTCATTTCGGGGTTTGCGGTGGTTGTAAATGGCAGAATTTAGCTTACGAAAAACAGCTCGATTTCAAACATGATGAAGTCTATAACAACATCAAAAGAATTGGCGGAATTGAAGATTTCGAATCACATAGAATTCTAGGAAGCAGCGAACAGTATTTTTACCGCAATAAAATGGAGTTTTCCTTTTCCAATGCACGGTGGTTGACCGCCGATGAAATCAGTTCCACCAAAAATTTTGATGACAGAAACGCGCTTGGTTTTCATATTCCGGGAATGTGGAGCAAAATTCTGGATCTAAAAGAATGTTGGTTGCAGGAAGATCCGTCTAACGCGATTCGCCTCGAAGTAAAAAAATATGCTGTTGAAAATAATCTGGAGTTTTACGATGTGAAAAATCAGGAAGGATTTTTGCGGACTTTAATGATGCGACAGAATTCCAAAGGCGAGTGGATGGTGCTATTTCAGCTGTTCCGCGAGGAAAAAGAAAACCGTGAAAAACTCTTCAATCATATTCTGGGAAAATTCCCGCAGATTAAAACTTTGGTTTTCGCGATTAATTCAAAAGGGAATGATTCGGTATACGATCTGGATATTCAAACTTACTACGGTGAAGGTTTTCTGATGGAGGAAATGGACGGTTTGAAGTTCAAAATCGGACCAAAATCTTTCTTTCAAACGAATTATAAACAGGCGCTAGAACTTTACAGGAAAACTCTTGAATTTGCCGATTTGAATGGTGATGAAGTAGTGTACGATCTTTACACCGGAACCGGAACCATTGCACAGTATGTTGCACGAAACGCGAGACAGGTGATTGGGATCGAATCGGTTCAGGAAGCAATTGACGCTGCAAAAGAACATGCTGCATTGAACGGTCTCGATAATTGCACATTTTATTGCGGTGATATGAAAGATGTTTTTACCGATGAGTTTTTGGCTTCACATCCGAAAGCCGATGTCCTGATTACCGATCCGCCTAGAGACGGGATGCACCAGAAAGTTGTAGAGCAAATCCTGAAACTTTCGCCGCAGAGAATTGTGTACGTAAGTTGTAATTCTGCAACGCAGGCAAGAGATTTGGCGCTGATGAAGGATCAGTACAGATTGGTGAAAATCCTTCCAGTTGATATGTTTCCGCAGACGCATCATGTGGAAAATATTGCCCTGTTGGAAAAAATTTAAATTCTCTATTTTTGACTGATGAATTTCTTGAGGATCTTACTTTTACTTGCATTTGTTTTTTCTCTTTCTTCTTGTGGAAGCGATGATGATATCTGTTTAGGAGGAGAAGCAACGCCGCGTCTCAAAATTAAATTCAAAACTCAGGATACCGGAAAACCGAGAATTCTGGATTCCCTTTTTATCGATGTTGCTTACGCCGACGGACTGAAAAATGTAGTTAACGGACAAATAAATGTAGATTCGGTTATGGTGCCGCTTCGCGTGGATGAAAGTACAGAAACCGACATTTTTGTAAGGTTGAGAAAACACGGAAATGCATCGCAGGTTAGAATTAATTACACGACTAAAGCAGCTTATGTTTCTCCAGCCTGCGGAATCAAGAAAGTATACGAAGAGGTTTCTTACAGTCTGCTTCAGCCGACGCCGGTAACCAGTGTTGAAACCGTACAAACCGCCATTACAGATGAACAGAAAACACATCTTTACCTTCTTTTTTAGTTTTCTTTTTTTGCTTTCCTCGGCGCAGAATTCAGACTCGGTCACAGTAAAAAGAAAATATACGCCTAACTTAATGGTGGGTTTTGATGTGCTGAACGCCGGAATGTCGGTCTTTACCGATCGTAAACTTTTTCAGGGTTTCGCTTCCTCTCAGATTACTAATAAAATTCACGCAGTTGCGGATATTGGTTTTGATCAAAATGTGTATCAAAAGAATGGATATCACGCTGAAGCAAGCGGACCGTTTCTTCGATTGGGTGCTTTTTATATGCTTTCCCAGGATTATGAGAATCAGTTGAATGGTTTTTATGGCGGTGGAAAATTGGCAGGTTCGTTTTATAAACAGGAATATTTTGCGGTGCCCGTTCGTGGCTTTGAAGGAAGTGACGAATCTGTTGCTTTTCCGAAGTCTTCGCAGGGTTCTTTCTGGCTGGAAGGGATAGTTGGTGGACGTGTTCAGCTTTTTGAGAGTAATTTCTTTATCGACGTTAATGTGCAGCCAAGATATCTGATCTACAGCTCGAAGCAGGAAGAAATTGCTCCGATGATTATCCCCGGTTTTGGAAAAAGTTCTACCAAATTCGGTTTTGGTTTCTCCTGGAATATCGCCTATTACTTCTAAAGGTTATAGATTTTATCCCTTTTTATCGTGGTCTATCTCGATGCTATGGATTACATAAAATAAAAATCACTTAATTATTTGCAAGTTATATTCCTGATAATTTCTTAAATTTCAATTTACGAATATTGAATTGATATTTTAGTGGCGAATATATTATCAAATTAACACCTTTATGTTTTATATTCTAACGATTGTTTGGAAATAAGTGAAAAAAATTGTTGCTTTTATTTTGCGGTGCGATAAATTATGGTTACTTTTGAGAACTTTAATCAAAAATCTTAACGAAAATTATGAAGAAAATTTTTACTACGTTGCTTTGTGGTACTATGGCAGCTACGGCGTTCGCGCAGTGGAGTCCCACCACGATGCAGGGTGAAAGATTGCGTCCTTCGACCGAGGTGAAGCAATTCTACAAACTGGATCTTAATGCAATAAGAGCCCAGTTAGCCGAAGCTCAGGAAACAGGTAAAAACGCAAAACCTGTTGAAATTAAACTTCCTACTCTGGATGGTAAAATTGAACGTTTTGAAGTATACAGCGCGCCGGTTGTTGTAAAATCTCTTGCAGATAAATATCAACTGGGTTCTTACGTTGGTGTTGGGATTGATGATCCTTCTAAATATGTAAGATTCAGTGCTTCTCCGGTAGATCTTCAGGCGATGATGTATGTGAATGGTCAATATCATTTTATTGAGCCGCAGAATCAGGATAAAACTGTTTATGGAGTTTTCCCGAAAAGCAACAGATCCGATTCTGAAAGAGCATTCGAATGTACTACAGGAGAGCCGGTTCTTTCAAAAGCTCAAATTGACAGGCTTTATGCATCAGGAAATACTTTCAGCAATGATGTAACAAATTTCAGTAAGAATTCTGATAAGAAATTCAGAACGCTTCGTCTTGCACTTTCTACTACAGGAGAATATACCAATTTCTTCGGTGGTGTAAGTGGAGCTCTTTCTCAGATTAATACTACGCTGACAAGAGTGAACGGTGTTTTCGAGAAAGATTTGGCAATGAGAGTAATTCTGCAGGATTTCCCAGAGTTGATTTATACGAATGCCTCTACAGACCCTTATACAGGTAACCTGAACGTACAGCTTCAGCAGACTCTTACCAATACTATCGGAAATGCTGCGTACGATATTGGTCACTTGTTTTCTCAAGGTGGTTCCGGTGGTAACGCAGGATGTATTGGTTGTGTATGTATAAATCCGACCAGCTCCAGTTCAACAGCTAAAGGGTCAGGATATACTTCGCTTGCAAACCCTACGGGAGATGTTTTCGATATCGATTTTGTTGCCCATGAAATTGGTCACCAAATTGGAGCCAACCATACATTTTCTCATGGACTTGAAGGAACCGGTATGAACGTTGAACCGGGTTCAGGATCAACGATTATGGGATATGCAGGGATTACCAGTGCAAACGTTCAGAATAATTCTGATGCCTATTTCCACCATGTTAGTATCAACCAGATACAGAATAACATGATTCAGAAGACTTGTGATATTGAAACTGCGACTACAAACAATCCGCCGGTAATTACGCCAATGTCGGACGTAACAATTCCGAAAGGAACTGCATTCGTTTTGACTGCGGAGGTTTCAGATCCTGAAGGAGATCCGCTTACTTATACTTGGGAGCAGGTAGATAATGCCTCATCTCCGGTAACTAATTCGAACGGAAATAATACAACCGGAGCATTATTCAGATCTTTGATGCCGAATCAAAGTACAACAAGATATTTCCCTAAACTTTCATCAGTACTTAACGGTCAGCTGAGCGTACAGTCTGATTGGGAAACTGTTTCGAATGTTGCAAGAGTTACTAACTTCAGAATTACAGTTAGAGATAACAACGCAAACATTGAAGAACAGCAAACACAGAACGCACTGCAGAAGGTTACTGTACATGCAAATGGACCATTCAAGGTGCTTTCTACAAAAGTATTTAATAACCAGCCTGGTCCGTTCACTTGGGATGTTGTAGGTACAAACGCTGCGCCTTTTAATGTTGCGAATGTAAAGATTGATTATACAACTAATAATGGTTCTACTTGGACTACAGTTAAAGAATCTACTCCAAATGACGGATCTGAAGATTTAGATTTTGCAGGTGTTGCTACCAACACTCAGCTTAAAGTGCGTGTTTCTGCATTGGGCAATGTTTTCTATGCAGTTGGTAACGTAACTGTGTCCGAGATTGTTGCTTGTGACGGTACTGCTCCTGCAGCTTTAGCGGTTAGTAATGTAACAATTGATGGTGCATCGGTAACTTGGGATCCAATCGCAGATGCTACATACATTCTTCGTTATAAACTGGTTTCTGCAACTGAATGGACTGAAGTCCCTTTAACGGAAACTAATTACACATTGACTGGTCTTGAGGAAGGTTCTCAGTACGAAGTACAGGTAGCTTCTGTTTGTACAGGAAATGTTGGTACTTATTCTGCTTCCGTAAACTTTACTACTTTAGGTTTAGATTATTGTACTCTAACCTCTAGCAACTCTAATGATGAGTATATTTCTAATGTTACTGTAACAGGTGACGGTGCGGGAGTAATGAGTAATGATTCCGGTGCTTCCAACTATACGAGTTACGCAGCAGATCCTTCTAAATATGTAACTTTAGTAAGAGGTACTACTAACAATACCATCTCCGTATCTAAAGCTTGGACTGGAACTACTTATAACGAAGCAATTACTGCATGGATTGACTTTAACAGAGACGGTGTTTATGAAGCTGGTGAAATGGTACTGCAAACAGCTGCTAATAAAGATACTCCTGTAACAGATACATTTGAAGTTCCTGCTGACGCTTACGCGGGAGATAAAACGGTAGGTATGAGAGTTGTTTTGAAATTCAGTTCGCCTCAGTTGCAGCCTTGTGGAACTTTCTCTTATGGAGAGGTTGAAGATTACTCAGTATTAATTAGCCCTACAATGGCAGTTGGTGATAATGTTAAAACAAATGTACAGGTATTCCCTAATCCTGCTGTAGATGTTCTTAATGTTACTAAAGTTTCTGCTAACGCAACTTATACCATCTACGATATGGCCGGAAAAGCAGTATCTAAAGGTAAAGTTGAAAACGGTAAAGTACAGGTTTCTTCACTTGTGAAAGGTGTGTACATTATCACAGTTGATAACAATGGTGAAACAAACAGAGTGAAATTCATCAAGAAATAAACTCAGGTTTACCAATAAAAAAAATCCCCGGAATTTCCGGGGATTTTTATTTTTTTGATATTATTGATTATTCAGCTTCTTCTATAAGGACGACTGTTTTTTCAGTTTCCTCCTGAAGTTCGTCAACACCATTGTTGTTGTAAATTACATAATCTGCTAAACGGATTTTGTCTTTCTCCGCCATTTGTTTTTGCATAATGTTCTGAACTTCGCGGTATGTTTTATCATCACGATCCATCACGCGTTTTATTCTTACATTGTCTTCCGCAGTTACGAGTAAAGATTTGTAGCAATCTTTTTCCAGTCCCAGTTCAAAAAGCAAAGCGGTTTCTTTAAAAACTAATGCTGTATTCTGTTGTGATACCCAGTTTTCAAAATCTCTTTTAACGGCTGGATGTATCAGAGCGTTGAGTTTTTGTAGCAGTTCGTCGTTTTCAAAAACCACCGAGGAAACAAATTTTCTGTTGTACGCTCCAGATTCGTCATACGCTTCAGGTCCTAAAAGTTGCTTGATTTCAGTTTTCAGAAAATCATCTTCATTAACGATTTGCTTTGCGCGGTCATCCGAGTAGTAAACGGGATATCCTAAATCTCTGATAGACTCTGCTACAGTGGTTTTTCCAGATCCTATTCCGCCGGTTAAACCAATAATCTTGGGTTCTGGTTCGGGAGTGGGCCTCCCTTCTTCTGTGTTTTCCATATTGTAAAATATTCAGCAAAAATACTAATATCCAAATACTTCATTAAAACTGAAGGTTTCATCCAGTTTCACTCCTTTTTCGGTCATTTTTAGACTGGCCAGTTCGTTATGCGCATCGTGTTCAAAGAAAAGCAAATATTCGTTTTCCACACACTGTTTCAAAAATTTTCCTTTTTCCTCCATGGTCAAAAGTGGTCTTGTGTCGTATCCCATCACATAAACCTGTGGAATATGACCGGCTGTCGCAATAAGATCTGCTGCGAAAACAATTGTTTTTTCCTGATACTGAATTACCGGAAGCATTTGTTTTTCGGTGTGTCCGTCCACAAAAATCACGTCCATTTTTAAATCTGGAGCGAAACCGTAATTTCCATTCTGTGGAAGAGGAAGAAAGTTGAGTTGACCGCTTTCCTGCATCGGGAGAATGTTCTCTTTTAGAAAACTTGCCTTTTCTCTCGGATTCGGTTCTGTAGCCCATTTCCAGTGGTTTTCATTGGTCCAAAAAGATGCATTTTTGAAGGCAGGTCTGTAGCCGCTTCGGTCGTCATTCCATTCAATGGCACCACCGCAGTGGTCAAAATGAAGGTGAGTCAGGAAAACATCAGTAATATCTTCCCGTACAAAACCATATTTCTGAAGATTTTTGTCGAGCGTGTCGTCTCCATAAAGAGAATAGTGGCCGAAAAATTTTTCGTCCTGTTTGTTTCCTAAACCACAGTCGATAAGAATGAGCTTTTTACCATCCTCCACTAAAAGTGAGCGTGTTCCCAATTCAATAAGATTTTTCTCATCAGCAGGATTCGTTCTTTCCCAAAGTGTTTTTGGGACAACGCCAAACATTGCTCCGCCGTCCAGTTTAAATTTTCCGCACTGTATAGGGTAAAGTTTCATAAAAATGTATTTTGTATTTTTTCTTGGTTTTGAATTTAAAAAAGCTCTCCCGGATTTTTAGGTCTCGAAATTTTCAGATGCTTATATGCTTTTTCGGTAACTTCTCTTCCACGAGGCGTTCTGATGATGAAGCCTTCCTGAATAAGAAATGGCTCATAAACTTCTTCCAGTGTTTCAGGATTTTCGCCCAGTGAAGTTGCCAAAGCAGAAATCCCAACCGGTTTTGCCTTGAAATTTTCAATCATCACTCTCATAATACGGTTGTCCATGTCATCCAATCCGTATTCATCAACATGCAGGGAGTTCAAGGCAAATTTTGTGATGTTAATTTCAACTTCTCCATTTCCTTTTATTTCTGCAAAATCGCGCACTCTTCTCAACAAAGCATTGGCTATTCTCGGTGTTCCTCGGCTTCTTCTGGCAATTTCCAGCGCTGCATCTTCATAAATTTTAACACCCAAAACTCTTGCACTTCGTTCGATAATCATTCCCAAAAGTTCAACTGTATAGTATTCCAGACGACTTTGTATCCCGAATCGTGCAAGCATCGGTTTGGTAAGCATTCCGCTTCGTGTTGTTGCTCCAACCAGTGTAAACGGATTTAGTCCAATCTGAACGCTTCGTGCATTCGGCCCGGTTTCGAGCATGATGTCTATTTTATAATCTTCCATCGCCGAATAGAGATATTCTTCCACAATGGGCGAAAGTCGGTGAATTTCATCGATGAAAAGCACGTCGTTTTCTTCAAGATTTGTCAGTAGTCCGGCTAAACTTCCCGGTTTGTCAAGAACCGGACCGGAAGTGATTTTACAGTTCACGCCCAATTCATTGGCGATGATATGAGCCAAAGTGGTTTTTCCCAATCCGGGCGGGCCGTGAAGCAAAACGTGATCCAGCGCCGAACCTCTTTTTTTTGCCGCCGCCACAAAAACTTCCAGATTATCCAGCGTTTTTTTTTGCCCTGCAAAATCGTCAAAACTTTGCGGACGTATCTGTTCTTCCTGCAACAGCTCCTCAGAAGAGAAGTTTTCCTTATCCGGATGTAAAAAATCGGGCATTTTTCTGTTTGATTTACTTTCAAAGATAGGATTTTTAGGAAGAAATCTGAAATTGAATTTGTAATTTCGCTTTCATGAAATTAATAGGTCCATTCAAGCAGATCGTTACTTTATCGAACCTTCCACTTCGCGGCAAACTGGATGATCAACAGCTGGAAATTGTTGAAAACGGAGGCGTTCTCGTAGACGAAGGTGTGATTCAGCAAGTGGGAGATTATGAATCTCTTGTTTCAAAGGCTACAGAGTTCTTGGAAGTTTCAGGCGATCAGGTGGCTCTTCCGGCTTTTGTGGATTGCCACACGCATATCTGTTTCGGCGGAAACCGTGCGAATGATTTTTCTATGCGAAATGCGGGGAAAAGTTATCTTGAAATTGCTGAAGTAGGCGGCGGAATCTGGAGTTCGGTGGAACATACGCGGAAAGCTTCAGAAGAAGAACTTTTGGAAAGTTTATTGCAAAGAATTGAGTTTCTGGTGTCCTTGGGAATTACCACCATCGAAATTAAATCCGGTTACGGCTTGAGTGCACGGGAAGAGCTAAAAATGCTTCGTGCAATAAAACAAGCACAGGAAAAAGTTGAGGTAACTTTGGTTCCGACTTGTCTCGCCGCACACACCAAACCTAAAGATTTCGAGGAAACTGAAGTGACCTACCTTGATTATGTGGTGGAAGAAGTTCTGGCGGAAGTAAAGGAAGAAAACCTGTCGAGAAGAGTTGATATTTTTATTGAGAAGTCTGCTTTTCAGCCGGACGAAAGTAAAGTCTTTTTAGAAAAGGCAAAAATTTTAGGTTTTGATATTACCGTTCATGCCGATCAATTTACGCCGGGAAGTTCCCGAATTGCCGTTGAGGTAGGCGCGAAATCTGCGGATCATCTTGAAGCCACGATTGACGAAGATATCAATTATCTTGCTCAGTCGGATACGGTTGCAGTTGCTCTTCCTGGAGCGAGTTTAGGTTTGGGCGAAAAGTTTACACCAGCAAGAAAACTGCTCGACGCCGGAGCTATTTTGGCTATTGCAAGTGACTGGAATCCGGGCTCTGCGCCGATGGGGAATCTTATAACTCAAGCAAGTATTTTGGCGACGTTCGAAAAACTGTCAACAGCCGAAGTTCTTGCGGGTATTACATTTAGGTCTGCCTATGCTTTAGGTTTGGAGGACCGCGGAAAAATTGAAGAAGGAATGAAGGCTGACTTCGTTACTTTCGAAACTGATAATTTTCAGAATATTCTCTACAGACAAGGGAGTCTGTTGCCGAAAAAAGTCTTTGTGAACGGCGACAGGGTCGTTTTGGGATAAATTTTATAATTAGTAACTTACCATCAGAAAAAAAATAAGATGAGTAACCTAGATATGTGGGAAGTTTTTATACAGACAAAACCGGGTCTGTCCCATAAACACGCAGGAACTGTGCAGGCGGCAACTGCAGAAATGGCTCTGCAGAATGCACGCGACGTTTATACAAGAAGAGGGGAAGGGACTTCAATTTGGGTGGTTCCGTCAAAATATATTATCACCAGCGAAGGGATGGATAAAGAAGCATTCTTCGATCCGGCTGATGATAAACTTTACCGTCACCCAACGTTCTACCAGATTCCGACCGACGTAAAGAATATGTAAAAATGCAGCAGGCAAGATTAAGTATGGTTTTGCCTGTGGCTTAAATTCAAAAAATGAAAAACTACATTCTTAAATTAGCTGATGATGCTCTAATGATGGGACAGCGCCTCGCCGAATGGTGCGGTAAAGGACCTTATCTGGAAGAAGACATTGCGCTAACAAATATTGCTCTGGATTATCTTGGACAAAGCTCCAACTTTTATAAATACGCAGCTCAGCTACAGGGCGAAGGAAAATCTGAAGACGATTTGGCTTTTCTGCGTTATGAACATGAATATCTGAACGCCCAGTTGGTGGAATTTCCTAACGGAGATTACGCTCAAACTGTTATAAAGGCTTATTTCTTTGCAGTTTATCAAAAGTTGTTGTACGAATTTCTATCAGAAAGTGCTGATGAACATTTGGCTGCTTTGGCGCAAAAATCTTTGAAGGAAGTAAAATACCACTACACGCATGCTTCAACGTGGCTTAAAGTATTTGCCAACGGGACAGATGAAAGCAAATCGAGAATTAGTGAAGCAGTGGCAAATCTTTGGGAATATACCGGTGGTCTGTTTGATGAAGTAGAAGGAGAACAGAACCTGATTGAGCTTAATATAGTTCCTCAATCATCAGAATTGTGGAATCAATGGAAAGAAGTTGTGGCAAAAGATTTTGCTGCGTACGGAATTTCCTTGCCGGAATCAGATTTCATGCAGAAAGGTAGCAGAAAAGGGATTCATACTGAATATTTCGGTTATATCCTTTGCGAACTTCAATACATGCAGCGCGCTTATCCGGGCTGCGAATGGTAATAATTAATTTCCGCTAATGAGGCATTTTTTGCTGTCATTCATAATGTTTTTCGTGTTTGTCTCCTGTTCCAGGTCTGGAGATGAAGTTCCGAATGTTAAACCTGCGAATTTACTCGAGTTAAAAGGAGCTGATGTTTCTTTTCTACCGGAACTACGGGAAAGTGGAATCAATCTCCAAAACTCAAATAATCAAAATCAGGATGTTTTAGGTATTCTAAAATCATCGGGCGTTAATACAGTTCGTCTTCGCCTTTGGCATACTCCCGAAACACCAACTTCTTCATTGGGAACGGTGAAAAGTATTTCCCAAGAAGCGCGTGCACTGGGGCTTAAGATTTTTATTACAGTTCACTATTCTGATACTTGGGCGGATCCCGGAGCTCAGAAAAAGCCTACTGCATGGGAAAACCTAACTTTTAGTGAATTGAAAAATGAATTGTATCAGTACACGAAAGCAGTGATGCAGGAAATAAATCCGGATTATATTCAGATCGGAAATGAAATCAACAGTGGGTTTTTATTTCCTGAAGGATATTCTTCAAACGCGTCTCAGTTCACTGAATTACTTAAAGAGGGAGTAAGAGCAGTTCGTGAAACAAATCCCGAAACCGGAATTGCCCTTCACTATGCCGGGTTCGAAGGAGCAAACCCATTCTTTACTTCATTAAGTAATATTGATTACGACATCATTGGAATCAGTTATTACCCGATTTGGCATGGGAAAAACCTTAATGAGTTAGAAGAATCCTTGAATTTACTTTCTAACACTCAGAATAAAAAAATACTGATCGCAGAAACAGCCTATCCGTTTACGTTGGAATGGAACGACAGCACTAACAATATTATTGGTCTCAATTCTCAGATTTCACCTGAGTTTTCGGCTTCACCTGCGGGACAACGAGATTTTGTGAATAAAATTAAAAACATAATTTCAGAAACTCCAAAAGGAATGGGTTTTTGTTATAGGGGCGGCGAATGGGTTTCATATGAAGGAAAATCGGCAACAGATGGCTCATATTGGGAAAATCAGGCATTTTGGGACTTTCAGAATAAACCTTTACCTGTTTTAGAAACATTTAGAAATTGATGAACTTACTTGAAATATTGGCACAAATTCCCGATCCCGAAATCCCGGTTATCAATATTGTGGAGCTCGGTATTGTTCGTGATGCAAAATTTATTTCTGATGATGAGGTTGAAATCATCATAACACCTACCTATTCTGCCTGTCCGGCGATGTACAATATCGAGGAAGATATCATCAAACTTTTTTCCGAAAAAGGTTTGAAAGCCAAAGTCACCACAGTAATTTCACCTCCTTGGACAACCGACTGGATAACCGATGAAGCACGGGAAAAACTTCGTCAATACGGAATTACACCGCCGGAAAAAGGTGCTGATCAGAATCATATTGGGACACCAAAACCTTGCCCTAGATGCGGTTCAGTTAATACAGAACAAATCAGTCGGTTTGGTTCCACACTCTGCAAGGCAAGTTATCAGTGCAAAGACTGTTTGGAACCGTTTGATTATTTTAAATGTCATTAATAATGGTTTCTATCCAAACCGAGTGATACTCAAACAATAAATGTTTATTTTTCAGAATTAAATTTTCAATATGAATTTTACACAAATCGACGTAGAACAGCAGCTAGATGGCAAACTGCTAATTGCATACCTCAACCAACCGGATACATTCAACAGTCTTAATGGTACAATGCTGAAAGAGCTGCGCAGTTTCGTTAAGCTTGGCAACGAGACTGAAGAAGTTCGTTGTATTGCTATTTCAGGACGCGGGAAAGCATTCTGCTCCGGGCAGAATCTGAAGGAAGCGTTAACAATGGGTTTACAGTCCGAGGAACAAAAGATCATCCAAAAAATTGTAATTGATTTTTATAATCCGCTGGTTACAGAAATTTTCGAGAGTAAAAAACCGGTCGTTTCTTTGGTGAACGGTCCTGCAGTAGGCGCGGGCGCAATGTTGGCTCTCATTTGCGATATCACGTTGGCTACGCAATCTTCATATTTTTCTCAGGCATTTTCCAACATCGGTTTAATTCCCGATACGGGCGGAACGTATTGGTTGCCGAAACTTTTAGGTAGACAACAGGCGAATTATCTTGCCTTTACCGGAAAGAAACTTTCATCAAGCGATGCTTTGAATTTTGGTTTGATTGCTGATGTTTTTCCGGATGAGGCTTTCGCCGAAAAATCCTTGGAGGTTTTACAAGTTCTGGCGAATCAGCCAACTCAGGCACTTTCTCTGACGAAAAAAGCATTCAACGAATCGTACGTAAATTCATTGAAAGATCAGCTCGATCTTGAAGGGGTTTTGCAGCAGGAAGCCGCAGAAACTGAAGATTTCCGAGAAGGAATTACAGCATTTCTGGAGAAAAGAAAACCGGTTTACAAAGGAAAATAATCCTTTTATAAAATTATTGAAGGCAGTTTCGGAATTCCCGGAACTGTCTTTTTTTGTATCTTTAGCGTCTATGAAAAAAGTGGGAATTATCGGTTCCGGAACCATGGGAATCGGCATTGCACAGGTGGCAGTAACCAATGGATGCGATGTTTTTTTATATGATGCAAACCCGGATCAGACTGCAAAATCATTGGCAGGACTTCAGAAGACGCTTGCCAGACTGGCCGAGAAGGGCAAAATGACCGAGACACAAGCCGATGAGATTTTCAAAAGGATAAAACTCTGCTCTGAAATTTCTGAACTGGGAGAAAGCGAACTGGTGATTGAAGCTATTATCGAAAACGCTGACATCAAAAAGAAAGTATTTGCCGAACTTGAAAATCACGTATCGGAAGATTGTGTGATCGGCTCGAATACTTCATCCATTTCCATCACGTCGCTTTCAGCAGATTTTAGAAATCCGGGAAGATTTATCGGAATTCACTTTTTCAATCCTGCGCCTTTAATGCCTTTGGTGGAAGTGATTCCCGGACTTTTAACTGAAAAGAAATTACCAAAGCAAATCTATGATTTAATGAAATCCTGGGGTAAAGTTCCTGTCATTGCGAAGGATATTCCCGGATTTATCGTGAACAGAATTGCCCGTCCGTTTTATGGTGAAGCTTTACGAATTGCGGAAGAAAACATTGCCACGCCTGAACAGATTGATGATGCAATGCGAACTTTAGGACATTTCAGAATGGGACCGTTTGAACTGATGGATTTAATCGGTATTGATGTTAATTTTGCCGTAACAACCACGGTTTACAAGGATTATTTTTACGATCCAAAATATAAACCTTCACTGCTGCAGCAGAGAATGAGTGAAGCAAAACTTCACGGAAGAAAAACAGGAAGGGGTTTTTATGAATATGAAGCAGGAAGCATGAAGCATAAATCTGAAAGCACTGTCACATCCGAAGGACTGAAACAGCAGATTTTCATGAGAATCATTTCCATGCTGATCAACGAAGCTTTGGAAGCCAAACGATTGGGAATTGCATCCGAGGAAGATATAGAACTGGCAATGCAGAAAGGCGTGAATTATCCGAAAGGATTGTTGGCTTGGGGCAAAGAAATCGGTTACGATAAAATTTCGGAAACTCTGCAGAATCTTTACGAAGAATATCAGGAGGAACGCTACAGACAGAGTTCACTTCTGAAAAAATTGTAAAACTAAACCACTTAACCACTAAACTACTCAGCCGCTAAATATGACTCCATTAGAAACCGCTCAATACATGCTTAATCAGGATTATTTCTCACAATGGATGGGAATTCAGCTGATTGAAGTACGCGAAAAATACTGCCTTATAGAAATGCCCGTAAAACAGGAAATGATCAACGGATTAAAGACCGTTCACGGCGGAATCACCTTTGCATTCGCGGATTCGGCGCTGGCATTTTCCTCCAACAATACCGGCGATGCGTCGGTAGCGCTCAACTGCATGATTAATTTTACAAAGGCGGTTCGATTAGGCGACACTCTCATTGCGGAAAGCATTCTGATGGCAGATACCCGAAAAACAGCTGTTTACGACATCAATATTACTAATCAGCATAAGGTTCTGGTGGCGAGTTTCCGCGGAACGGTATATAAAATTGATAAAAAAGTAACGGATTTATAAAAGAATCAAGAACCAGGAGTCGAGAATCAAGATCATCTTGAATCTTGGTTCTCGGCTCTCAAATCTAAATGAAAATGAAACTAAAAAACTATATCGCCGGACAGTGGATGGAAGGCACAGGAGAAGGGATAGAACTGAGAAACGCCGTCAATGGTGAACTTGTCGCCATTTCCGATACCGAAGGAATTAATTTCGAAGAAGCACTGCATTACGGAAGAACCATTGGTTACAAAAATCTGTCTTCAATGACATTTTACGACCGTGGCGAAATGCTGAAAAAAATTGCGCTTTACCTTCTCGAAAGAAAGAAAAAATACTACGAACTTTCCTATAAAACGGGTGCCACGCACGTGGATTCCTGGGTGGATATTGAAGGCGGTTTCGGAACGTTTTTTACCTATTCCGGACTGGCTAAAAGAATGTTGCCTAACACACCGTTTTGGGTAGATGGCGATGTTCAGAAGATTTCAGCCAACGGAACACACCTCGGCACGCATATTTTAACGCCGAGTGAAGGTGTATCGGTACAGATCAATGCTTACAATTTTCCGGTTTGGGGAATGATGGAAAAGCTGTCAACCTCGCTGTTAGCCGGTGTTCCGAGTGTCGTGAAGCCTTCGCCGTACGGATCATACCTCACGAATGCTGTGTTCAGTGATATGATCGAAAGCGGTTTGCTGCCGGAAGGTGCGCTACAGTTGGTTTGTGGCGAACCCGGAAATATTCTTGATTATGTTCAGGATGGCGATTCGGTGCTGTTTACAGGTTCAGCAAATACGGGAAGAAAATTGAGATCACTTCCATCCGTGGCCAAAAATGCAGTGCGTTTCAATATGGAAGCCGATTCATTAAATGCTTCAATCCTTGGTTTGGATGGAAAACCCGGAACTCATGAATTCGATCTTTTCATCAAGGAAGTCCGCAATGAAATGACCACAAAATCCGGACAGAAATGTACCGCCATTCGCAGAATCATCATTCCTGAAGATCTGGTTGGTGATGTTCAGAGTGCTTTGTCAAAGGCGTTGGATCAGACCAAAATCGGAAATCCGCTGAGTCGCGAAACGAGAATGGGATCTTTGGTTGGCCGACTGCAATATGAGGAAGTTCAAAGAAAAATAGATTTGCTGAAAGCCGAAACCGAACTGGTTTACGACGGTCAGCACGAACTGGTAGATGCCGATTACGAAAGCGGCGCATTTATGTCGCCAAAGGTTTTCCTGAACGACAAGCCTTTCGAAAAGAATATTTCCCACGAAGTGGAGGCTTTCGGACCGGTTTCTACGCTGATGCCGTACAAAGACGCCGAAGAAGCAGCTGCTCTGGCAAAACGCGGAAAGGGAAGTTTGGTTGGTTCCATCGTTTCTCACGATGAAAAATTTGTAGCCGAAACTTCCTGGAAAATGGCTTCATCTCACGGAAGGATATTCGTTCTGAACCGAGATAACGCCAAAGAATCAACCGGTCACGGTTCACCGCTTCCAACCCTGATGCACGGCGGTCCGGGAAGAGCGGGAGGTGGCGAAGAAATGGGCGGACTGAACGGACTTCATTTCTTTTTGCAGAAAACCGCAATTCAAGGTTCACCGGATGTGCTGACTGCCATTACAAAACTTTACACGCAGGGTGCCGAGAAAAAATATTCTGACAAACACCCGTTCCAGAAATATTTTGAAGAAGTGGAAATCGGCGATTCGCTGGAAACTGCAGGAAGAACCGTCACAGACGCAGATATTGTGAATTTCTCGAACGTTTCGTGGGATCATTTCTATGCACACACCGATGCAACTTCCCTCAACGGAACCATCTTCGACGAGAAAGTGGCGCACGGATATTTCATCCTTTCTGCAGCTGCCGGGCTGTTTGTTTCCGGGAAAAAAGGACCGGTTATCGCCAACTACGGACTGGAAAATGCAAGTTTCTTCAAGCCGGTTTATGCAGGTGATACGATTACTGTTTATCTCACCGCAAAAGAAAAAATTAACCGTGGCGTGAAAGGAAGAAACATTCCTTCCGGCGTGGTGAAATGGCTGGTTGAGGTCGTAAATCAGCGTGAGGAAGTGGTTTGCGTTGCGACCATTCTGACTTTGGTAGCGAAAAAATCACCGTTCATCAATCTGAATAAAACAAAAATTCAGAAAATCCTGAACGGTCTAACCACCAATATCCAACCGAAATTCGGAATAATGACGCCACAAAATATGCTGGAGCATCTGGAAGATTTTATGCATTTCTCCATTGGAAAAACTGAAGCTCCACTATGCGAACAAACGGAAGAGCAACTAGAAAAACTCCACGACTGGCTTTACAAAAACAAACCGATTTCTCAGGGATTGAAGTACGAAGGACTGCCTGAAAATGAAAACGCTCCACTCCGCTACAAAAACCTGGACGAAGCCAAAGCGAAATTTATGGAAACCCTCACGGAATATCTCGTGTATTACCGCGAAAATCCAAAGGCTGAGCACGCACATCCGCTGTTTCACACGATCAATAAGGAAATGTGGGAACTCTTCCATAAGAAGCATTTTACGTATCATTTTGATCAGTTTGGATTGATTTGATGCTCCTACGGATTTCACGGATTTTCACTGATTTTTTGCATGATAACTGGTGTAAGATAATTTGGCAGAAAGCATTTGCAAATTTGATAATTAAACAGAAATTGTAATTTGATTTATTAAGAAACATCAAAATAAGAATCCGCACATTCGTGTAAATCCCTTTCTGCCGCAGGCAGGCGTGTGATCTGCGGGAAATAATATGAAGACTTTCGGAGAAAAAGTAGTCGACTTCAACAAAACCCTGAAATATACTGGGAAGCTTCCCAAAGGTTTTCAGGTGATAAACCCGTTTCTGGACAATCCCGAAACATTGCTGGTGATGAAACAGTTCTACGATAAGTTTTACAGTGATAATAACCCACGAAGATTTCTCATCGGCATCAATCCCGGACGCCACGGTGCAGGAGTGAGCGGCGTTCCCTTTACCGACACCAAGCGACTTGATGAGGTTTGCGGCATCCGGATGGAATCAGCCAAAACACACGAAATCTCGTCGGTTTTTGTCTATGATATGATTGCGGCATATGGTGGAGCCGAAAAATTTTATGGAGATTTCTACATCAATTCGCCCTTTCCGCTCGCCATTATCAGGAAAGGCAAAAACGGACAATGGGTTAATGCCAATTATTACGATGACCCCCAGCTATTCCGCGATGTTGAAGATTTTATGCTCGATTCGCTCAGAAAACACATCGGTCTTGGCCTGGACACTTCGGAAGTTTTTATTCTCGGAAAGAAGAATGCGGGTTTCATCAAAAAAATCAATGATAAAGCCAATTTATTTGGCAAAATGACTGTTTTTGAACATCCGAGATACATCCAGCAGTACAAATCGAAAGAAAAAGAGTTGTATATTGACAATACCTTTTGGCATTTAGTAAAGAAAAATCAAACTAAACTTTGCGGTCTTAAAAGCATAATAATAATCAAATAAACCTTAGCGCACTTAGCGTTCGAAAAAATGGAATTCGTAACATCAGAAATTAAAAACAGCATTGCCGAAATCACTTTCGGAACCCCGAAAAGCAACTCTTTGCCCGGTCATATCCTTGAAAAACTGGCCCAAACCATCCTGGATGAAGGTGCCAAAGATGAGGTGAAAGCCATCCTCCTGAAATCGGAAGGGGAGAAGGCATTTTGCGCCGGAGCAAGTTTTCACGAACTGCTCGAAATCGAAGAACTGGAAACTTCCCAAAAATTCTTCGGCGGTTTTGCCAAAGTGTTGAATGCGATGCGGACCTGCGGAAAAATCGTGGTGGTTCGCGTTCAGGGAAAAACGACAGGAGGTGGGGTCGGAATTGCCTGTGGTGCCGATTACTGTTTTGCGACAGAAAACGCTGCGTTGGCTTTGACGGAAATTAACCTGGGAATCGGTCCGTTTGTGATTGGACCTTATGTGGAAAGGAAAATCGGGAAGTCACAGTTTACGGCGATGGCGATCGATGCGGATTTCAGAAGTTCCGACTGGGCGAAAACACATAATATTTACCACTCGGTTTCGCACACCATTGAGGAGATGGACGAAAAGATTTTCGATTTCCTGCAGAAACTGGCTTCCAGAAGTTCGGACGCATTGGCATTGATCAAGAAAGTTTCGTGGGAAGGTACGGAGCATTTCTCTGAACTGATGCCGGCGCGCATCCATATGAGTGCATCCCTGATCCTGGAAGATTCCGCAAAACATAACATCAATTTAATTAAGGAAAGACTTAGAGCAAAATGATCTGTTAAATGAAAAGACTGCTTTTCGTTGTTGGACTTCTTTTCTTTTCCTGCGAGAAGAAATCTACAATTTCCAATGAGGAAAATATAGATACGCTCAATACAGCTGTGGAAATGAACAATACTCAGGTAGATTCTTTAATTGCTGAAGATTCTGTTTCTGATAGTTCAAATTCTATAGTTGCAGAAAGAATGGGAATGAGTCGTGAGGTTTCCGGAAATCAAATTATCCGAACCGCAAATGCTTCCCAACTCCCGTTCCGAATTGGTGAAGAATTCACAGAAGAGGAACAGAAATTTATACTGAAAATACAGAACTTCGAAAAGGAAAAAATTTCCGCTGAAGTAATTCCTGAACAGAAAGATCAAAACATCAGAATTAATCAGATAAAATTACCGAACGGTGAATATGACGGTCCATTCGGAAGAGATCTTGTTGATTATGAAGTTAAGGACAATGGTGAAGTGTGGCTTATTTTCGGGAGGAGTTTAATGGCTTCAGGAAGTTCTGTCGGACATTTTAGTGTGATTGTAAAATAGCATAAATCAGGCGTTAATGTTTTGTTAAACTCAGAAGTTGGTATAATTTCTGAATTCAGTTTTTGAATTCAAAATAAAAAAATTATGAAAAATTTATTTTTATCCGCTATTGTAGTGGGCGCCACTGCAGTAAGCTGCGGAACTGTGCAGTCCATCGTTCAGAATACTTTCCCTTATACAGCGAATGTGCTTGTTTCAACAGGAGTTCCTGCTAATCAGGAAGTTACATCTACGTCTACCGCGAGTAACGTTCAGACTTGGATGGGCGGAAACAACAACGCACAGATTAAAAATGTCAGAATTGCTGATGCCAAAATTAATGTGGTGAGCGGTAATGATTTAAGTGCACTGAAATCCGTAAAAGTGTATATTTCCTCTTCAGGAGCGGGTGAAAAACTGGTAGCTTCTAGAAGCGATATTTCTACTTCAGGAAATTCCGTAACGCTTGATTTGAATGATACAAGCTATTTGGATAACATCGTAAAAAGTTCAGATTTGAATGTGAGAACGGTTTATGTTCTTAGAAATCAGGTTACTCAGGACACAAATTTGAGAGTTTCTCTAAACTTTTCAAGCGTTCCTGCTAACTAGAACTCGATTTAATAAAAAAAGGTGGAAGTTTAACTTTCACCTTTTTTATTTATGCTTTCGTTTTGCTGTCCATTACAATAGTGACAGGTCCGTCGTTTAATAGTGAAACCTTCATATCTGCTCCGAAAATTCCGTTTTCGGTTTTCAGTCCGGATTTGGAAATTTCAATTTTGAAATAATCGAACAGTGGAATGGCTTTGTCCGGTTTCGCAGCTTTTATGAATGAAGGTCGGTTTCCTTTTTTGTAATCTGCAATCAAAGTAAACTGGCTGATGCATAGAATTTCGCCCTCGATATTTTTAATTGAAAGGTTCAGCTTTCCTTCATCATCACCGAAAACTCTCAAATCGAGAATTTTTTTTACCAGCCAGTCTGCATCGCTTTGTTCATCAGTTTCATCAATTCCAATCAGTAAAAGAAATCCTTTTGAAATTTCGCCCACCACCGTATTGTCAACTGTAACCGAAGCTTTTGAAACCCGCTGAATAACTGCTCTCATTTAATCGTAAATCGTTAGCGTATTGGTTGATGCCTGAAAATTGTGAAGGTACATTTTTGGAGCAATCTGCGCTACAGAAACCGGCTCTCCGGAAAGCAGAATCCACTCTGCATTGTCTTTAGGACAGCTGATTTTTATATTTTCTTTTACAACCAGTGTTGTATTGCTGTCCGGACAGATATGAGGTGCGTTTCGGTCATAAATTTTGAAGCCCTGCGTTGTTCGTACGATAATTAATCCGCGTGTTCCGGACTGTTGCTCATCAATATAAACCCAGCCTCCAACATTTTGAAGTGGGAAGTAAGCGGGCAAATTCAGATTAAGAACTACATTAATTTCTGTGTTGGGGAAGCAACTTACGGTTTCCTCTCTGTTACCACATGATTTTGCGGATAATGCACTGATAACCAAAACGATTGTGGTGATGAGAAAGAAAATATTTCTTTTCATTTAAAATTAATTTATATCTTTGTAGAACGAATTCAAAGCGAAAACATTGTCCGGCAAATGTCGGATTATTTTTTTATACTAACGATAAATACACGAATTATGGCAAGCTATGTTACCAAAGAAGGTTTGGATAAAATGAAAACTGAACTGGAGCAACTGGAAACCATTGAAAGACCAAAAGTTACACAGCAGATTGCTGAAGCAAGAGATAAAGGAGACCTTTCGGAAAATGCAGAATACGACGCAGCTAAAGAAGCGCAGGGAATGCTAGAAATGAAAATCTCTAAACTGAAAGATATTATTGCTAACTCCAAGATAATTGATGAAAGCCAGTTGGATACTTCAAAAGTTTCCATCCTTACGACGGTACGTTTAAAAAATAACGGCACTAAACAGGAGCAGACTTTTACTTTGGTTCCTGATAACGAAAGCGATTTGAAAAGCGGAAAAATTTCTGTAAACACGCCTATCGCGAAAGGATTGTTGGGTAAAGTTGTAGGCGACAGTGCTGAAATTGTTCTGCCAAATGGGAAAAAACTATCTTTCGAAGTTCTGGAAATAACCATCTAAAAATTACTGAAATGAGTTCTGTTTTCACCAAGATTGTAAACGGCGAAATTCCTGCTTATAAAATCGCAGAAGACGAAAACTTTCTAGCTTTTCTGGATGTTATGCCTTTGGCAAAGGGACATACTTTAGTTGTTCCAAAAAAAGAAGTAGACCTGATTTTCGATCTTGAAAGTGAAGAGTTTAAAAATCTTTGGGGTTTTGCACAGAAAGTGGCCAAAAAAGTTGGTACGGCCATTCCGTGTATTCGCGTGGGAGTTGCGGTTGTTGGATTGGAGGTTCCGCATGCGCATATTCATCTCGTGCCTTTAAACTCGATGGGCGATCTTAATTTCGGAAACGAAAGACTGAAACTTGCTCCCAAAGAATATCAGGAAATTCAGAACTCAATTATTAACGCATAAAAACGGAAAGCTGTAAATTTTACAGCTTTTCCTCACTATTATATTAAGACGATAAATACATGAATCCTAACCAATGTTCCTTTTGCGGACGGAAAAGAAATGAAGTGCAGATGCTGGTTTCCGGGCAGGAAGGTTTTATCTGTGAAAATTGTATTGAACAGGCGCACTCCATTGTTAAAGACAGTGTTTCCAAATCTGGCTTTTCACCTGCTGATTCTCTTGATGAATTAAAGAAGCCTAAAGAAATTAAAGCTTTTTTAGATCAGTATGTTATCGGGCAGGACCAAGCCAAAAAGCAACTTTCGATTGCGGTTTATAACCATTATAAACGTTTGCTTCATGCAAAAGATGAAAACCGCGAAGTAGAGATTGAAAAATCCAACATCATCATGATTGGTGAAACCGGAACCGGAAAAACATTGCTTGCCAAAACCATTGCAAGGGAACTTAATGTGCCTTTCTGTATCGTGGATGCAACTATTTTGACAGAGGCAGGTTACGTGGGCGAAGATGTAGAAAGTATTCTTTCAAGATTGTTGATGGTTGCTGATTACGATGTTGAAAAGGCAGAGAAAGGTATTGTATTTATTGATGAAATTGATAAAATTGCGAGAAAATCAGACAATCCAAGTATTACTCGTGATGTATCCGGCGAGGGAGTTCAGCAAGGACTTTTGAAACTTTTGGAAGGAAGTATAGTGAACGTGCCACCACAGGGAGGACGAAAACATCCGGACCAGAAGTACATTCAGGTTAATACACAGAATATTTTATTTATCGCTGGTGGTGCTTTTGACGGAATTAAAGAAATTATTGAAAGACGTCTAAATAAACAGGCCATAGGTTTCAGTGCTGAAAAACTGAAAAAGAACGACGAAAATGAAGACCTACTCAATTATATTAATGCCATCGATCTTAGAAAATTCGGACTTATTCCTGAACTTTTAGGAAGGTTTCCAATCATCACTTATCTCAATAAATTGACAAAAGAAACTATGGTAAGTATAATGAAAGAGCCGAAAAATTCTATCGTTAACCAGTTTGTGGAGCTTTTCAAGATGGATGGAGTAGATTTGAAATTTTCCGATGAAGCTATTGAAATGATTGTAGAAGAGACAATGGAAAAAGGTCTTGGTGCTCGTGGATTACGCGGTACCACGGAAAAGGTTCTGGAAGATTATATGTTCGATCTTGGCTTTGGCGACAAACTTTTGTTAACAAAAGATAATGTGAAATTTTAAAATTATGGCATATATCTTTTGAAAATTAAAATAAATAAATATCTTTGCATCTGAAATCTCTTGATTTTTTAACACAAAAAACATAATACAATGAAAAAAAATCTATTAACGGTAGGCGTTTTGCTGCTATCTTTTCCTTTGATTGCACAGAATGTTCTCACATACGTAGGAAACGGAGCTACTGTTACTGTACAGAATAACGCACTTGTTTATAACGGTGGTGGATGGCAGAATGTAGGTACAGTTTCCAATACCGGAGATATTATGATTGATGGTACAGCTTCTGATAAATTTGAAGTTGCTTCCACATCAGATTTTCGTTTAGCCTTTGAAGATAGTGATACTTACGGTCAGCTTTATATCACAGGTGTTCCACAAGCTCAGATTACCGGTACAGTAAATAAAGATTTTATTGCAGATGCTAATAACGGAAATACCGGAAGACAGCAGACCGCTTTACCTTTCCATAACTTTACAATGGCACAACTGAAGAATGCTATCGGTAACTATCTTCAGACAACAAATACAAGTCTTAACAGTGCTGGAAGATTCAATTACGCTTCTGTTTTTAGATGGAATAATGCTGCGGCAAGATTTGATCAATTAACTGATGCCAATTCTGCTACTTCTGTAGGTAATCCAACCGATTATTATATTCAGCCAAGAAGAAATTCTGCAGGTGATATCCAGTGGAATGCAGCGGTTGATAAAAAAACTTTCGCAGGGACACCGGTTTCAGATGTTTCCGGTAGAACTCAGAATATTACGCTTCAAACAGCTGACATGAACTACTTTGGTTCGCAGGGTTTCGGAAGTAATGGTAACCGTAAGAACATTTATAGTGAAAGATATAATTCTTATCTCAACGATCCATTCGAAGTTGGAGGGGGTGCAGGTGTTCCGGCATGGTCTGCGAATTACGGAAGAAATTTGAGCCAATTCGGTAACCCATTCCTTACAAACATTGATCTTTCTAATATCATAAACGATACAGATGGTGACGGATCTTCTATTTCTAACGTTGCGGGTATTGCGTATTATGGTTCTAATGATCTGAACTGGTATTACGGTAATCAAGGTGGTTCAGGAGGATCGACGGGGACTGTTTATAGCAATGGAAATTTAGTAATAGCTAGAGTTTCTGGTGGTTTTTTTCAGGCGGGAGATGTAAATAATCTAGTGATTAAGCCGATGCAAGAAGTGATGATTAAATTCACTGATACTACTGTTCCTTCACTTAATTTTAACCCAACCAGAAGGTTTGCTCAAACAGCAAGAACTGGAACTTACGGAGGTGTAACATCTGCAAGAATTGCATCAATCCCTGCTGATAAAGTTGTAAAACAGGTTGCTGCAGTACTTTACAATACTGAAGGAAGTGAAATTGCGAGAACTTATTACGCTGTGTCTCCATCGGCGGTTACAGCTGTATCCGAAGAATCAAGACTTCAGGGTTACGTGCAAGGTTATGCAATTTATACTAAAGAAGAAATTGCTACAGGTGGTGAAGATGTAAACAAATCTCAGCAACTGTACATTAATGAAGCTAACGAAACTTCTTTCCAAGGAAAAGAGATCCCGATGTTTATTAATTATGATGGAGCATCAGTGCTGAAATTTGAAGTGTATGAAGCCGGTGAACGTGTTTCAAACCTATCAAATGGGAAAAACTTTTACATTAAGAACGGAAATCTTATTACAAAGATTAACGATGGCGACACCATGACAGTTTCAGGAGCTAATTATGGTCTTTATTATGGTCAGCCGGAAGGATTTTTAGGAACATCGGATGCTTACAAAAATCAAACTATTATTGCTAAGAAAAATAATGATTGGGTAGTTAGATTTGCAAATAACTGGAAGTCTGCTACAGTAGAACTTTATTCTGCAGCTGGTCAATTACTTCATTCTAAAAAGAATGTTTCTACGGCAACAGATTATGTAATTCCTATCGATGCCCGTGCTAACGGTTTGTTCTTAGTTAGAACTATTTCTGAAAATGGAGAAATCGTAACTAAAAAAATTGTAAAATAAAACACTGATGATGAAAAATACTATTTATAAAACATTTTTAAGTTTCCTCGCTTTAGTTTTGGGCGTGTTCATAAATGCACAGAAACCACCAGCTAATATGCCACCGCCAACTGCAGAAAGTGGCGATATTGGAGGAATTTCCCAACCAATTGATAACTATATTGTCTTACTAATGTTGGTAGCAGTTTTTGCAATTGGTTTTTTTGCAAGGAAATATAAAACGGCTAACAGTCTTTAAAATATCAAACTCACTGCTTAGACAGTGAGTTTTTTTTATATTTGCGTATGAAAAAATCTGGTTTATTTGTCCTGGCTTTAGTTTCAGGAATGGCTACAGCACAGTTCAAGGTTGAAATTGAAGCGCCCGCTAATTTTGCTCCAACAGAAGTTTATCTTTACACTTTAAATGGTTCCAAAGATGTTCTCAATTCGAAACAGGTTAAGAAGGGAAATATGTTGAGCTTCAATGTCAGTCAGCCTTATACCGGCATGATGAAACTTTATTTTCCTCAGAACAACGCTTCAGTTAATTTTATTTCTGAGAATAAGAATGTAAAATTCAAATTGGAGTCTGCACAGGATAAAATTACTAATGTTATATATCTTGACGAGCCGAATAAAATCATGAACGACATGCAGGACATTCAGCAGAAAAAAGAGTATATTTTACCGGCTTTATATCAGATCAAAGAATATTACGGAGACAGCAGTGGTTTTGGTTCTGCCCTCAATAGTGAAATTCTTCGTTTGTCGGGAACATCAGTTACTACCGACAAATATCCTTTCATTAATTTTTATAATACAAATTACAACAAGTACGTTGTGAAATCGGCGACGTCACCAAAACATACGCATACGGATTTAATAGAATTTTTCAACAAGTCCAATAATATGTTGGAAACTTCCTCTCTCATGCGCCCAATTTTGATGACTTATCTGAATATTGGTCCGAATACGCAACTTAGACAGGATGTTGACAAGCTTCTTAAAGCAGTTAACCTCGAAACGCCTCGTGGACAGACGATTCTTTCAGAGCTTATTGATCTTTTCGGAATGTATGAAATGACGGCTCTGAAGGAGCATTACCTTACTGAAGCCAAAAACCTGAAGTGTACAATCAACGACAGACTTTCCGGGACTATTGCTGTAAATACCAATACGCAGGTTGGAGCCACTTTTACAGACTATAAGTTCACTAACGCAGTCAACACTTCAGCGAAGTCTATTCACGGTGTTAAAGCAGATAGGAAAGTGATTCTGTTCTGGTCTTCCACTTGTTCGCACTGTATTGCCGAACTTCCGAAGCTACTGGAAAAATACAGTGCTTTGAAAGGAATGAATGCAGAAATCATTGCACTTTCACTGGATTCGGAGCAGAAATCTTATCAAGATAAAGCAGGTAGTTTACCTTGGATTAACGATGCTGAACTTCGTGGGTGGTACAGTTCGTATGCAGAAACGTACGGAGTAAACGCAACGCCGACTTATTTCGTTCTAGATTCTTCAAACAAAATTATCGCAAAGCCCGATCACGCTGAAGACGTATTCAGCTTTCTAAAAATTAAGTAAAATTTTTGCGGAAATACAATAATTTTTTATCTTTGCACCACTTTAACGGCGAGGTAGCTCAGATGGTTAGAGCGCAGGATTCATAACCCTGAGGTCACGGGTTCAATTCCCGTCTTCGCTACAAACAATTCTGTAAATCAGTGATTTACGTATAACGGGGACTAAAACAGGGA
>JAEWZO010000027.1 GCA_023458415.1 Bacteroidota bacterium
TTGATATCGGCCATAATTCCTCTGTCCGATGTCATTAGAAGATGATCTCCGTAAATTCTTGCCGTTTTTTCATTGAAATTTCCGGTGCTTACAAAACCGTACTGAAAGGTTTTTCCGTTCACTCTCTTTTTAATGACACAAAGTTTGGCGTGTACTTTTTTGTTCGGAATTCCTGTGAGAACTTTAATGCCTTCCGGCTCCAGAATTTCTTTCCATTCAAGGTTGCTTTCCTCATCGAATCTTGCCCGAAGTTCCAGCATCACGGTAACATCTTTTCCGTTTCTTGCCGCGTGAATTAATGCATTGATAATTTTCGAGCTACTTGCCAAACGATACGCCGTAATCTGAATTGATTTCACATCGGGATCCATTGCAGATTCCCGTAAAAGATCAATTACAGGGCGATAGTCGTGATATGGGAAAGTAAGGAGAACATCTTCTTTCAGAATGGTCTCGGTAATGCGGTGATCATTTGGAAATTTTGGATGAAGAAAAGAGGTACGTTCAACCGGTTTTTGATACTGTTTGAAAACATCAGGAAAATCCATAAAATGACGGAAGTTATGAATCTTTCCACCCGGAATAATGCTGTCTCTTTTGGTAAGGTTCAGTTTCCTGATCAGAAATTCGAGCAAAGCTTTATCCATATTTTTATCGAAGGTGAAACGCGTCGGTTTCCCTTTTCTACGGCTCTTGATGCCCTTTTCAATTTTGGCAGCCAATGTCGTTCGGATGTCGTTATCCAGATCAAACTCCGCATCTTTTGTCACTTTGAAAGCATTCGCCACAAAATCATCATAACCGAAAAAGTTGAAAATTTCAGGAAGCATAAATGTCACGACATCTTCCAGAAGCATAACATGCTTCTCATGGTTTTCTGCAGGCAGCATCACAAAACGGCCGATAAATCTTGACGGCATTTCGATAATGGCAAAATTGCTTTCGTACTGCCACTCGCTGCGTCGCATCGCGACTCCCAAGTACAAACTCTTATCACGCATATAAGGCATGGGACGGTTTTCCTGAAGCAAAATCGGCACGATATGCGATTCCACCACTTCATCGAAATATTTTTTCACGAAAAGTTTCTGCTCTTCGGTAAGATCGGTAGCGGTTTTAATGAAAACCTTCTGCTCCGCCATTTCTGCCTGAATTTTACGCCAGATTTTATCAAAAGTTTTTTGCTGCTCAATAGCAATGTCATTAATCTTTGCCAGAATTTTTGATGGCGGCTGAAAAAAGGAATCTGTTATAAATTTATCTTTGAATTCCATCGCGCGGCTCAAACCTGCGACACGAACACGGAAAAACTCATCGAGATTGTTGGAAAATATACCAAGAAATTTTATGCGGAGCGGCAGTGGTACCGTTTCATCCATTGCTTCCTGCATCACCCTTTCATTAAAAGCAAGCCACGAAATATCCCGTGGATTAAACTGCAACGACATAATTTCAACTTTGATTTTCCTCAAAAATACGGAATTTAGTGCAATTTACTATGACTACAGTCATACCAACGATGCTAAAATTTCGTTAATTTTGAATGAAAACCTAATTTATGTTTTCAAGAGAAACTCTCGTGAAAAATCGTATACCTGCTCGGAGGTACCAAAGGAAGGATATTTTGTTCCGTGAAGAGGAAAAGGCCAGTCATCTGTATTATTTGTTGGATGGTGAAGTGAGGATTCATAACACGGATTCCGAAGGAAAAGAGTTTCTGATTGAAAAAGTTACAAGTCATAACTTTCTTGGCGAACCTCCATTTTTGTTGGAAGAGCGTTATCCTGCCACTGCCATCATCAACAGCGACACAGCAGAAATTTTCAGGTTTTCCCGAGAGCAGTTCAAAACTTTTATGGTGGATCATCCCGAAATTTTGCTGGAATTTACCTGTAACATCGCTCAGAAGGCATTCAATAAAACACATAAAATAAAATCGATTGTACATCAAAGCCCGCAGGTGAGGATTCTGAATTTTATGAAAAATCACAAACGGATACTAGGCATTTGCCCTGACGAAAAAATCATGATCGATGTTACGCGTAAGGAGATAGCTAATTCCACAGGACTGGTTGTGGAAACTGTGATCAGGGCCGTGAAAAAAATGGAGCGTGAAGGTAAAATTGAACTCATCAACCACAAAATATATTTTTAGATGAAGCTTACTTTCTGGCTGAAGTTTTCGGTATTCAATCTTTTTATCGTTGCACTGTTAGGGGTTTTGATGCGGTATAAAATTGCATTTTCTTTTCCATGGCTCGATCAGAAAAATGTACAGGAAGCACATTCCCATTTTGCATTTTACGGGTGGATAACAACCTGCATCTATGTGCTTATAATCCGTTATTTGCAACGGGTTTTGCCTAATGTTGAGATCCGAAAGTATATATTTTTGGTCATCGCAAACGTTGGAGCTTCATTCGGAATGCTTGCTGCATTTCTTGCGACAGGATACTCTTCTTTGTCTATCTTTTTTTCCGCTGTAGCACTTATTGTAAGTTTCATTTTCTGCATCCTTCTCGTTTATGATTTGAAAACGGTACGCGACCATTCCAAAATTTGGCTTTTTGGCGGATTTTTCTTCGTAATACTTTCTTCGCTGGGCGTATTTTATCTTGCCTATATGAAGTCCTCCGGCAACATCAATCAGGATTATTATCTGGCTTCCACCTATTATTTCTTGCATTACCAGTACAATGGATTTTTTATATTTTCGTGTATTGCATTTTTGCTTTATTCACTTCGGGAAGCTGGTTCTGCTATTTTCGATAAAGAAAACAAGCTGATTTTCTGGACATCATTTCTCGGCTGTTTTATCGGATTCGGACTGTCGGTTTTGTGGATGAAGCTTCCGGTCTGGGTTTTTATAGTTATTGTTTTCGGGACTTTACTGCAGACATTCGGTGCGGTGAAATTATTTCTGGTAGTAAAGCGAAGCTGGACCAATCTTGTCATCAACTGGTCTCCGCTGCAGCGTTTTGCTTTGATTTTTGCTGGGTTTGCGTTCGCAGTGAAAATCGCTTTGCAGCTGGGTTCTAACATTCCTGCGGTCAATCAGTTTGCCTTCGGTTTCAGAAATGTCGTGATTGCATATTTGCATTTGGTTTTATTGATGTGTATTACCACTTTTCTTCTGAGCCAGGTTCTGGCAACCAACTATTTTGTGATGAAGAAGACACTTTTGAACGGGATGAAACTCTTTATGTTAGGTATTTTTCTGAATGAAGCAATTCTCGGTTTAATGGGGATTTTTTCAATAAAGTACATTTCTATTCCGTTTGCGCCTTACCTTTTGCTCGCAGCTTCCGTGTTGATTTTGATTTCACTTGCGCTGATGTTTTTCAGCATGAAAAGTAAATCAGAATTTTCTTAATCTGGCTATTTCAATAGTAATTTCACAAAACTGAAAAAAGGAATTACTGCGTTGTTTTATCCTGATCTTATCAGTGGTTCTTTAAAGATCTTTTTTGTTGAATTTCATCAGCGACCAAAGGAACGGAACCAGAGCCCAGATGAGAAGAACAGCCATTGAAATTCCCATTCCGCCGCCCGAACCGAATACCTGTTTGAAAACTGCGCCGGCCTGTCCGAGCATCGCCGCAACATTCAGCTGAAGCAGAACGAAAATTCTCGAAAGTCCCACCGGATTCAGGGCGGTAAGTCCGGACATGATTCCTTCAATCGGATAATCGGCAAACTGAAACATCAGAATCAGCAGAATTCCGTCGTAGATGATGGCAAAAAACATCCAGATGAAAATTGAAACCCCAATTCCCTTAGCGCGGTCGCGGGTAGAAATTGCCGCCAGCATCGCCAATGCGGTAAATATTACGGAAAGTAGAATGCCAATCAGGATCAGTGAAGCGCCCGTCTCAATTGATGAATAAAGCAGAATCGGAATTCCGCAACCGATTAAAAATGCGAGAATTAACGCCGCCGAAAGTCCCAGAAAAATATTAAACCACACCTTGCTTCTCGGCACAGGCTGGCTCAGGAGTAATTCGATGAATTGTGAACTGTTGTAAACATAAATGGTAGAGAAGATAATGCTCACCAGCGGAACGACCAGCAGAACAATATTCAGCAGACTTAAAGTTGCTTTGGTAAAGTTGGCTTCCAGTCCTAAAACCGACCACGAAATAATGAAAAGCAGAACTGTGTAAAGAATTACAATCTTGTTCTTAAGTATATCAAATAAAATAAATCGTGCTATCCTGTTCATTTTTTCATTCCTTTTAAAATTGATACAATTCCCTCGGAGATTTTCTCAGAATTGGTTTCCGATTTCAAATCTTCAACCGACTGGTGAACGATGATTTTTCCTTCGTTCATAAAAACAATCTGGCTGATGATATCATCCAGCTCGCTCAAAAGGTGAGAAGTGATGATGATGAGTTTCCCCTTTTCTTTTTCCTTGATGATTTTGTTTTTCAGAATTTCTGAAGCCAACGGATCGAGGCCGGCAGTGGGTTCATCCAGAATAATAATACCCGGACTGAACAGAAATGCCAGCACCGCACTTACTTTCTGAGTGGTTCCTCCGGAAAGGGTGCGCATCTTTTTATCGTAGATTTTCTCCAGTTCAAAAGCATCGAGAAGTTCGGTGTCGAGTTGATGTTCATGACCTTTTCGCGTATCCTTAATCATTCTTATGGTTTCCTCAATCGTCATATTCTCCGGATATCTCCCGATTTGGGGCATATAGCCGATGTTTTCGCGGTATTGATAATGGTCTTTCACGCTTTCGCCGTTCACAACGATATCGCCGTCCTGCACGACATTAAGTCCAAGGATGCATTTAATGAGAGTCGTTTTTCCGCAGCCGTTGGGACCTATTAAAGCGATGGCTTCGCCTTTACTGAACGAAAGATTCACGTCATCGAGTGCGGTAAATTTTTGAAATTTCTTGGTCAGGTTCTTTATTTCTATCATCTTCTTTCTCAAATTTTCACTGGGTTCATCAGCGGTTCATTATCAACAAAACTTTCCGGTGTCAGGCTTGGGATTATTTTCTCCATACGGTCCATTAAATCCACGAAAAACGTGCGGAAGAGCAGCATTACCGAAGGATTTTTTTCCACCAAAACGGCATAGAAACTCAGTGGGTGAAATGGCACATCGCCAACTTTATCTTTATCCAGATCGTAACCTTCGTATTTGTCCCAGTAATTGTTTCGGAAGTCGTTCATTACGACGGTCCCGTTGGTGCTTACGTCGAAAGTATTGTTGACGAAATTGTTTTGGGAAACCCGGTTTTCCATACAGTTGGAATTAATTTTTAAAGCCCAGCCGTTGTTTTCAAACTGATTGTTGTAATAATCTATTTTAGTGGCACCGTCGGCAAAAATGGCAGTGGTATTGTTTTCGAAAATATTGCCTTTAATCTTACTGAACGAAATTTCTTTAAGTAAAAGCCCGTAAACGCTGTCGCCCCAGTTATTGATGAATTTATTATTGAACATGCTCACATTCATGGCGTACATCACGGCCACGCCGGCGCCGTTATTGTCGAAAACGTTTCCGGTATATACGCTGTCGTCCGAAAACATGAAGTGTAGTCCGTAGCGAAGGTTTTTTCTTGAAAGGTTTTTGAAGATGTAGCATCTTTTGTTCTTTTCCAGGTAGATGCCGTCTTTATGGCCGCTGATGTAATTGTTTTTAACCCAGATTTCGCTGCTTCCCAAAAGGTGAATTCCGTCGCCAATACTTTCCTGAGACGTGCCTCTGTCGGTAACGATTTTATTGTTCTGAATTAATACGCGGTGGCCTCTCTGAACATAAATTCCAAAATAATTATTTTCGAAAATATTCTGTTCAATCACCGAATTGGCGCTGGTGTAGATATGGACTGCGGCTATGCTTCGGATTTCATCTTTCCCGGAATTGATGAATTTAAAACCCCTTAGCGTAATGTTGTCCGCATCATGAAAAGTAACGATTTCGCCTTTAAATTCGCCATCCAGTATCGGGCGGTCTACGCCAATCAGACTGATGGATTTTCTTATTTCAATTGTTCCTTCTTTATAAACGCCTTTTTCAACAAAAATTCTGTCGCCGTTTTCCGCTGCTGCCAAAGCCTGTTTAATGGTTCTGTACGGTTCGTTCTTGCCTACCTTCAGATCCTTCGGGAACGCAAAAAGCGGTATCAGCAACAGCAATATTCTCAACATCATAACAACTTTTTTTAAACACTAAAATACATAAAAAATTAAGGGTAATCAGGATTTTATCCGAGGAATAAAAACTTAATTACCCTTAACCGTTATCAGGTTTCGGACGAATTATTGAGTAAGATTCGCTCCGAGTTCCTGTGCTGCTGCCTGCGCGGCAGCTTTGTCTTTATAGGCCTGGGTATTGCCTCCCATGGGGCTTTTAATGGTTCCTCCTGAAATGAAGACTGCATTACTGCTGTCGAAAAATTCTCCCGAAGGAAAATCGGCGACATAAGTGGTTGCATTTTTAGCTTTATCCGGATTGGAAGAAGCATAACTCTGCATACAGCTGATATCGTCGAATTTATAATTTCTGCCTTTTTCTGTATTTAGCTGCGTGGCATATTTAACTTCGGTAATAGACATTTTGCAGTTTTCGCACTGGTCTTTACCAACTGCGATTTCCTGCGGTCCGCTTTTGGCGCATGCGGTAAGTGCAAACATGGCACCAGCAAGCAACAGATTTTTGTACATTTTCATATTCCCTCTCTTTTAAAATTTATATTTTTTGCAGAATTAAAGTTTATCGGCTGAATTCCTGGCTTTTTTGAACTCAAGAAATGCTAAGATAACTAAAATTAATGCGACTCCGATCATGATTCCGCCCCCGATGTTAGGATAAGACCACACTTCGAAATTAAGCAGCTGCTTGTAACCAATTATCGGTGGCTGATAGGACATTCCCGGAACAATTATGGCTGCATTTGGATCCAGATTGTGTCCGTAATCATACAACCAGTAATAGAATCTTCCCATAAATCCGATTCCAAAAATCAGGAAAAGTGCCGTTACCAGATACAGCAAACCTCTTTTGTTGAGAGCTGCTGCCAGCAGACAAAGCGCTGCAAAGAATGCCAAAGCATAAGGCAGAACCTTAAATTCCCAGAATTCGTCAGCATGAATTTCCTTCATCCCGATATAATGATTCAGTCCGTTAATAATTTCGTACTCTCCGGATACTTTGTTGGCGTGCAGAAACATGGCAAGTCCTTCCGGATATTGCGGTGCGTTTAAGTAAATGGACCAGATCGGCGTAAAGATGCTGACAATTAGTCCAAGGCCGCACACGGCGAGTAACACTCTGGCTAAACTGGATAATGAATTGATTTTCATTGGTGTATTTTTAATTGGCTGCTGTTAAATCTTTCGGTTACAAGTTCGTGATTTCTATGAAAGCCACCGAATTAATATGTTAAGAAAGATAAAATTCAGCAGAAAGAAAAAAGAGCGGTGAAACACCGCCCTTTCTATTGTTTATTTGGTTTCACCTTGTTTTACAGGACCTTGTGCATTATCCTTCTTATTATTCAGGTGATAAGTAAGAGGAGTGTTGCTGCCTGCCGGCGATACTCTTGCGTAACCCTGCATTTCCTGGTGAAGTGCAGAACAGAAGTCGGTACAGTAGAACGGATACATCCCCGGTTTTTTAGGTTCCCATTTTAGGGTAGCTGTTTCTCCCGGCATGATCAGCAATTCGGCATTCTGTGCGCCTTTAACTGCAAATCCGTGAGGTACATCCCAGTCCTGCTCGAGGTTGGTTACGTGGAAGTAAACTTCGTCTCCAACGCGGATGCCTTCAATGTTGTCGGGTGCAAAGTGGGAACGGATGGAGGTCATATAAACATGAACTTTGTTTCCTTCTCTCACCACTTTACTTTCGCCTTCACCTTTGGTTGCGCGTGGGTGTTTGTTATCGTCAATTTTGTAGAATTTAACCTGATTCTTGGTAATGATTTCTGCCGGTGCTGCCTGTGCATAGTGCGGTTCGCCATGGGTAGGGAAGTCTAACAGAAGTTTCATTTTATCACCACTGATGTCGTAAAGCTGTGCAGAGTGTGCCAGCTCCGGACCGGTTGGTAAAAATCTGTCTTTGGTAATCTTGTTGTAAGCTACCAAATATTTACCGTAAGGTTTTGAAGAGTCTCCACCAACTACCATCAGGTGACCTACCGAATAGAACGTTGGCTGTCTGTCAAGCACCTGAAGGGTTTTAAGATCCCATTTCACCACCTCAGAAGATACGAAGTGAGAGGTGTAGGCATTTCCTTTTCCGTCAAATTCGGTGTGAAGAGGGCCTAAGCCAGGTTTCTGAACTTCTCCGTGTAGAGCAGATTCGTATTTAATGATTGGAATACCATCAAATTCACCGGCGAAATCTTTAGCAGCAATTGCTTTCTGAATTTTATCAAAGCTGAATACTGGAATCAAAGCCGCCAATTTACCGGAACCTACAATATATTCACCGGTTGGGTCAACGTCGCAACCGTGAGGAGATTTTGGACAAGGAATCAGATAACAGATATCCTTAAGTTCCTCTGCGCTAAGTACGGTAACTTCTTTTTTTATGGTTGAAGAAGCAGTGTGAGTTTCTTCGTCCCATTTGTTGTGTGCATATTCTACAGCCACTTTTTTACCCTTTCCGGCTTTGAGATATTCTTCAGCTTTTTTCCAGTTAACGGCCATAATGAAGTCTTTGTCGTTCTGAGACGCGTTTACTTCAAGTAGCGTGTTAGCCTGCTCTGAGTTGTAACAGGAGAAGAAGAACCATCCGTGAGATTTTCCTTTTCCGGCATGAGAAAGGTCAAAGTTGAAACCAGGAGCTTCAATCTGAAAAGAGATTTCCATTTCGCCGCTGTCTTTGTTAACACCGATGAAAGAAAGATATCCTTTAAAATTCTGTTTAAAAGTTTCAATAGGCACGTCGTCCTGACCGTCAGCCGGGACTGCGAAACGTGTACCTGCCACTACATATTCAGTATTTTCTGTGATGAAAGGAGAGGAGTGGTTACCTGCAGAGTTCGGGATTTCAAGAATTTCAACAGTTTTGAAAGTCTTAAGGTCCAGTCTGGCAACCCTCGGCGTGTTGTTGGCGTTTGCAAAAAGCCATCTTCCGTCAATTTCACCATTAGTCTGAGATAGTGCAAGGTGGTGCTGGTCATCCCATGGTACAAATCCATGAGAGGTTTCAAGCATTGGTTTGGTTTCTTCACTGTATCCGTATCCGTTTTCAGGATTCTGGGAGAATACAGGAATCACTTTAAGAGTACGTCCGCTTGGAAGTCCGATGACACTAACCTGGCCGTTAAAACCACCACTGGCAAAGTTGTAAACTTCGTCGTGGGTACCTGGTGCAACATAAACCTTCTGAGCTGCATCGCCGCTAACTGCGGTTCCTGTACCTTTTGGCTTACACGCTACCAGTGACAGTGCTGCAAAAGCAATAAGCCCTAATTTTTTATAAGTTTCCATAAGTAATTGATTTTGTTTTTTCTGAAGAAAGGAGAATGAAAGGCAATCCTTCTTACCGGATGCCTTTCCGTGTTTTTAATTATTTCGCACCGTCAATTTCACGCATATATTCCACCACATTTCTGGCATCTGCATCTGTCAGTCCCTGGTTCGGCATTCTTACGAGGCAAAGTTCCAGCTGCTTTTGTAGCTCAGGATCAACATCAATCATCGGATCCGGATTGGAGATGAAATTCATAATCCAGTGTGGTGTCTGTCTTTGTGTAATACCTTTCCAGCCTGGTCCTACCAGTTTTTCTTCAGTTGTTTTATGGCAGGATGTACATTTTACTTCGGCAATTTTTTTTCCTTCGGCAGCCATCGCAGGGTCAAATTTTGAAATATCTACATTGGAGGCATCCCATTTTCCAAGTCCTCTTTTAGGATCATAGTCGGACGTTCCGTCAGCAGCAGGTTCTGTTGTTGCGGTAGTGTTGCCATCAGAAGTTGGAATTGAGTCTGTCTTTTTGTCACCGCCGCAAGAAACTAAAGCGAACGTAAAAACTGCAAGCGCGAGAAATTTCAGATTTTTCATAATAGGGATGTTTTTTCTAGTTATAGGAATTTTGTTGTTCAAATTTAAAAGCAAATCCGGTTTAAAGTTTATGATTCCGGTCATACAATCACAATGACATTTATTAGCAAATTTGTATGATAAAATTAAGATGAGATGAGAAAATTCTTGCTTGCTGCTTTTATTACAGCCGCGTGTGTATCCTGTTCGAAAAAAGAAGTTAACCCGGACGTCGAAAGCAATATTATGTTAGAGGAACCTGTTGCTCAGGTAGTTGATTCTGCTGCAGCCGGAAAACATGAAGGATTGACATTAATTGAAGGCGCCGACTGTTTAACCTGTCATAAAACTGATACGAAACTGGTTGGTCCGTCTTATGAAGAGGTGGCTGCAAAATATACGGAAGCAGATATAGAAATGCTTGCCAGTAAAATTATTGACGGTGGCGTGGGTGTTTGGGGAGAAATTCCGATGACACCGCATGCTGGGATGAGTAAGGATAACGCAAAAAAAATGGTGGAATATATTCTTACCCTGAAAAA
>JAEWZO010000028.1 GCA_023458415.1 Bacteroidota bacterium
TCGGGACTGAAATTTTAGGGCAGAAAAATTGGTATAAATTCGGAGGCATCACCATGCAACCTGTTGAATTTGCTAAAATTGGAACAGCACTCATGGTTGCCAATTACGTTAGCAGTCCGGATTTTAATCTCAAGTACAAAAAATCTTTATGGTCAGTTCTCGCGATTATTGGAGTTCCTGCCCTTGTAGTTTTAATGATTCCAGATGTTGGCTCGCTCTTAGTTTTTGGTGCTTTTTTCATTGCACTTTTTCGCGAAGGCCTAAGCGGATGGTTTTTTGGCGTTATCGCTATTCTGGCTGCTGTCTTCTTAATTTCAATTGCCATAGATCCGCTCTACGTTATTGGAGGTATCGTTGGCATAACACTTCTGGTAATTGTATTTAATTACAGTAGAATTCGCTGGAGTGTTCCCACAGTTATCAGTATCGCTGCGATAATTTCCGTACTGAGCAGCATTGCCTTTTTTACGCCAAAAATTTTGGAAAAACTTCCAAAGCATCAACGTGAAAGAATTGAGGTGTTATACAAAGGTGAAAAGGCATTCCGGGATACGTCGGGCTACAATCTTCTTTATTCTAAAACTGCAATTGGTTCGGGAGGTTTTTTTGGCAAAGGTTATAAACAGGGATCAGTAACTCAGGGGAAATTTGTTCCGGAGCAGGAAACCGACTATATTTTCTGCACTGTTGGTGAAGAATGGGGTTTTCTGGGCAGCAGCTTGCTAGTTCTAATTTACGCTATTTACATCAGTCGGATTTTTTATCTGTCGGAGAAGCAGAAATCTGTATTTAACCGTGTTTTTGGTTATTGTTTTGCATCGATACTTCTCATCCACTTTTCAATTAATATAGGAATGGTAATGGGTCTTTTTCCTACGGTAGGAATTCCGTTGCCGTATTTTAGTTATGGGGGAAGTTCACTTTTGGCATTCTCCATCATGACATTTATTTTCTTTAAACTGAACTACGCCGACCGAAACAGCTTAGTTTAACTGGGTTTTAGTACAGTGCCAATAATTTAAGCTTAAAACTATCTGTCGAGAATATTCTAACTAGTTTTCAGACTCACATTCGGTATATTCAAAAGGCAATCTCTTCTTTAACTAGAATACCGAACGAATCTTTTAAGTGCAGTCAACTATTGCAAGCAGCGTAAACCGAACGCTAACGAATTTCGTCTCATCAATCTACCCAATAAAAAAAGCCATCGTAATGATGGCTCTATTTATAAATCAATTATTTAACTTAATTATTAACAAGTGAATTGTTATAATCTTCCTGTGAGAATACTCTTTTAGCAAATCTGTATCTTGGTCCCCAATACCTATCATTTAGTGAAGAAACCATAACACCTCTTGAGGTTGCTGCGTGGATAAATTTCACTTCGCCTTCTTCATTTACATCTTCTACAATTCCTACGTGCGCAATACCGCGTCCGTGAGAAAAGAAAACCAGGTCGCCTTTCTGAAGTTGATCTTTTGATACCGATTCACCTTCTTTTGCCTGAGCTGCTGCTACTCTTGGAAGGTTAATTCCGGTTGCAGCACCAAAAACTGAAAGTACGAAAGCAGAGCAGTCGATTCCTCTTCTTGTAGTCCCTCCGTATCTGTAAGGAGTTCCAAGATAAGATTCAGCTTCTGTAAGAATTTCATCAATTTTTTTGCTGAATCTATTTGCTTTTGCTATTTCTTCGTTCTTAAGAGCGGTCTCTAAACTCTTTGCTACATAGGTTTCATCTTTGAAACTGCTAAGCAGTTGTTTTTTTGCTGTCTCTAATTTTTTATTATCTATTGCCGTAAGTTTGGCATTTGTTTTGTATACTTCTTGGTAAGTTGCTGGTGCAGAAACTACGTAGTTTGAAACACATGACTGCATAGAAAAAAACGACACTAATGCAACTACATAAAACAGAACTCTTTTCTTCATATATATTTGATTATTTCCGTGTTAAAAAGGATATCTTGTTTGAAAATGCATGACAAAAGTAGATATTCGGTGTTTTATAAGGGTTAAATCACCCTTTTTGAAAAACCATTTTAACATTATTTAACATTATTTTTTAGAATGTTAAAGGAAAAACTAGCGCAAACCCTTTATTTATCGGGTTTGCGCTTTTATTTTGTTTAAGATTTTTTAACATTTTGGGCGTAAATTCTTTTAATCATGTAAGTTATGGTTGAAATTGTATAAGATTAAATCATTTTATATAAATACTTTTTAAGTACAAAATTTCTACGAAATCATTGTAATACTCAAAATCCATTGTTAAATGTTAAAATAAAAATCCCCGCTTTTCGGCGGGGAATCATTTTATCTTGTAAAAAGTAATTCTCTGTATTTGGTCATCGGCCAAAGTTCATCGTCTACCATCATCTCCAGCGCATCACTCGCCTCACGAATTTTCTCAAAGCGAGGCTTCACATCTTTACAATAGGTTTCTGCCTGTTTTTGTCCGTGCAGAGCGGTAGCTTTATCTTTGGCAGCAATCAGTTCATCCACTCCTACTTTAATCTGATGTACATTCAGAGAAATGGCGCGGATAAGATCCATCTGTTCCTTCGCTAATGATTCAAACTCGGATGCTCCGAAAATTTCTTTCAGACCTTTTACGTTTTCAATAAGTCGGTTCTGATAATTAAGCGCAGCCGGAATAATGTGATTTCTCGCTATATCGCCCAAAACTTTAGCTTCAATATCAATATTGGCCGAATATTTTTCAAGTTTAATCTCGTTGCGGGCTTCAAACTCTCTGTGGTTGTAGATTTCCAGTTCTTCGTACAAATCCACAAACTTCTTGTTCAGCTCTTCTTTCAAAGCTTCCGGCGTAGTTTTCAAATTATTTAAACCGCGTTTCTTAGCTTCTTTCTCCCAATCGTCGGAATAACCGTCGCCTTCAAACCTGATTTTTTTACAGTCTTTGATGTACTCTCTCAAAACATTGAAAATCGCTTCATCTTTCTTAAGGTTTTTCTTTGCAATCAGCTTATCGACTTCTACTTTGAATACTCTAAGCTGTTTCGCAACCATCGCGTTCAGAGCAGTCATCGGTTCAGCACAATTTGCAGAAGAACCAACCGCTCTCAGTTCAAATTTATTTCCGGTAAAAGCGAATGGTGAGGTTCTGTTACGGTCTGTATTATCTAGTAGAATTTCCGGAATTTTTCCAACTACATTCAGCTTTAGATCTGTTTTTTCTTCCGGTGAAAGCTTCCCATCGGTTACTTTTTCCAACTCATCCAACACTGCAGAAAGTTGACTTCCGATGAAAGCGGAAATAATTGCAGGCGGCGCTTCGTTCGCACCTAAACGGTGATCGTTGCTTGAAGATGCAATACTCGCTCTCAACAAATCCGAATAATCATGAACCGCTTTAAGCGTATTCACAAAGAAAGTTAGGAACTGCAGGTTTTTCTTTGGATTTTTTCCCGGACTCAAAAGGTTTTCGCCGGTATCTGTCGCCAAAGACCAGTTATTATGTTTCCCACTACCGTTAACCCCCGCAAAAGGTTTTTCATGGAAAAGAATATGGAAATGATGCTTGTGTGCCACTCTTGCCATAATATCCATCAACAATGAATTATGGTCAACCGCAACGTTGGTTTCTTCAAACATCGGCGCAAGCTCGAACTGGTTTGGTGCAACTTCATTATGACGTGTGGTCACAGGAATTCCAAGTTTCATACACTCAATTTCCAGCTCCTTCATGAAGTTCATCACTCTAGTCGGAATGGATCCGAAATAATGATCATCTAATTGTTGTCCTTTTGCCGGAGAATGTCCCAAAAGAGTTCTTCCTGTAAAAATCAAATCCGGTCTGGACTGATACAAAGCAGAATCAATAAGGAAATATTCCTGCTCCCAACCCAAAGTTGGAACTACTTTAGTAACATTTTTATCAAAATAGGATTTACAAACATCTGTCGCTGCATCGTCCACGGCGTTCAAAGCTCTTAGCAGCGGAGTTTTATAATCTAGAGTTTCTCCTGTGTAAGAAATAAAAATAGACGGAATACAAAGTGTTGTCCCAATAATAAAAGCCGGAGAAGTTGGATCCCATGCTGTATAACCGCGAGCTTCGAAAGTGTTTCTAATACCTCCGTTTGGAAATGAAGAAGCGTCCGGCTCCTGCTGAATCAACATCCCACCGTTGAATCTTTCAATCGCTCTGTCACTTTCAAAAGGCGTAAAGAAAGAATCGTGTTTTTCCGCAGTTGATCCGGTTAGTGGCTGAAACCAATGCGTGTAATGCGTTGCACCTTTGGAAAGTGCCCAATCTTTCATGGCTACCGCGATTTGATCCGCCGTTTGTCTTTGGATTTTCGTGCCTTTCTTTATCGCATCCTGAATCGAAGTAAACGCTTCTTTGGTAAGGTAAGACCTCATCGTTTCCTCCGAAAAAACGTTTTCGCAAAATAGTTCAGAAAGTTTTTTAGGAACATCTACAGCGTTATCTTTTCTGTAGTTTCTAAAAGGGAGCTCAGCAAGTGCTTTAAATCTTAATGTGGACATTGGTTTAATATTTTATGTGGCAAATTTAATTTTTTTTTGAAAAACACCACTATATATTTGAAATTTTTGGGGGTTATTTCAAAAATTTAATATAAAAAGCAGTTTTAACAACAAATTTTAGGGGGTTCTTAAAAATAAACTCGCTTCAACACACTTATAAACTCTTACTTATATTATGTAATATGTGCATGTAAATTCAAAACTATCTTTGTTCAACTATGGATTTAAAAACTTCGGAGCCTTTTTGGTTGGTAAAAAACGGAATCATCAATTCTTACCCTTCTCTGCAAAAGGATATTTCAGCAGACATTTTAATTGTGGGCGGGGGAATTACCGGAAGTCTCATTGCGCACCAATGTATAAAGGATGGTTTTTCGACTGTTCTTGTTGACCGGCGTGAAGTGTGCAACGGAAGTACATCTGCAACCACTTCAATGCTGCAGTACGAAATAGACACTCCTCTTTGCGAACTTATTGAACTTGTGGGAAAAGAAGGCGCTGAAAAATCTTATCACGCCTGTTATAAATCAATTGATGATCTTGGGAAAATTGCCAAAGAGGTAAAATCTAAAAGCGGGTTTCAAAAAAAAGATTCTTTGTTTTTTGCCGCATACAAAAAGGACTTAAAATGGCTGACTAAAGAATTTGAGGCAAGAAAATCGGCTGTCTTCCCAGTTTCGTGGCTGGAACCTAAAGACATTGAAAAGAAATTTGGTGTCTCCGGAACTTGGGGCGGAATACATTCGAAGCAGGGCGGCAGCGTGGACGCTTTTCAGCTTGCACACGATATTTTACAGTTCAATGAGAAAAAAGGACTTGAAATATTCGACAAAACAGAAATCAGAAAAGTAAATTATGGCAAAAAAGGAATCATTGCTACGACTGAAACTGGAAAAACCATTAAAGCAAAAAAAATAATCTACTGCAACGGATTCGAAAGTACCGAAATTATCAAGGAAAAATTTGTAAAACTTCTTTCAACTTATGCTATTGTAAGCGAACAACTGAGTGAAAAAGAAATCTCAACACTGAAGAAAATTCTGGTGTGGAATACCGACGATCCATATATATATCTAAGGACAACCGATGATCACCGGGTTCTGATCGGTGGCGGTGATGAAGATTTCATCAATCCAAAAAAAAGAGAGGAAGTCATTCCAAAAAAAATTAAATCTCTTGAAAATTCTGTTACAAAAATTCTTCCGCACATCAACTTTATTACAGATTTTGCGTGGGCAGGAACTTTTGGTGAAACAGACGACGGTTTGCCTTATATCGGAGAACATCCGAAGTTTCCCGGAGCGTACTTTGTGCTTGGTTTTGGTGGCAACGGCATTACATTTTCTGTAATCGGGATGGAAATGGTTTCAGATTTCCTGAAAGGCGAAAAACACCCACTCAGCAAGTGGTTTCGCTTTGGAAGATAAGATCAGCCAAGACTTCACAAAACGTTAATTAATAATTTTGTAATTTTGTGCGTCATTAATTATAAATTTACAAAAACGAAATAATTTATGGCAACAAACTTACGGGCAAGAGAGACTACCGAAGCTATTGAGCGACTGTATGTTACCATGCGACACCTCTTTTACAGAGGCTTCTTTAAGCCGGGCGGCGTTTCCGGTGAAACCATCCGACAGTTACTGATGACCATTTCGCCCGAAATTTACGGGTCGATGAGCGTATCCAATAAAGTTGAACTTGACGGATTGCTTTACGTTCTGGACCGTCTTCCGGAAGGCATTGAAGAAACAGCTTTTGTGCATCTCACTTCTGATGAAGGCTTCGACAAAGGCAGTTTCGAGGTTATTGTTCCGAAAAAAAGGAGAAGAAACTGTTACCGTATCGACGAACATCAAATGAATATTGAGGTTCTTTTAGGTCGTTCCGAAATTTACGATATCCTTACTCACCTTACATTTTTATACATCGAGGCCGATAAAATCCGTGAATTAGGCTACATTAAAGATGAAGATTACAAACCAACACGAGCTTGGAGAATTATCGAAGAGGTAGCTGTTGGAGCTAAAAAACTCAGCCGAAAAGAAAAAGAAGTGGCTCTTATTCACCTTTCTTCACTTTTAGGAAGAACTTTTGATGAAGTTTTGGCTGCCTATAATAATTTTGGTGACGATAAAAATCCGGACCGTCTTTTCAAAATCATCTATCATCTTGGTAAAGCAAGTTTAGAAGACCTTAAAGGGATTCGTGAAAGAGAAATATTCTTTAGTGCAATTCTTCGCGAACGTGTTGGACATCACCTTTTCGGTGAAAAATGGGCCAACAAACTGAAAGAAGTTCTTGCAAGCAACGGACTTCACATGCGTCCGCTAAATGTGATCAGCGCCAATATGCATTCCGTAAAAAACATGCTTTTTGCCAACGATGCGCTTTCAGTGAAACCTAAAAAGAACATTGATTATTCTCTTTACGAGGAAATCAGCAATAAAAAAACGCTTCAGGAAAAAATCCTCAATTATTCTGAAAAACAGGGACTTATCTACATCGATGACGACAGTGGAAGTAATATTGATGTCCAAATTATCGACCTTGCTAAAACCGATTTGAAGAACACGCCTTTTGCCTCACAGAAATTTGACGGCGATGATGTGATACTGGTTTTCGACTATGCATTTGGAGAACAGGCTTTCGAAATTATGGATGAACTTTTGCGTCCGTACGAATACAACCAGGAAGTTTACACGATGCACGTAAAATCCATTTCAATCATGGGGAAAGCCGGAATCTTAACCGGTCAGAAAGGAGACATCATGATTCCAACTTCGCATATTTTCGAAGGAACAGCCGACAATTATGTGTTTGAAAACAGTCTTAAAAAAGAAGATTTCGAAGACAGTGAAATTCAGGCTTTTGAAGGTCCGATGATTACAGTACTCGGAACCTCTCTTCAGAACAAAGACATCCTTTCCTATTTCATGACTACCACATGGAAAGCTGTAGGACTGGAAATGGAAGGTGCGCATTACCAAAAAGCAATTCAGGTAGCCTCCAAAATCAGGCATCATATTTCTCCCGATCTTTTTGTAATGTATGCATATTACGCCTCTGATAATCCACTGGAAACGGGCTCCACGCTTTCTTCGGGCGGTTTGGGATTAACCGGTGTAAAACCAACCTACATGATTACAGGAAAAATTATTGAGAAAATCCTGGCTTCACCAAAATTGTAACACACAATAAATTACGCCACTGCAGCTGCGGTGGCTTTTTCTTTCGGTTTGGCTAAAATTCTTATCTTTCCGTTCCAAAAAATTTAAGATATAATGATTAAGATATTCTCCGCCGTCTTCACATTGGTTTTCGCACTGTTTTCAGCACAGCAAAATGCTTACTATCAACAGTTTGCAAAATACACCATGGAAATTGATGTGGACGCTCCCAATTTCACTTACGACGGAAAGCAAACGCTTCAATACACCAATAATTCTCCTGATGAATTAAAAGTAGTTTACTTCCATTTATACTGGAATGCATTTAAATCCGGTTCAATGATGGATCAGCGTACTGCAAACCAAGGGAAAAACGGAGACTCTCGACTTCAGGTAAACGGAATATCCCGACTAGGCGCCATTCCGGAAAATGAAGAAGGTGCGCAGAACATCAAATGGATAAAGCAGAACGGCAAGGACCTGAAGTTTGAAATTCAGGAAACGATTATGAAAGTTTATCTGGATCAGCCGATCAAGCCAAAATCCACAACGACTTTCACTATGGAATGGGACGCAGTAATCCCAATGCAAATCAGAAGATCGGGAAGAAATAACCGTGAAGGAATTGACATGTCGATGACGCAATGGTATCCAAAAATTGCTGAGTACGATTATGAGGGTTGGGCAACGTTTGATTATGTTGGCCGGGAATTTCACGCTCCGTTTTCAGATTATGATATCAGTATAAAAATTCATAAAGATTACATTATCGGTGCAGGAGGAACTTTGCAGAATCCACTAGAAGTGAAAGGTTACGACGCAAAAGCTTCAGTTAAAGCAGATTCCCGCGGAAAAGCAACCTGGAAATGGAAAGCAGAAAACATTCTGGATTTTGCATGGGCAGCAGACAGGGATTACACAGTAGAAAGCTTTACCGTTCTTGATGGACCAAAAATCTACTACGTATACCAAAAAAATGAGAAAACTAAACTTTGGGAGCAGAGCAAACCGTATGTAACCAAGTTTTTCCAGATTATGAATGCGCAAATGGGAAGATATCCTTATCCATCCTACTCCTTTATACAGGGTGGTGACGGCGGAATGGAATACGGAATGTGCACATTGATAATGGGAGAAGGCAGAAGTTTTGAAGGATTGGTTGGATTGATGGTTCACGAAGCGGGACATACCTGGAACCAACAGGTTTTAGCCTACAACGAAAGCATGCGTCCTTGGATGGATGAAGGATTTACAAGCTATTATGACGATTTGATTATGCATCAGCTGTTTCCACCTGCAGAACCGCTTCCTAATCCTTTTGTTGGAACCATCAACAGTTATATCAACTTTACCAAAAGAGGGATTGAAGAACCTGCAGTTTGGTTGGGAGATCACCACGATAATTCCAGCGCATACAGTGTAGCAACTTATACGAAAGGAAATATTTATCTGGTCCAACTAGGTTATATTATGGGAGAAAAGAATCTTCAGATGGTAATGAAAGACTTCTACAATACTTGGAAAATGAAGCATCCAACTGATAAAGATTTTCTTCATACGGCACAAAGAATTTCTGGAATGGATTTGAAATGGTTCCATCATTACTGGATCAACACCACTAAAACCATTGATTACGCGATAAGAAATGTAGTGTACAACGAATCTTCAACGACGATTACGTTAGCTAACAACGGAACCATCCCGATGCCAATTGATTTTTCGGTACTTACGAAGGATAAAAAAGTGATGAATTATCACATTCCGACCAACCTGACAAGAAGCTGGAAAGAAAATGATATTTACGGTGACTTCAGCACACTTTCTTACTGGCCATGGACACAAAAGGATTACACGATAACCATTCCTTTTAACAAATCTCAGATTTCAGTATTGGGAATTGATTTTTCCCAGAGAATGGCGGACGTAAATCCTGATAATAATTTCATAGAAGTTAAGTAAAACTAAAAATTAAGTTGAATTGAATTCAATCGTAATTAACATTGGTAATACCAATATCCGCTTTGGCCTTTTTGCCGATGATAACTGTGATATTTCATGGGTAATCAACACAAAACCATACCGAACTAGCGACGAACTTTTCGTACAGTTTCTCACGTTATATCAGTATTACAAAATTGATGTTGAGAAAATCGATAAAGTAATTATCGGCTCGGTCGTGCCGCAATTAACGTACGATATCACTAGAGCCATCAACAAAATTCACAACCAGACTCCTGTTTTGGTTGACCGAACTACTAAATCGGAAATCGAACCCAAATCAAAACAGATGGGTACAGATATTTATGCGAACCTCGTTGCTGCACATCATTTGTATCCGGACAGAAAAAAAATTGTGCTTGATTTTGGCACCGCGCTTACTGCTTCCTGTCTTTCTGAAACTGGCGAAACTTTAGGAGTAATCATTGCTCCGGGAATTATCACTTCTCTGAATTCCTTGGTTGGACAAACTGCACAACTTCCGGAAATTGAACTGGTAAAACCTAAAACTGTTCTTGGATTGGATACGGTTTCATGCATGCAGAGCGGAATGGTGTACGGTTTTTTGGGAATGGTAGAAGGATTTATCGACAGAATAAATGAAGAAGTAAAGGATGACTGTTTTGTAGTGGCAACCGGCGGAGTTTCTCATGTGTATAAACCTCTGACAGAGAAAATTCACGTTGCGGACCGGCTTCATACCTTGAAAGGACTTTATTTTCTGGGTAGAAATCTCTAAAAATTTATCTCTTGCTCCGGAAGAATTCCTTAACGATTTGGGAACATTCGTTTTCCATCACTCCGACTATCATTTCGGTTTTGGGATGAAGCGACAGATGTTTGTTGATAAAGCCACGCTGCTCGTCTCGTGCTCCGATTACAATTTTTGAAATTTGCGCCCAATTCAGTGCACCGCAACACATTACGCATGGCTCCAATGTAACGTACATTGTGCAGTTTTTCAGGTATTTTCCACCTAGAAAATTTGCTGCGGAAGTGATTGCCTGCATTTCCGCATGCGCAGTTACATCGTTTAAAGTTTCCGTAAGGTTATGCACTCTTGCAATAACTCTGTTTTGGGCCACAATAACGCAGCCAATCGGGACCTCATCTTTTTCAAGGGCAGACTCTGCTTCATGCAGGGCAATTTTCATAAAATATTCGTCTGTAAACATATGCATAGCAAAAGGTTCAGCAAAAAGCCGAACCTTTTATTTAAATATTAAAAACGGTACCCAATTCCGAGCATTCCTTTTCCTGTGATCACGCCATTATCGTATTCGGTGTCATTGCTGGTAAATCTTCGGCCAATTCCGGCACTTGCTTCGAACACAATATTTTTGCGTGCAACCCATTTACCACCAAAACCGATTCCTATTCCTACACTGGTATCACTTTTCTCTTGCCATGTTGGCGCACTATAATCACCGGTGTACACATAATGATCATCCTTAATCAAGGTAATAGGAATAAAACCTTCCACGAAAAAACCTGATGCGTATTTTTTTCCAAAATACATTCTGTAATATGGGGAAATCTGACTGAATCTGTACGTATCGTCATCGTTTCCTAAATAAAACAACCCGTTTATACCAATTCCGGAAGTTTCGCTGAGAAGCCTTTCGTAGGAAACATTCAAAGCCGGAGCTGCAATAAGCTCGATGGGGCTCAACATTATGTCGTTCATTCTTCCATCAAAAGTAGCAGAAGTTTCGCTCTGCGCTGAAACCTGAAGAATTCCGACGCACACCACGAGTAGAGTAAGTACTTTTTTCATTCTATTAATTTTAAATATTTATTGTAGATTCATAGACAATGGCAACCGAAACCTGTACCGCACGGGTGTGCCGTTAATTTTTGCAGGTGTAAACCTGTCGGGTAAAAGATACATCGCAATTTCTGCCTGTCTGTTAAAGGTAAAATTCTCACCTGCAGCTTTTACAGATCCGATGCTTCCATCTTTTTCCACCACGAATTCTACTGTTGTCGTAAGAACCGGAATTTGTGGAAGAACAGAATCAGAATAGAAAATATCTGCAATCTGACTGCGCAGATTATTGAAACCTCCCGGATATTGAGCTTCCTGAGTAATCTGTTCTTTCCTTTTGATTTGAAGTTCCATCTCCTCAAGATTTTCAGCATAAAGCCACGAGAGATCTTCGCGGTTTTTAACTTTGATAAGTGCTCCGAGCAAAGCAGTATTCTGGACACTGTCGAGTTTTGCCATGAAAACGTCAAAATCTTTTTCAATCATCAGCTTTTCGGTTCTGTTATCTTCCTGCATAATTTTATTGCGGAACTGTTGACTCAGCATAAACCTCTGATAATCGAAATAATCTTTCACCTGCTTGAACTCTTCATTCTGCTGTGCAGAAAAAATTCCGGCAGTAAAAAAAATAATAAGTAATAAATAAAAACGTGTTAACATTTCTCGTATTTCCAGTTTCTGCCCTTTCCTTCAGAGATCCATTCTATTGCCTGCTGCAGACGTTTATTTCTTGTGGCTTCTGTTTTAGCATCTGTAATCCACATGATATATTCTTTACGGAATGAAGGTGATGCTTCATCAAAAACTTTCTTTGCCGCAGCATTGTTTTCAAGCTCTTCCTTAAAATAATCAGGAAGTTCGACTTCTGTTTTTTTTGGCGGTTGTTTTTTAATCGTAACTCCCATATCGGTTAACTCCATTGCTTCGCGGATGGCTTTCTGCAGCTGAACTTTTGTAGGCAAATCCGAAACGAGTTTAATTTTACCCAAAGAAAACATAGAATCTTTCTCACGGTCTTTCGTAAGTTCTTTCATAGTTTTCATTTCTTTTTCCAACCAAAACCCAAAAGAACAATGCGATTTATGCGCCGCCATTGAACACAGAATTTTTCCTTTGTACATAAAGTTAGGAAAACTCCACTTCCATCCTTCTTCCACTTCAGGACAGGTTTCGTGAATGATCTCACGAAGATGTATCATGATAGGTTTTGCAAAGTCCTGAGCGTTGCTTATGTACTCATCAATCCGTGGATCCAGTGTTGACATCTGTATGAAATTTAGTAAGCTAAAAGTAAATAAAATAAATGATATGCATAAAAAATCCCGAAAGAAAACCTTTCGGGACTATTTGTAGAAATGTTGTCTGAAATTTATTCAGCTGCTGGAGCTTCTGCTGCCGGAGCATCTCCTTCAGCCGGAGCTGCTGTTTCTTCCTCATCTTCGTCTTCAGCACCTGCACCACCTTTCATTGCAGTTCTAGACATCTTCACAGCAACTACTACTGCGTTGTCCGGATGCATGAAAGAGAATCCTTCAGCTTTGATATCGCCCACATAAAATTTGTTACCAATTCTAAGCGGAGTAACATCAACAACGATTTCATCCGGCAAGTTTGCAGGGATCGCTTTGATTCTCAGTTTTCTGAAAGACTGACGAAGAACACCACCCGCAACAACACCTTTTGCACGTCCGGTAATTCTCACAGGAACTTCCATAATTACAGGCTTATCGTCTGCAAGCTGATAGAAATCAACATGAAGAATTTTGTCTGTAATCGGGTGGAACTGGATATCCTGAAGTACTGCAGGAATAGTTTCACCATCAATAACAAGCTCAGCTGTGTGTGCTTCAGGAGTGTAAACCAGGTTTTTGAATGACTTCTCTTCAGTAGAGAAGTTCAAAGGTTCTTTTCCTCCGTAAACAACACAAGGAACTAGCTCAGCATCACGTAAAGCTTTTGTAGACTTTTTGCCCACGCTTTCTCTTTTTGTACCTTGAATTGTAATAGATTTCATTACTTAAATAATTAAATTTTGAGAGTGCAAAAATAATAAAAAATTCCGAATCTACAATTGAAGATCCGGAATTATTTGTTTTATCTTTTTGATTATCTGCTAAATGATAAACTTTTCACTGATGGATTTATGTTCGTGAACCATTTTCATCACATCGGCAAAAAGCGAAGCACAGCTCAGAACTTTAATTTTGGATGATAGATCTTTCACCGGAATGGTATCGGTTACAATAACTTCCTCCAACTGAGAATTATTGATATTGTCGTACGCTTTTCCAGAGAAAACTCCATGGGTTGCCATCGCACGTACCGATTTTGCACCGTTTGAGATAAGGATATCTGCAGCTTTGCAGAGTGTTCCGCCGGTATCAATCATATCGTCGATCAGGATGACATTTTTGTCTTTCACATCACCAATCAGGAACATTTCTTCTACAACATTGGCTTTTTTCCGTTCTTTATAAGCGATTACAACTTCAGCTCCAAGATGTCCTGCGTAATTTTTCGCTCTTTTTGCTCCACCCATATCCGGAGAAGCAATGGTAAGATTGTCAAGATTTAGTGATTGAATGTAATCAATAAAAATAGTGGAAGCATATAGATGATCAACCGGAATCTCAAAGAATCCCTGAATCTGATCTGCGTGAAGATCCATCGTCATAATTCTTGTTGCGCCCGCTGCTGTAAGAAGATTAGCCACAAGTTTTGCTCCGATTGGTGCTCTTGGTTTGTCCTTCCTGTCCTGTCTTGCTAAACCGTAGTACGGAATTACAACTGTGATGTTCTTTGCTGATGCGCGTTTCGCAGCATCAATCATAAGCAGAAGCTCCAGAAGATTATCTGCCGGCGGAAATGTGGATGCGATAAGAAAAACTCTTCCTCCACGAACCGACTGGTCTAAAACCGGCTCAAATTCTCCGTCGTTGAATTCCTGAAAGTTGATTTTGCCAAGTTCCTGGCCATAATGCATTGCAATTTTTTCGGCCAATGCTTTACTTGTTCTGGTGGAAAACAAATAGGTTGCCTGATCTGCCATTTTTACAGTTTTATTAGATATGCAAATTTAAAAAAAATAAAACCACCTGAATAAACAAGTGGTTTTAAAATTATCATTTTTCATCTACAACTTACGGGAAAGTAACTCCTGAATAGCTGTTAACATTTACCTGCGGTAATGTTGATGAATATTTAGAATTGATTGCTTTGATGAATTCGTTTGCGATAAGAGCATAACCACGTCCTGTCATGTGAATACCATCCAATGAGAAAGTTCCTCCTGTTACGAAAGTAGTTGTATACTTCACCCCGTCGAACTGAATTCCAGAAGCACTGTGAAGCTCACCCATTTTCTTATTCGCATCAACAAAAGCAAGGTTATACGCGGTTGCCAAACCACTGATTGCCTGATTGTAAGCTGCAACTGCCGTAGAAATGTTTGAGATTTCTGTTTCAGTTAAAGAGAATCTGTCATGCAGTGGGAACGAAGCTCCTACGATAAACTGAGAACTTGCTGTTGGAGCCTGTCCTGTTAATGCATCTTTACCCAATTCATTAGAAGCTGTTAAAAGAATAAGTTCACCTGGTTTTGCCTGTCTTGCCTGTCCAAAAGCATTTCCTAACATCGCCGCCTGTGGAGCCGGATAACCGTTTGCTGTTAGCACCGCTGTAAGCTGAGCTGAAAGATTTGGCATTGAGTTATCTACGATAACAACCGGATTTTGTCCTGCAGCTACAAGATTAAATCTTTCACCTGCACCAAGATAAGTAAGTGCAGCTTTCAATGGCTGATAAAGTGATGAGTTAAGCGTTTGAGCTGTTGCTGCATCCAAAGCGATTTCGTTATAACGAACTCTTGTAAAATACGGAATTGTAGTTACATTCGGAATATTGGCAATTACACCTTTAGTAGATCCCACACTTGCAAGACCATCAAGCATTCCTTTAATAGCACCACCTACAACTTGAGGATCTGAAATATCATTTCCTTTGTATGTTGCAGGATTCAGGTTTCCTGTCTGAACAACTGCAGGAGTATAAGTTGTAACTCCATTTACCGTTTGCGAGTTCATACCGCCATTGGTTGCGTAAGAAAGTACATCGTTATTTCCAATCCACATTGAGAAGAAGGTTGGCTGCATTTCCATCGCATCACTGATTACCGATGAAGTCGCAGGGTTTTTAGCAAAACGTACGAAGTATGGATTTGCAGCTCCTACAGCAAGGTTCGCCGGATTACCGTAACCTTGGAAAACCAAGTGATACGATTTAGCTCCCGGAACTCCCATATTATTGTAAGGCCCCTGTGCGTAAATATTCTGCAATGTTGTCGTTCCGGTTCCTTCAGCAACTCCAACTCCCATTTGAGGCGTTAGAATTCTTTTGTTCAGAAATCCAACAGAAGGCATTCCACCCAATTCATCGGACATTAACGGTTGCTTGAACTCACCGCCACCGGCAAGTTTCATCTGCGTAGCAATCATGTTCGGGAAAGATTCAACCTGCCCTGTAATATAAAGTGCTCCGTCTCTGTAACCACTTGTAAGTGAATTTCCGATCGCAACATATCTGGTGAAATCTGCCTGACCCGCAGTAACCGGAATCGAAGTTACATCCTGTTCAAAATCTGTTTCACAGCTTACCGTGAATAGTAATGCCGAAACAGCTAATGTTGAAATTAATATTTTTTTCATAATTAATTTAATGCTTAAAATGCGTTGTAAGAAAGTCCTAAACCAAAGTAATATGCCTTAGCTTTTGCCTGTCCGTAAAAGTTATAGTAAGAGTTATTTACATTTCTAGGCGTCTGGAAGTTGTATGCTCCGGAAAGATCTATTCCCAAACCATTCCATTTGTAACCAATACCTGCAGTAATTACGTTTGCATCAAACGATGGAGAATCCGGGATGAAATTTTCATCAGAATACGGAGATTCATCATAGTAATAACCAAGTCTTCCTGCAAAATTGTCTGTAAACATATACTGTGTACCTACTCTCCAGGTTTGAGTACTGAAGAAGTTTTTAGGAGACACCAAAACTGTTGGATCTGCGGTATTACCTACCGGTGCATTTTCGAAATCAAGAACAAGAACAGAATAATTATCCCATCCTGTATAGTTGAAATCACCGGAAACCTGCCATCTTGGAGTTACTTTATAGGTTACACCAATAGTATATTCGTCTACAAGAGGAAGAGTTGCTTTGAATCTGTCCTGTCCGTTTCCGTCAAGACCAACAAGCGGGTAAAGACTCGGAGAAATATCAAAAGTCGCCACACCATTTTCAGCTTCCATATCTACCGGAGATCTATAAGCGATACTTACATCAAGTTTGTCAGATGGTCTGAAATAGAAACCAAGTCCGAAACCGGTTCCGGATGCCTTATCATCCTTAATGTTCATTGTACCTCCCAATTGGGTTACAGATTTATTCCAGTCTACCCCACCTTTTGCATAGATGAAGCTACCTCCTAATGAAACCCACGGTGCAAGTTTGAAGGAAACCATTGGCTGGAAATAAAATGCCTGAAGAGAAATCTCCTGAACAATTTCGCGTCCTGCCCAATCAGCCGGCCAAGTTACCGTACTCCCAAAAGGTGTAGCAAAACTAAAACCTACAGAAATCTCATCCATCACCTTGTAGGCAACTGCCGCATAAATCGGCGTGCCCATTGGGTTATCAGTTGAATAAGACTGTAGCGTACTCGGATTCTGGTAAGTTACCTCAGCATTAACACCGAAACCTCCGGCAGCAACACTCAGCTTGTTAGGAATGAAAGAAATCCCGGCTGGATTGAAAAATGCAACACTCGCATCTTCAGCATGTGCACTGGTGTGGGCCATAGCAAGCTGCTTTACACCCTGTAAAGAAACTCGGAAACCACCTGCATAAACAAGCGCTCCGGCCAATAGTGCTGTTGTTACAACAATTTTTTTCATATATAATTTTTAATACTTTCCCAAATATAAAATTATTTCTGAAACATATGTTAAGAATTCTTAAAGTTTTTAAAACAACAATTATTCTATCAATAATGTTTAAGAACTGAATTAATGTAGTTTACAACGTAAATGTCCATTAGATAAAGCATTGGGAATATATTCGAAATCATGAAAAATCTACGTTTAAATCAAACATTTTAAGTTTTTTAACATTTTCCATAAATCAATATTATTACATTTCTAATATTTTTCAGATTTTCTTAAACAATTTTGCAGAGGAAATCAGTTCCTTTAAAATATTCATTTTTGAGAAGTCCCTGAGAAATGTAAAGACCTTGTGCAAAAAAATTATACTAAATTTGCAGATATATAAATAATATAATATGAGTTGTGGATGCAAAACATCCGGCGATTCTGCCCACTCTTGCGGCACAAAAGCAAGTACGGCATGCAGCAGTGTAGATACTTGTGGTAACAGCTATAAATTAAGTGTTTTTGATTGGCTTTCCAATGTTGGAAGTCCGGCTCAAACGGAAACAGATTTTGTTGAAGTCCGTTTCAAAAACGACAGAAAATGTTTTTACAAGAATGTAAACAAACTTCCGGTTCATATCGGAAGTATTGTTGCGGTAGAATCCAGTCCGGGTCATGATATAGGCGTGGTAAGCCTCACCGGAGAGCTGGTTAAAATTCAGATGAAGAAGAAAAATGCTTCAGAAGAAAACCCTCTTAGAATTTACCGTCTTGCCAACCAGAAAGATGTAGAAACTTGGCAGGAAGTTCGAAATAAAGAAGAGCGCGTAAAAAAAGAAGCCCGCTCAATAGCTAAACATCTGCGCCTGCAGATGAAAATTACGGATGTTGAATTTCAGGGCGACGGTGGAAAGGTAACTTTTTACTACACCGCTGATAATCGAGTGGATTTCAGACAGTTAATTAAAGAATATGCCGCTGCATTCCGTACAAAAATCGACATGAAACAAATCGGTTTCCGACAGGAAGCTGCAAAAGTGGGAGGAATCGGCTCTTGCGGACGAGAACTTTGCTGCTCTTCATGGCTTACTGATTTCCGGTCAGTGAACACAAATGCTGCACGTTATCAGCAACTTAGCATTAATCCACAGAAACTCGCAGGACAATGCGGAAAACTGAAATGTTGTCTTAATTACGAACTCGACAGCTACCTTGATGCACTTTCTGATTTCCCTTCAACTTCAACTACTTTAGATACAGAAAAAGGTAAAGCTTTCTGTATCAAAATTGATGTCTTCAAGAAAAGAATGTGGTTTGCTTATGTTGATAATTCAATGGCTTGGTACGATCTTGACACCAAAGAAGTTAAAAACCTGATTTTCAAGAACAAAAAAGGAGAAAAAGCACCTCCGCTGGAAGATCTTAAAACCTATGACGCACCTGTGAAATCAGTGGATTTAATTCAGGAAAATAATGTTGACCGCTTCGAGCGCAAAAAAAGAAGTTCAAACAGAAACCGTCCGAAGAAAAACGACGGTAACAACAACAATCAGAAACGTACAGAAGGTAGCAACCAAAGAAAAGACAACCGCAAACCTGCACAGAATTCTGCAGATAAATCTCAGCAAAACGGCGAGCAGAAAAGAAGTCAGAATCAGGGTAAGAAAGGTCCTAATAAAAATTACAAGAAAAAACCTCAGCAAAAACGTGAAGGGGATGCATAAGATTTTAGGCTTTTTCATCGTTGTACTCTCGGTGCTTTCGTGTTCAAAAGCTGGAGAAACGGTTGAAATGAAAAGCCTGAACAGCGCGTGGAACAAGAAAGCAGAGCAAAAGTTCAGCGTCAACATCAGCGATTCGCAGAACCCAAAAAACATTATATTTGTTGTAAGGAACAATAACGATTATCCCTACAGTAATCTGAGGCTAATCGTAAAGTTTTTAGATGTTCAGACAAAGAAAGAAACGGTGGATACACTGAACTACGTGTTGGCTAAACCTTCCGGTGAATGGATTGGATCCGGATTTGGCGAAACCAAGGAAACACTGTTTCAGTATAAAATTAATTATAAATTCCCGACGAACGGAACATACACTTTCGGCGTAACACAAGCAATGAGAAAAGATATTCTTCCGGGAATTGAAGATATTGGTGTAAAAATAGAAACGGCACAACCGTAAGCATCATTTATGGAAAACAAAAAAACAAAAACAGGAAACAAGAAACAGTTTCCTTTGCCTCCTCAAAAACCTAAAAACAGAGGATGGAAGAAATGGGTAAAATTCATCTGGGCAGCAGTAGTTTTTGCTGTGTTGGGAATTGCAGGCCTTTTCTTTGCAGTTTCCCAGGGTTTTCTTGGTGAAATGCCCGACGTAAAAGAACTTGAAAATCCCGATATTTATGTAGCCTCCGAAATCTATTCTTCAGACGGTATACTCCTCGGAAAATTCGAGAAAGAAAAAACACAACCGATAACGTACAAGCAACTTCCGCCACACCTAATTTACGCGTTGCAGGCAAAGGAGGACGAACGTTTTAAAGAGCATTCCGGGATTGATCTTCAGTCTGTAGGACGTGCAGTTTTCTACGGTGGTAAACGTGGTGGTGGATCAACGATTACACAGCAGTTGGCAAAACTACTTTTTACAGAACGAGTTTCGCAGAACAAAGTTCAGAGAGCTTTTCAAAAGTTGAAAGAATGGGTAGTTGCTGTAAGTCTCGAAAAACGATATACCAAGGAAGAAATTATCACACTGTATTTCAACAAGTTCGATTTTGTGAACAATGCGAACGGAATTGAAATGGCTTCCCGAATTTATTTCAATAAAAGTACACCGCAACTTACTTTACCTGAAGCGGCTACATTTGTTGCAATGCTGGAAAATCCGGTTAAAAATAATCCTAAAAGATTCCCTGAACGCGCGAAAGAAAGACGCGATGTCGTTTTGGATCAGATGGTGAAAACAGGTTATCTTGATCAGGCTACCTACGAAAAAGCGGCCAATACACCTGTAAAAATAGATTTCCGTCCAGTAAAATCAATTGATGAGGGATATTCAGCGTACTACAAATTTTACCTTAGAAAAGAAATCGACAAATACCTTAAAGACTACGAAAAGCAAACCGGGAAAACATTAAATCTGTTTAAAGACGGTTTAAAAATCTACGTAACTCTGGATTCCAAAATGCAGGTTTATGCAGAGGAAGCCATGAAAGAGCACCTTACCGATCTGCAAAGAAGGTTTGATGCAGAACAGCGCGGAAGAAAAAACCGCCCGTTCTACCTTATCTCTGAAAAGCAGGCAAACGACATCATGGTACAGGCAATGAAGCGTACCGGCAGATACAAACAGTTGAAAGCAGCCGGTATTTCTGAAGACTCCATCATGCTGGATTTCAAAACACCAACACAAACTTCCAGATTTACCTGGAACGGTGAAGAAGAAGTTGAAATGTCACCGTGGGATTCAATACGTTATCACAAGCAGATTGCACAGGCAGGTTTAATGTCTATGGTTCCTGGTACTGGGGAAATTAAAGCCTGGGTTGGTGGAATTAACTGGCAGCATTTCCAGTACGACCATATTAAGCAGGGAAAAAGACAGGTAGGTTCAACATTTAAACCGTTTGTTTACGCTACAGCGATAATGAAGCTGGGAATGACGCCTTGTTCGACGGTTTCTAACGCAACTTATACCAAAGGAAGTTGGAGAGTTTTAGGTTCTGGCGGTTCTCTTACTTTACGAGATGCTTTGGCACACTCCAAAAACCCGGTTGCAATTCGACTGATCGAGATGACTGGCGTGAAGAGTGTTGTACAGCTCGCCAGAGATTTGGGAGTGAGTGAAGAAATACCAAATGAATACGCAGTGGCACTGGGATCTTCCGATATTACAATTTACGAAATGTTGGGTGCATACAGTACTTTTGCCAATTACGGTAACTACATTAAACCGGAAATGATTTGGCGTATTGAAGATGCGAATGGCCGTGTAATCAAAGAAGTGAAACCAGCGCTGAAAGAAGTGATGAATGAACTGTATGCCTATACAATGATTGATCTGATGAAAGGTGTTTCTGAATATGGTACAGCCGCAGGTGAACTTGGAAGAAGAGGCGTTCCGAAAGGAACTGAAATCGCTGCAAAAACCGGAACAACGGATAATAACTCCGATGGTTGGTTCATGGGAATTACTCCAAATCTTGCTACCGGAGTTTGGGTTGGTTGGGAAGACAGAGCAGCTCACTTTGCAAGTACCGGCGAAGGACAGGGTGCGAAAATGGCACTTCCGATCTGGGCAATTTTCATGAAAAAAGTCTGGGCCGATGAAGAACTTGGAATTTCTCCGGAAGACAAGTTTGTTAAACCATCTAACTGGACAGGTAACTGCGCCGATCTTCAAGGTCTAGGTGGCGGATATGGCGATGATGGTGGTTTGCAAACCTTGGAAGAACTGAAGAATCCTGAACCGGAAGAGCCGGTAAATACAGGTCCGAAACAGCCGACAGTTAGGAAAGAAGAAAACGTAAATGAAAAAATCAACACCGGAGAGGAAATTGATTTTAACCAATAGACACACTTAACAATTCATAACGAATAACCTTTGGTAGATTTTACTGAAGGTTATTTTTTTTGCCGAACTTTGAAACATGAACATAGACAGAATTACCCAAAAATTTATAGAAACTTTTCCGGGCGATTTTTCAGGAAATCCCATGCAGCGCCAAACACCAAAAGTGCTTTTCTCTACGATTGAACCGGTTGGCTTCGCAAATCCGAAACTCATTGCTTACAACGACCAACTTTCTGAAGATATTGGTCTAGGAATTTATCAGCCGGAGAATCTGAATTTTCTTGTCGGGAACCATTTGCCGGAAAATATTCGTCCGTACGCAACTGCTTATGCAGGTCATCAGTTCGGCAACTGGGCTGGACAACTTGGCGACGGTAGAGCAATTTTTGCAGGTGAAATAACGAATTCTGATGGAAATACCAATGAAATTCAGTGGAAAGGAGCCGGAGCGACACCTTACTCACGACATGCGGACGGACGTGCAGTTTTGCGGTCATCCGTGCGCGAATTTTTGATGAGTGAAGCGATGCATCATCTCGGAATTCCGACCACGCGTGCCTTGAGCTTAGCATTTACAGGAGAAGACCTAATGCGCGACATTATGTACGACGGAAATCCGGAGCTCGAAAAGGGCGCCGTTATGATTCGCACCGCGGAAAGTTTTCTTCGGATGGGACATTTCGAGTTGCTTTCTGCACAAAATGAAACAGAAACCCTGAAACAACTTGCTGATTTTACAATTGAAAACTATTTTCCTGAAATCGATACCAAATCGGAAGAGAAATACTTTTTGTTGTTTCAGGAAATTGCAAATCTCACATCAGATCTTATTGTAGATTGGCTTCGAGTCGGTTTTGTTCACGGGGTGATGAACACAGACAATATGTCGCTTTTGGGATTAACGATTGATTACGGTCCGTTTTCGTTTCTGGACGAATACAGTCTGAATTTTACGCCGAACACAACTGATCTTCCCGACAGAAGATATGCATTCGGAAACCAACCGAAAATTGCACAGTGGAATTTATGGCAATTGGCCAACGCACTGTTTCCGTTGATTAAGGATGAACAAAAACTGGAGCAGACTCTGAACCAGTTTGGAACCGATTTCTGGAAAAAACACGATCAAATGATGGCGTCAAAACTTGGCCTCGATTCTGTTTTGCAAGGTGATGACGAACTTTTTACAGGACTTCAGTCTTTAATGGAAAATCTGGAATTGGATTACACGCTTTTCTTCCGACAGCTGGAAACCTGGAAAAACTCCGAAGATGCCGAAGCTCATTTTGCTCAGACATTTTATTCGCCTGTAACCACTGAGAAACTCAATGCCCTTAGAATGTTTCTGGACGATTATGAAATAAGGCTTCAGAAAAATTCAATAACATCGGAAGAATCAAAACAACTGATGAAAAAGAACAATCCAAAATTCATTCTGCGCAATTATCTTCTGTTCGAGTGCATTCAGGAACTTAATGAAGGTAAGAAAGAACTTTTCGAAAAACTCTGGACTGCCCTGAAAAACCCATACGAAGAAGTGCATCCTGAATTTTCAGCAAAAAGGCCTTCAAAATACAACAGTACACCCGGCTGTTCTACGTTGTCGTGCAGTTCGTAGAAATCCTTATTTTTGCCGAAATTTCAGAGCTTGATCTTCCTACAAAAACTGAAAAGTTTCTTTAAAACTGCATTTCCGGAAAACCGCACAGAGCTGTTTTTATTTTTGGTTTTGGTTACCGCTTACGGAATTCTGGGATCTGATGTTGCTCTTAATTACCGAATTATTTTCGACAACCGGATTCCGTGGGATGGTTATTTCAGTTTTGATAACCGCTCTGTTATTCTAAATGGCGGTGGCGTTGAAAGGCATCCGTTCTCTCAATATTTTTTTGATACCATCCGCGAATTTGCACTGCTGTTTTCCAACGGGAAGAAAAACGACATATTTCGATTGGTTTTGGCGTGTTGCAGCAATTTTGCCATCAGTCTAAGTATCGTTTTGGTATTTAAATATCTAAACAATATTATCCAACTTCCAAAAAGAATCAGCTTTCTGATTATTGCGATTTATGCATTCTTTTCCACTAATATTCTGCTTTCCTTCACGCCGGAGAATTACACTTTTACGCTACTGCTTCTGATTCTTTTCAATTATTATGTTGCGCTTAAATTCAGAAAAGAAAAGAAGATTCCACTTACAGCTTTAACTCTTGGCGGAATTGCCATCGGTGGTTTTACAATTACGAATGTGGTGAAAGTTTTCATTCCTGTTTTTTTTGAACGCAACTTTTTCAAATCTTTCAAAGCGTTTTACTCAGGAGTATTACGAATTCTGATAACTTCTGCGGTATTCATATTGCTGGTTCTGTGGCGGTTAGATTTTAGATTTCAGAAATTCTTTGAAAAATCCGAAGCTGAACTGGAAAAATTCTCACAGTACGATTCCACACCGTTGTGGGATATGATAGTTTCGTGGTTTTATGGCGGAACAATTCTTTTTCCTGGCTTCATCATCAGAGATCACAAAGCGAAAAATTACGAGTTTGAAGCCATCTATATGGATGTTTTCAGCTCTCCGTTTTCTTACCTGTTTGTAGGAATTATTGCAAGTTTATTATTCTGGAGCTACGTAAAGAATTTTCGGAACCGGCTTGTACAAATTCTGGCAATTTCTTTTCTCTTTGATTTTGTGATTCACTGTGTTTTGCGATTTGGGCTACACACAGCTTATATTTACGGAGGACATTTCGTTTTTGTATTTCCGATAGTTATTGGGTGGCTTTTTTATGCATTTAGAAACTCGCCCAAGATTACATCGGCACTTTACTCTGTTCTCATCATTCTTCTGATGTATCTCGGCATCAATAATTTTATCAGAATGGAAGAGTTCTTTCAGTTTCTGGAGAACTATCACCAATAAAAAAGCCGTCTTACGACAGCTTTAATTATTTCAGAAAAATTACTTTTTCTTGGTTTTAAGTTTGCCGGCTTCACGGATGAAAGGATATTTCTGCTGCATATCTTCCAGCAATTGTGGATCAAGTTCCAACGCGATAGTCAGTGCATTTTTTCCCTGTTTTTGGTTATTCAGGTGGAAATAGCAATTGCTCAGTTGATAATAAAGTTCCGCACGGTTATGAATTTTCACAGCTTCCTTCAGGAATAAAACGGCTTCTTCATATTCACCGATTAACATCAGAACTTCAGAATACGCATACCAATTGTAGAAACGTTGCGGCTCAAAATCCACCAGTTTTTTCAGGCAGGTAAGACTCTCCTCAAACCTTCCGGAATCGATGTAAAGAAATGCAAGACGCTTCTGATATTCAAGATTATTTCCGTTCAGCGAAGCGGCTTCTTTGGCAAAGTGAAGCGCCTCTTTCATGCTTCCCATATCCTCATAAATGTAGCTTTGCTCCATCATTGAAAGGTAAAACTGCGGATCGTCGCGCAGAGATTTTTGGAAAGCGTTGAGCGCCATCACCGGCTGTTTTGCTTCTTTAAAACACAAGCCAATTTTGTAGTACGTAAAAGATTTTGTGTACTCCAGTTCAAGCATTTCCTCATACACTGCAATCGCTTTCATCCACTCACCCATCGCTTCGTAACACGCAGCTTTATTGGCATAAACGCCTACTGAACCAGAGTTGATGGCCAAAAGATAATCGAATCCGCGAATCGCTTCTTCGTAATTTTTCTTGTTGACGTAGAACTGACCATACTCGTACCACGCAGTTTCGGAGAATGCGTATTTATCCAGATAACTGTTCAGAAACTCGATTGCTTCATCACTTTTGTTCAGTTGCGAAAAGCAAAGCATGGTGTTCTCCAGAGAATATTCGTCCATCGGATCGAAGTTCAGCGCCAGTTTATAATGCTTCAGCGCACTGAAAGGATCTTCCAGATTTACATATTCGTCTGCGATGAAATTGTGCAGAAAATTCTGTTCTTCCTGAAGTTCCAGAGCTTTTGTACAAAATTCAATAGATTTTCTCGGATTACCTAGGTTGGAGTAGTACTTCGCACAGCACACAAGAAAATCCGTGCTTTCCATTGAGGATTCGCGAAGTTCATCCATGATTTCTTTAGCCTGAACATGATTCTCCAACTCCAACAGAACCTCAAACTTTTTGGTTTTCAGTTCAAGTGACTGCGGATGGAGTTTCAGTCCGTAACTGCAGGCTAATTCTGCATAGGCGATATCGCCCAGTTCGAGATAGTGTATAATGATTTCCTCGTATTCTTCAGTATCGAAGTACAGTTCTTCATTATTCTCCACCATCTCTTCGAACTTTTGTACCAGTTCGTTGTCAAAAAATTCTTCCAATATTGTGTCTCAGCGTATTTCCAAAAGAGCAAATTTTCTTCATTCCTTCGGAAAACCTATTTTATTAAACTTTTTAAATGTACATTTTCCGAACTAGAATTCAAAAAAATGTGCATAACTTTTAAATGAAGCTTCTGATTTTTTCAATCATTCTGTCGCCTAAACTATCGGCTTCTTCCTGACTGTAAGCTTCGGTATAAATGCGGATAATCGGTTCTGTATTGGATTTTCTTAAATGAACCCAGTTGTTTTCAAAATCAATTTTAACACCGTCTACCGTGGAAACTTCTTCATTTTGATACTCTTTTTCCATTTTTGTTAAAAGCTGATCAACGTTGATATCCGGAGTAAGTTCGATTTTCTTTTTTCCCATAAAATAACTTGGGTATGTCGCACGAAGCTCGGAAACCGTTTTATTTTCTTTTGTGAGATGCGTCAAAAACAATGCAACACCAACCAAAGAATCTCTTCCGTAATGAAGATCCGGATAGATAATTCCGCCATTTCCTTCGCCACCGATTACTGCGTTTTTCTCTTTCATTAAAGTTACCACATTAACTTCTCCAACGGCGCTCGCAAAATATTCCGAACCGTGCGTTCTTGCTACATCACGCAGTGCACGGCTTGAAGACAAATTGGAAATGGCTGCTCCTTTTTTGTTTTTAAGAAGGTAATCTGCCACTGCAACCAAGGTATATTCTTCGCCAAAAAGTTCTCCCTTTTCGTCTACCAAAGCAAGGCGATCCACATCTGGATCAACCACAATTCCCAAATCTGCTTTCTCTTTTTTCACCAGTTCGCAGATATCTTCAAGATGTTCTTTCAGTGGTTCCGGATTGTGAGGAAAATGTCCGTTTGGCTCGCAATAAAGCTTAACAACTTCGCAACCCAGTTCTTCCAAAAGCTGCGGAATCGCCACTCCACCTGTGGAATTCACAGCATCAACCACAATTTTGTACTTCTTCGTACGGATTGCTTCTGCATCTACAGTTGGTAAATCCAGAATTTTTTTGATGTGAATATCGAATGCGTCATCTCTTGTTTCATACTTTCCCAAATCGTCAACTTCAGCATAATTGAAATCTTCACTTTCTGCTAAAGCCAGAACTTCTGCTCCGTTCTCACCGTTGATAAATTCGCCTTTTTCATTAAGAAGTTTAAGAGCGTTCCATTGTTTAGGATTGTGTGATGCAGTCAAAATAATTCCGCCATCAGCATTCAGTTCAGGAACCATCACTTCTACGGTTGGTGTTGTAGAAAGTCCCAAATCGATTACGTTGATGCCCAATCCCTGCAGCGTCGCAGTAACCAGAGAATTCACCATCGAACCTGAGATTCGCGCATCACGCCCGATGACCAAAGTAAGATCTTTTCTGTTTTTATTGTTCTGAAGCCAGGTTCCGAAAGCAGAAGCAAATTTTACAATATCAAGCGGAGTAAGGTTTTCGTCCACTTTTCCACCGATGGTTCCGCGAATTCCGGAAATACTTTTTATTAATGACATTATTTAATGTATTTGATTATCAATAAATTACAACAAAGAAAAGCCGAAATAAATTTCAGCAAATTCTTCTGGTGCAAAATTACGAATAATGAATTTAAATTTGATTTTCTACCAAGGTTTAAGAGCAGCCACAATCGCTGTTGCAACCGGGACTTTTGCTTTTAAATTTGTTGGGCGCAAATTTTTTGCGGATCATCGAAAAAAGATAATAACCTGCACCTAAAACAATTACTGCAATTATGACATACTGAACTACTAAAGAATCCATCCTGAATTATTTTAAGAACTGATATACAATTAATGCTGCAAAATAGGCCAAGACAGACATTCCTATTACCTGAACCGCAGTCCATTTTATAGATTTTGTTTCGCGGTAAACCACTGCTAAAGTTGCCACACACTGCATCGCAAGAGCATAAAATACCAATATCGAAACTCCAGTTGCCAAACTGAAAACTTTCTCTCCATTTGGCTTCACATCGTTGCGCATTTTCTCAATTACTTTGCCTTCCGGAGCTTCGTCGTCGAGTGAGTACAGCGTAGACATTGTTCCTACGAAAACTTCACGTGCGATAAAGCTGGTCATAATTCCTACTCCCATTTTCCAGTCGTATCCAAGAGGTTCAATAACCGGCTCAATAGTTTTTCCCATTTTGGCGAGATAAGAATTTTCAAGAGGAACATCTGTAGCAACAACTTGGCCTGGCTGCTCTTTTGGCCCGATATAGCTGAAGAACCAAATAATGATACTGATAACGAAAATAATCTTACCGGCGCCGGTAATAAATTCCCAAACTTTCTGCAGAGTCAGCTTAAAATCATAACCGAACAGTGGCATTTTGTATGAAGGCAAATCCATCACCAGGAAAGATTTACTGTTACTTTTAATCACTTTTTTCAGTACAAAAGCCGAAAGTAGCGCCATAACAAAACCCAGAATGTACATCGCCAATAAAGCGAGTGCTTTATAACTGATTCCTCCAAAATATTCATCCGGAATAATCAGACCAATAATAATACTGTACACCGGCAAACGCGCCGCGCAGGTCATGAAAGGAGTTACGAGAATCGTGATTAGTCTTTCTTTTACATTTTCAATGTTTCTAGTGGACATTACAGCCGGAATCGCACATGCGGTACCGGAAACCAGCGGAACAATACTTTTTCCGTTTAAACCGAAAGGACGAAGAAATCTGTCCATCAGGAAAACAACTCTCGCCATGTAGCCGGAATCTTCCAACAAGTAAAGGAAATATAAAAGAATCCCGATTTGTGGTGCGAAAATTACAATTCCTCCAACTCCTGGGATTACACCGTCCGCAAGCAGCGATGCAACTGGGCCATCCGGAAGCACACTTCTTGTAAGATTACTGAGCCAAATGAAAAGACTGTCGATCCAGTTCATGGGATACTCGGCGAGCAAAAAGACACTCTGAAAAATCAACAAAAGAATGAATGCGAAAACCACATAGCCCCAAAATTTATGAACAAAAATTCTGTCCAGTTTTTCTGTGAGCAGTTGTTTGAACTGTGGCTCTTTGGTAATGACTTTCGAAATAATTTTATCAATACTCTGATAACGCCTGATCGTTTCCTGCGTCTGTAATCTTTTAGGAACCAAGCATTTAACATCCTGATGAAGCTGGTCGTTCACCGTATCAATTTTACCAAGATATGTGTCGGAAGAAAGTAAAGTCCAGACTTTATATTCGTTGTTTTCGTGGGTGTTAGATAGAATTCTTGAAATGAGACTTTTCTGCTCAAGCGGAATATCGAATGAAACATTTTCTGAAACGGAAAACTCATTTTCGAGTACTACTTTACGGATATCATCGATTCCTTTGTTTTCTTTTGCATTGGTTCTTAGAACTTTTACTCCGAGTTCCTGAGAAAGTAAATCAGTATCGATGTGAATTCCACGTTTTTCCGCCTGATCGATCTGGTTAATGACCAAAATTACCGGAATTCCTAAATCCTGAATCTGCTGAAAAAGAAGCAAACCGCGTTTTACGCTTAAAGCTTCCATCAGGTAAATTACGCCATGGTAACTGTTCTGCTCATCCACCAAATATTTTGTGAAAATTGCCTCGTCTTCAGACGTGGGATAGATACTATAAGAACCCGGCAAGTCGATCACCTCAACATTTGCGCCCTGGAAAACATAATTTCCTGAGTGGCTTGCAACCGTTACTCCGGCGTAGTTTCCGGTTTTCTGTTTTTTATTACAAAGCTGATTGAACACAGTGGATTTCCCCACATTGGGATTCCCTACAAGTAAAACTTTCTTCTGCTGTAATCCTTTTTCCTTCTCCATTTTTAGTTGACTTTTTCTACAATGATGAATGCTGCTTCTTCTTCGCGAAGGGCAATTCTGCTTTTTTCTGAACCAAATTCAATATAAAGCGGACCATGAAAAGGCGCCTGATATAGAATTCTGAAAACTGTTTCCGGAAGCAGCCCCATTTCGAGTATTTTATTCGGCATGTTGAGACGGCTTTCCTTATATCCTAAAATTTTACCGTCGGTACGGCGTGGAAACAGGTTCAGTGTGATGGATTCGGTAGTTTTCAAAACGGAAACATTTTCCGCAAATATACGTTATTTAAAATTAATCTAAATAACGCCGTCCGCTGAATTAAATCATAAAACCCGGAAGCAAATACTCCCGGGTTTTAATCACAATTTAGTTAATATGAAATGTTTGTTATTTTTTAGCCGCTGTTTCTATCTCGATTGGGTTATTGTTGGCGTCGTAAAAATCCTTCAGCATTTTTTCCTGCTGTTTTACCATATCTCCGATGGTTTGATCGCTTCCAGGCATTTTTTGTGAAAGAACCTGCGACGTTAAATGCGGTCTTGCCGTTGCAAAAGGATCTTTTTTGAAATCGTTGAAGGTTTTATTGAATTTATCTCTGGAAACAACCAGCGGTTTTCCGCCATCTCCTCCCGGAGCAATTGTTTCAGCATATGTAAGCTCATTAAAGTTAGGAACTTTTTTGTTTCCTTTCAGCTCCCAGGTATAGTTTTTCCCGTCATCTTCCACTTTAACAATAAGTCCCGGAAGACCGTGGAATTTGTACGGACCGTCCTGCAGAGGAATATCGTTGGAGAACCAGGCTGTCCATTTTCTGCCGCCAAATTCTGTGGTTGCTTTCTGCGTATTGTATTCGCCAATTTTTTCTTTTCCGTTCTGAATTTTCCAGTTGAAAGTTGGCGTTTCTTCGTATGAAATGTTCATTGGGGTAAATCCATTGGCAATTCTTTCGATGTACTGCACTTTCATGTCCGGATAAATTTTGTAAATCTTTTCAGAAAATTTTGGCATTTTCATCGATTTAGACATGTCTTTGTATACTCCCGATTTCTGCATTGCTTCAATCTGTACTTTCATAAGAGAATCCTGCGCCACCATTGTATAATCTCTGTAAATGGATTTTTCTTTGGTAACGTCCAAAATCATCATCACTTTTTCTGTGGTTTCAGCTTCTTTCTTTGGTTTAAAGGTAAGCTCATAGAAAAAACGGTTAGCGGTTTCCTGTGCACTGACTGAAAAGAAAACCATCAGCAAAAACAGTATCGAAAATTTTTTCATAATATTAAGATGTTTGGTAATTAGTAATAAACTTCAACTTTTTGTTACACTACCTGTAAAGATCAGGTTCAATTCTGTTGTTATTGGCTTTTGCATTTTCTTTTACGCGTTTCTCCATATTACGGTAAATCTCATTCATCTCTGAAAGTTCTCTTCCGTCGGAAGTTTTCATTTTGATCACAACTTTAGAATCCGCGGAGTTTTTCATCATCAGTTCACGGATATTTTTTGCAGGATCCCGCAGATAATCACTCCAAAGTTTCTTAAACTGCTCTTCATTTACCGCAATGCTTTTTCCGTCGATACCAGAACTTTGTGCCCTGCTCGGTAAAGTGAAATCTGTGGAAAAAGTATTTGCAATACTTTTATTCCCGACTAAACTCATGATATGGGACAAAGTAGAATCTTCGACCTTTACAATTAAGCCTGGTAAACCGTAAAATTTGTAAGGTCCATCCTGAAAAGGCAAAGCTGCTGCAAACCAAGCCGTCCAGCTTCTTCCACCAAAATCGGTCGTTGCTTTCTGCGCTTTGTAAGCACCGATTTGCTGAGTTTCGGGAAGAATTTTCCACTGCGGAACCTCCGACTCTTCGATTTTGTAATTATCCATCGAAATTCTTTCAAGCAGAAAAACTTCAAAATCAGGGTAAACCTTTTCAACGCTGTAATTCACCTGCGCCTCTTTATGACTTCTGTTGATGTTGATGTTATTTGAACCGGCAGCAATTTGTCTGTCCACATCGGCTTTTACAAGGGAATCTGCAACAAATTTTTCGTGGCTGAAATATTTCGATCCTTCTTTGCTGATGTCCAACAGCATCATTTCTGTTTTTACTTCATCACGTTTTGTAGAATCCGGGATGAATTTGTATTCATAAATGAAACGGTTCACCTGCGCCGATGGAAGAAAGCTGACGAAAACCAGCAAAAGCAAGAATTTTTTCATTTTTCTAAGTTAATTATTTAAAATTGAACTTTACGGTAAACATCACCTGGCTCGGACGAATATACATTGTACGTTTTGAAGTCTGTAAAAACTCCGGAAAATAACTGATGTCCTCATACGCTTTTCTGTTCGCAATGTTGAGCCATTTTACCTCGAAATCAATTTTCTTTTTTGCCCAAGTGTATTGGTAAGAAAGGTCGTAGAATGAGTTTCTGAACTTCTCTCCTGCTGCTTCAGAATTCAGTTCATCCCAGAAAAATCCAATGGTGTGGTTTTCGAACGGATAAAGATAGGCAGCAAGATTGTGGCTCCATCCCGAAGTTTTTTGGGAGAAATTCATCGATTCGTTAATGTTGTTCGCCCAGTTTATCGAAATGTTGTAATCTACACTCATCCATGAAAAGTAGGTGTTGTTGAACTTAAGTCCGAAATTCTGTCTCTCCAGTTTTGTTCTTTGCAGCGTATTGAAATAGCTGTATCCGTTGGAATTGGTGTTGCTGAAGTTGACAGAAGCATTGGTTTTAAACTTCGGGAAATATTTACCAACTTCCGCGCTTTGTGTTCTTGAAATGATGGTATTCTGAACCGCTTCCAGCTCCAGCTGCGAACTGAATCCGAAACCTGTATATTTTTCAATTATATTTCTTTTGTTGGTGTTGTAACCGAAACGAACGTTGAAGAAAAGGTTGTTCAGTGGGTTTCTGTATTCAATTCTGGAACCGATATTTCTGGATCTGTATTCCGGCATTAACGGATTCTGGTTATCGTAGCGCAGTGTTAACCCGAGTGGAGAAGTGAGCATTCTACCGCCGTAAAGAAAGCCAAAACTTCCAAAATCATAACTTTGGTTTGCGAAAACCCACCATTTGAAGAAAGACGCAAAATCCAGTGAGGCGAAAACACTTGGTTCGAAAACCATTTTATTTCGGTCAAGATATTGGTTGCGGAGAAAATCACGATAAGTAATTCCGTAGAAATTCATTGGTAAATTGGCGTGAACATTCAAACGGTTCGACTTATAGTTAATTCCCAACTGTGTATACGGCTGCATTTCATTCCACTCTACATCATTCTGATAATCAATTCCGTAACTTGAAGTAGAATTTCCGTTAATTCCAAAAAGATTGGATTGCAGATTGTTGAAACTCATATTAAGCCCGACTTCAGGATTGAAGGTGAATTTCTTATACGACAAACCTAAAGAAACCGAATGATTAGCGATAAAAGTCTTGGATTTTGCCCACTGTCTGGAAACATCAAACCCTTCAGCTTCCGGAAAAGTTGCGCCCATATTTAGGTAAGACGACGGATGGATGTTCAGGTTTTGCTCGTCGTTTTGGTAGCTCAAATAACTCATTACGTTGAACAGTTTTTCCTTCCAAGGGACAATGGTACTGAGTGAATTTTGAAACATTACCGACGGCGAACTCAGATTTTGGGAAGAAGAAAAATCTATCTGATCAAAATTTCCTCCAATGGTTGGTCTTAATGAATTTCTGTTGGCGAGTGCGTTACTTTCGTTCCAGAAACCGTTCCATGTTGTAGTGTTTTTGAAGAAACCCTTTTTTGCATTTTTGGTAAAAATGAGTTCTCCTTTAGCTGCATTGGTATAGAAATTATTATCTGTAAAAGATGTTAAAACACCTCCCACAGGAAGTTTTGGCGAGCCAACTTCATAAATTTCAAAACGGGTATCGCGACGCTCAACACTGTTGTTGGTATAACTTGAACTGGCTTTCAGTTCCCATTCTTTATTTTTAAACGGATTGGTTAAAAGGTTGGCCGAGAAATAATGTACGTTGTTAAGAAGATATCTTTTCTCAGGGACATTGGGAACACTTGCGGTTTCCAGGTTGGTCCAGTTTCGCTGCGATGCCTGTCTGCGGCTTCCTTCCCAGCGATTTCCCATCCCTAAAAGATTGCCTTCTTTTTCCACACTTTCGCCATTATTATTGGCTTTGTAATTCACCACCCACTGATTTTTCTGCCCGAAAAACATTGGTGTAAGCTTTACATTCCACAAAAGAGGATCGAAACCGGCGCCAACTTCACCGCGTCCCGTCATTGTTACCGAATTCTTTAGTTTTACGTTAAGCGCAGCTTGCTGGCTTGGAACTTTGTCCTGCAGAATTTTAACCGGTTGATGGTTTTCCATCACCTCAACTTTTTGGATGGCATCTGTAGGAAGTGAATTGTTTATCGTTCCGTATCCGCCTTCCATAAGGTCTTTACCGTTTACATAAAATTTGTTGATAGGTTCTCCCTGATAAAGAACAGAGCCATCCGGATTCACATCAATACCCGGAATTTTTTTCAGAACATCAGCAAGAGTACGGTCGGCTTTCGATTCAAAAGCTTTTATATCGTAAGAAATTGTATCGCCTCGTTTAGTGATTAATCTAGTTTTCAGTTTTACCTCCTGAATTTCAGTTGCGTCGGGCTGAAGTGTGAAATTCACATTTTGGGTTTCATTCTTGATGTTTCTTTGCAATGCTTTATGATTGAATGCTTTAATCTTAATATCAAGATTCGATTCGGAAGAAGTAAAGGTTACTTTATATTCACCTTTGGAATTGGTGATCGAGTAAGCAATAATCGCATCCTGTCCCGGTTCTTCTACGGTTACACTTGCGCTTGGAACCGGCTGTCCGTCGATATCAATCACTTTTCCTGACAGTGTTTGCTGTGCGTAAGAAAAAACAGCGACCAATAAAGTGAGTAAAGCGATTATTTTTTTCATAAAGGATTTTAAGTTATTAGTATTACTTGATAAAATTTTGTTACAGCAATACGCTCACAGCCATTTCAAAAGATAAAGGTATTTTAATTTGGTTCTATAATTGAATTGAAATAATAAGTAATTTTGCACATAATTTTTTTGAAATGGGACTTCATTTAAAACCTATAGATGTTGTAGAAGATATTACTCAGGAAGAATTTCGTGAGAAATATTTGCTTCCGCGCAAACCTGTGGTTATTAAGAATATGGCCAGAAAATGGCCAGCTTACCAGAAATGGACCATGGAGTATCTGAAGGAAACAGTTGGTGATGTGGAAGTTCCTCTATTCGATTCTTCCAAAGCGGATCCGTCTGCGCCGATTAATGCTTCGGCGACAAAAATGAAGTTCGGAGATTATATTAATTTAATTCAGCGGGAACCGACTGATTTACGGATTTTTCTGTTCGACCCAATAAAATTTGCGCCCGATTTACTAAATGATTACCTCTCGCCTAAAGAACTGATGGGTGGTTTTTTGGATAAATATCCGAATATGTTTTTCGGCGGTAAAGGTTCGGTAACTTTCCTGCATTTTGATATCGATTTAGCACATATTTTCCACACCCATTTTAACGGCAGAAAGCACATTTTGCTTTTCGATTATAAATGGAAAGACCGCCTATACAAACTTCCGTTTGCTACTTATGCGCTGGAAGATTATGATATCTGCAACCCCGATTTTGATAAATTTCCTGCTTTGGACGGTGTTGAAGGAATTGAATGCTTCCTCGAACACGGCGATACACTTTTTATGCCGACAGGTTGGTGGCACTGGATGAGATACCTTGACGGTAGTTTTTCAATTTCGTTGAGAGCATGGGATAAAAGCTGGGCGGTAAAAGCCAGCTCTTTGTGGAATCTTACTGTTCAAAGGAAGTTTGACAATTTCATGAAAAGCCGGTACAAGAAAAAATACATGGACTGGAAAGAACGCAAAGCCATCGAAAGAGCTAACTATGCGCTTAGAAAAGGTTTGCCAAGAAATTAACCTAGATATATATAGAAAAAATCCACGAATTACTCGTGGGTTTTTATTTTTTTATGAAGAGAATCTATCTTAATCGTTCAGTTTCAGAACGGCCATAAACGCCGATTGCGGCACTTCTACCCTTCCGATTTGCTTCATCTTTTTCTTACCTTCTTTCTGTTTTTCAAGAAGTTTACGCTTTCTGGAAATATCACCTCCGTAACATTTTGCGGTAACGTCTTTTCTTAAAGCTTTGATTGTTTCCCTTGCAATAACTTTTGTTCCCAAAGCAGCCTGAACTGCAATATCAAACTGTTGTCTCGGAATCAGCTCGCGAAGTTTTTCACACATCCTTTTTCCGATATAATAAGCATTGCTTTCGTGAATTAACGAAGAAAGCGCATCCACCATATCACCGTTAATCAGAATATCCATCTTCACCAGTTTTGAAGCACGGAAACCAATCGGATGATAATCGAAGGACGCATATCCTTTTGAAATAGATTTCAGACGGTCATAAAAATCAAATACAACTTCCGCAAGCGGCATGTTGAACACCAACTCAACACGGTCAGAAGTTAAATAGGATTGATTCACAATTTCACCCCTTTTTTCGATACAAAGTGTCATCACTGATCCAACAAAATCTGCTTTTGTAATGATAGAAGCTTTAATGTAAGGTTCTTCAACGCGGTCCATAATCGAAGGATCCATCATTTCTGAAGGGTTGTTTATCAGAATTGCTGTTTCCGGTTCTTTTTTAGAGTAACCGAGATACGATACGTTTGGAACTGTCGTAATGACATTCATGTCGAATTCACGATCCAGTCTTTCTTGAACAATTTCCATGTGCAGCATTCCCAAAAATCCGCATCGAAAACCAAAACCTAAAGCCGCCGAACTTTCTGCTTCAAAAACCAAAGACGCATCATTAAGCCTTAATTTTTCAAGCGAAGTTCTCAATTCTTCAAAATCTTCGGATTCTACAGGATAAATTCCTGCGAAAACCATCGGTTTTACTTCTTCGAAACCTTCAATAGCAGATGGCGCAGGATTTTCTGCTGAAGTAATGGTATCTCCAACTTTTACTTCTCTTGCGTCTTTAATCCCGGAAATTATATAACCAACATCACCACATTTAATCGATTGTTTTGGAGCCTGTTTAAGTTTCAAAGTTCCAACTTCATCGGCATCATAGGTTTTCCCTGTTGCCATGAATTTTACTTTTTCTCCTTTGCTGATGCTTCCGTTCACCACCTTAAAGTAGGCTTCAATTCCTCGGAACGGATTAAAAACTGAGTCAAAAATAAGTGCTTGTAATGGACCGTCTTCATTTCCCTGCGGCGCAGGAATTCTTTCAACTATTTGCTCTAAAAGGTGATGAACACCTTCTCCCGTTTTTCCTGAAACTCGAAGAACATCTTCCGGTTCGCAACCTAAAAGATTTACAATTTCGTCGGTTACTTCTTCCGGATTAGCTGATGGTAAATCTATCTTATTCAGAATCGGAATAATTTCCAGATCATTTTCCAGGGCAAGATATAAGTTCGAAATAGTTTGCGCCTGAATGCTTTGTGCCGCATCAACGATTAAAAGTGCGCCTTCACAGGCAGCGATGGAGCGGGAAACTTCGTAAGAGAAGTCTACGTGTCCCGGTGTATCAATAAGATTGAGTACAAATTTTTCTCCTTTGTATTCATAATCCATCTGAATAGCGTGAGATTTAATGGTAATCCCGCGTTCTTTTTCCAGATCCATATCGTCCAAAGTCTGTGACTGAAGTTCGCGCTGGGTAACGGTATTGGTATACTCCAGAAGACGGTCTGCAAGTGTAGATTTCCCGTGATCAATATGGGCGATGATACAAAAATTACGTATGTTTTTCATTTATATTCTGATAGTTTGCAAAGATAAAAAAACGGAATGATTATGGACCATTCTGTTTCATATATTCCTGAATAAAAAATATTTTTAAGTCTCTGAAAATCAAACGACCCCTGCAAAAAATTGCAAAGGTCGTTCAAACATTAAAAAAATAAACTATTATGGGCGTCTGCGCTGCGGAAGTGTTGGAGAACTTCCGTCTTGTTTTTTGTCTATAATTTTGCTGCGCATTTTACCTTCGGTTTGATACATTTCCAAAACCTGCTGTGGCTTTATGATCTGCATAAATTTCTGCGCATATTTTTTTCTATTGTCCAAAAGCTGTTGCCCTACTTCGAAACTGTTTTCAAGTTCGCGCTTTGCTTCCTCATCGCTCATTGTATCGTAGTTGGCTTTTGCCTTAAATTTACTTTTAATTTCATTCTGCTTCGCCTGATACTCTGCGTACAGTTTACGAAACTCCTCTTCATTACTTTGGTTTACATCCAGCGTAGATACCATCATATTTTCTCGGAACTGGTGTAGCAGATTCATTCTGTCCTGTGGCGACATTTGCTTTATCACATTCTTTCTTTGCTCCGGCTTCATATTCTTCCAGTCGTACTTCTGTACCTGTCCGAATGCTGAAATTCCCGCAAAAAGAACTGTAACTGTTAACAAAAATTTTCTCATGCTTTCGTTTTTTTAATAATAAAGATCAAGATAAACGTCCTGTTCAACGTTGTTTCCTAATACCGCAAAATCTGCAGTCGGGAAATCTGAAATAATCTGATCTATCTGTGTTTCAGAATACTCGGAAACTTCCGGTTCTGAAGGTTTTGCAGTTTTTGCTGCGGCAATTGTTTTAGGTGAAACTTCTTCCTCAACAACAACTGTTTTCGGCTGCTCCAGCTTCTGAACTGTAATGATATCTTCTTCTAAAGTCTGTAAAGCAACCGCTTCTTCAATTACAGGTTTATTTACTGATTCTGAATTCATTACACCGCTGCTTAAACTCTTTGGTGCAGTTTCTTCCGTTGCGAATATTCCGGTTTCTTTTTCCTGATTTATGAAAAGACCAACACCAAAAATCATGGCGACTGCTGCAGCTGCTGCATAGGTCCAGTTCATTTTGATCACTTTACCCTCCTTTCTTTCCTGTTTTATTTCTGTGGTCTGGCTCAAAACATTTTCCTGAACTTTTGCGAAAAAATTGTCCGGTGTTTTATAAATGTTTTTACGTTCCAGCTTTTCTACATCAAAGTTTTTCATCATCAAACTATTCTGTATAATTCGTTTTAATATATTCTTCAACCTTTTGTTTGGCGTAATGATAATTTGTTTTTAAAGTTCCGACAGACATATCTAAAATCTGCGAAATTTCTTCATAAGGCAAATCATCATAGTACCTCATCGTAAATACCAGTTTCTGTTTTTCTGGAAGCGTTTGTATCGCTTTCTGAAGCAGCACCTGTATTTCTTCTGCATCCTGCTGCACACTTTCCGCGACCAGATTCTGCAGATGATATTCTGCATCTTCATCGGTTTTCTGCATTCGCTTCATTTTATTAAGCTGCTGCAGCGCTTCGTTGGTGGCAATTCTGTACAGCCAAGTGTATAACTGACTGTCCTGTTTGAACTGATGAAAATTTTGGTAGGCCTTTATAAAAGTATCCTGCAAAACGTCCTGAGCCAAATTATGATCCACAATCAAACGTCTGATGTGCCAGTAAAGCCGGCTCTGGTAAAAATCCATCATAAGGCGAACTCCCCTGTCACGGGTTTTTTCGCTCGACATCAGCTCAATAATTTCCTGCTCCTTTATCTTCATCGAGATGCTTCGTTGTTTGGATAGTAAATTTAATTAAAAGTTAAAAAATAAAATCAATTTTCAGTCCAAATCATTTATTTATCTTTGTTTTCATGATGAAAACGGTGATTATTGGTTCCGGAAATGTGGCTTTTCATCTTTTAAAAGCATTCAAAGAAAATAATATTCCGGCAACGCAAATTTTTGGACGGAACATTCCTGCACTGAAAGAAATTTCAGATGAATTCTCAGTGCCATATTCCACAACGGATTTGGATAAAGCAGACCTTTATTTTCTCTGTGTTAGCGACGATTCAGTTTCAGAAGTTTCACAGCTCATCAAAGAAAAAGACTGTTTGGTTGCGCATACATCCGGTTCGTTGCCAAAAGAATCACTTGTCGGAGAGTACAGAAAAGCTAGTTTTTATCCGCTACAGACGTTTTCTAAAACAAAAAATCTGGATTACAAAAAAATTCCGTTTTTTATTGAAGCAGAAGATTACGAGGATCAGATTCTCCTGGAAAAACTCGCCTCGAAAATTTCCGAAAATGTAATGAAGTCGGACTATGAGAAAAGAAAGTTTATCCATCTCACTGCTGTTTTCAGTTGCAATTTTGTGAATCACTTATTTGCAAGAGCTAAAGAAATATCCGACATTCAAGGGATTCCGTTCAGCTATTTCATCCCACTAATTGATGAGACGGTTCAAAAAATTCACGAACTGGATCCGAAAGATGCACAAACCGGTCCAGCTGTGAGAAATGACGGTAGAATTCTTGAACTTCACGAAAAGCTTCTGCAGAATGCAGAACACCTGAAGATTTACCAAACCATGAATGAATCTATTAAAAAAATGTATGAGTTATAAAGAAAGACTGAAAAATATTAAAGCGTTTGTTTTTGATGTAGACGGTGTTTTTACCGACGGAAGCGTTTATCTTTTACCGGAAGGAAATATGTGCAGGGTGATGAATGTTCTCGATGGTTATTCTGTTGTTAAAGCCCTGAAACATAATTATTTAATTGGTGTAATAACGGGCGGAAACGATGCAATGGTAAAACACAGAATACACTATTTGGGAATTGCCGATTATTACGCAAAATCAAATAATAAACTTTCTGATTTTGAGCATTTTAAGTCAAAATATAATCTTAATAATGATGAAATTCTGACGATGGGTGACGACATTCCTGATATCACTATACTGAAAAACTCCGGAATTTCGGCGTGTCCTGAAAATGCAGTTCCTGAAGTGAAAGAAATCTGTGATTATATTTCTCCGATTCAGGGCGGAAAAGGCGCAGTTCGTGATGTTATTGAACAGGTGATGAAAATTCAGGGCACGTGGCAGGAAGAAGATCATACACAGTCAGTTTAAGATGAAAATTCTACTTGCTTCCAAATCTCCTCGCCGGAAAGAACTACTCCAAAGTCTTGGTTATGATTTCGAAGTTGTTTCTGTAGAATGTGATGAAGTTTATCCTCCAAATTTGAAAGCCGAAGATATTGCGGGTTACCTCTCTGCGCTTAAGGTGAATGCATGTATTAATATTTCAGATGAAGATATTTTGATTACCGCAGATACTGTTGTTGCAGTGGATGGCGAAGTTTTGGGGAAACCTCAAAACAAAACCGAAGCAAAAGAAATGCTGCGAAAGCTTTCAGGGAAAACCCATCAAGTCTACACAGGAATTACCGTGAAAAAAGGAAACCGCATTGTAACACAAACAGATGTTGCATCAGTAAAAATCATGGATCTCACTGAAGAGGAAATAGAATTCTACATAGAAAACTTTCAACCCTTTGACAAAGCAGGAAGTTACGGAATTCAGGAATGGTTGGGTATGGCAAAAATATCTGAAATACACGGCAGTTTCTACAACATTATGGGTTTGCCAACTCATCTGCTTTACCATATTCTAAAGGATTTTGAGTGATGTACAACTCAATACAAAAAATCGTTATTTTTACAGAAAATAATTTGCTTTTTGAATAATAAAAAGCAACTTTGGAAGTTATTATTGGATAATGAGAAAAATTTTACTTTTCCTTTTGGCAGTAGCGGTTTTCAACTCTTGTTCTTCAAGAAAAAAGAAAAGCGATTCAACATTTCTGAAAGGATTTTCCACATATTACAACACGCTGTTTAACAGTAAAGATGCACTGGAAGCGGAAATCAATACCCGGAAAGATTCGCATCAGGACAATTTCTACGCGCCTTATATTTCGCTCCTAACGTACGATGATATCGCGGTTTCTCCGGATCCGTCAGAAAATTCGATGTTTGGTGACGATCCTGCACCGGGAATTCCGAATCCTAACCAATTCCAAGGTTTAAATTCAGGGACAACCGGAGCGACTATTCTGGAAATTTCGGAAGCAAAAGCTCTGAAAGCCATTGCAAAATATTCCGTCCTGACCAACGGCGAAGAAAAAAACAAAAGAATTTTCGATGCCCATCTTCTTCTCGCCCAATCCAGGTTGTACCGAGATAAACCTCTGGAAGCGCTTGACGCTCTGAACTATATTTTCAACAATATGGGTAAAGACAAAAGACTTCCATTGGCAAGGATTTATCAAGGACTTGCCTTTACGAAAATGGAAGATTATCACCGGGCTGAAGAAACTTTCGCCGGTTTGAAAAATGCAGATATCAAGAAAGATTATCAGAAACTTTTAAGCATTTATCATTCGGAAATGCTTCTGCATTCAGGAAAGAAAGAAGCTGCAGTAGATGAGCTTGAAGAAGCATTTACACTAAATAAAAACAGGCATTTACGTAGCAGAATTGCATTTCTACGTGGCCAAATTCTTTCGGACCTTAACAGAAATGAAGAAGCCCGCGAAAGCTTTGCTGCAGCCTACAAAAACTCAAATGATTTCGAGTTTGAAGTAAAGTCGCAGATTGAAATTGCAAAAACCTTCAACGGTGAAAACGACGATTACGAAGGAGCAAAACAATATCTTGAAAAAATAAGCAAAAAGGGAACGTATGCATCCCGCAAAAATGAATTTTACTATGCTCTTGGATTAATGGCCAACGAAGCTGGAAAGAAGGACGAAGCACAGGAGTTTTTCAGAAAATCCATTGAAGAGAAAATTTCAGATCCGCAGATTCGTGGGTTGGCTTATCAGGAAATTGGGCGAAGTTATTTTGATAAAAGCGACTATCTCGCAGCTGGCGCCTATTATGATTCTGCGCTTTCGGTGATGACTTATGAACCGTCAAAAGTATTACTTACAGAGCAGACTGAAAACATTAAACAGGTTTCAGAAAACTATTATCTCATTAAAAGAAACGACAGTATTCTTGCACTTACCAGAATGCCTGAGGCGGAAAGAATCGCCTATTTCACGAAGTATATCGATGCAATAAAAGAAAGAGAAGCCAAAGAAGAACTGGAGCGCCAAAGAGCAGAAAGAAACGAAGGATTTGATACAGGAGATTACAATGCAAACTCAATTTTTGCTAATAACACAGGAGGTTTTCAGGATTTTGGTGACAATTCGAGAGGTGGGTTTTACTTTTCAAATCTCAATACTGTTGCCAAAGGTGAAGCTACCTTCAGACAGGTTTGGGGAAGTCGTTCTTTAAGTGATAACTGGAGAACTTCCGCAAGATCTGCATCAATAGAAGATCTGCGCAACGAAGCTTTAGGTTTATCTGTTGCACCGGACCCAAGAAGATTGGAACCGTCGTTTTATATTGAAAAAATTCCAACAAAACCAGAGGACATCGCATCACTCAAAATGGACAGAGACACCGCGAGTTTAGGATTGGGAAGAATGTACGATGCCTACTTTTCCGATACACCGCTTGCAACCAAAACACTGTACGATTTGGTTGATGTTCAGCCCGCTGAAGATATAAAACTACAGGCATTGTATCTAATTTTTGCGATGAACCATCAGAATAATCCTACTGCCGCTGCACGAGCGAAACAATTAATTCTGGATGAATATCCTTACACGTCTTATGCAGAATTCGTGAGAAATCCGCAGAACAGTTCATTTATGAATTCTACCGCAGATGCCGAGAAAGCTTATGCAGATGCCTATCAACTGTATTCGGATGAAAAATATGAGGAAAGCAGATCTTTGATTGATGCCTCGATGGCGAAATATTCTAAAGATGCATTGGTGCCGAAATTTGCATTGCTGAACGCATTTAATACCGGAAAAACCGCCGGAAAAGAAATCATGATTCTTCAGCTGGAACAGATTGCTCTGAATTATGCTAAAACTCCTGAAGGAATAAAGGCAAAAGATATGCTTCGTTACCTGGAAAGTGATCTGGAAATAGAAAGAACCGATGAAAGCGGAAATGCCGTCCAAAATGCAGCGCCTACTCCTGCTGCACCGCGCAGAACAGATGCTTCGGGAATTGCCGTTCCGACTGATCCGGATCCGCAACCAGTTAAAAGAATCATTAACGATCAGAGAGTCCCTGAAAATAACGGCTTGCAGCGTGCAACGGGACCAACCCTAAAAGAAGTTCCTACAGAAAAAAAATAAGCGAAGATTATTCTTCGCTTTTCTTTTTCTTTACTCCGTGGAAATCTTTCAGATAATTGGGCTCAAAATAAGCAGTGTCTTCAAAATCTTTACGGTTGAATTTCTGCAATGATTTTTTAATCATATGTTCCGCCGATGGATAAACGTTGATTTTGTATTCTGCATCGCTTAATCTCAGTATTTCTGAAGCTTTCTGCGCGCCGTCGCCAACGAAAAGAATCTTTTTTCCACTGTATTCTGCAAAGGAGTTTTCGTCCAGAATTTTAGCTTCAGTTGCAGCTACTGTTTCACCAGTTTTTCCATCATAAACTGCACAATACACTTCCATCCTTCGTGCATCAATTAATGGAATAATTAGATCAAATCCTTTATCAAGAAAAGGTTCAGCCATAATTTCAATGGAACTTACAGCGATTAAAGGAATTTTCAGTCCATAACAAAAACCTTTTGCTGAAGAAGCGCCAATTCGCAGTCCCGTGTACGAACCAGGACCTTTTCCTACGGAAACTGCATCAAGATAATTCAAAGAAATCTCTGCGCCTTCTAAAGCCCACTGGACAAAGGTGTGCAAACTTTCCGACTGTTTATAGTTTTTTGAAACTTCTTCACAAAGACAGAGCAGTTTTTCACCATCGGAAATAGCAACTGAACAGTTCTTGGAAGAGGTTTCGAGATGTAGAATTTTCATTCGGCAAAAATACAACTATCTTCTGTAAATGGTTCGTGGCTCGCTTTGGGCGCTTGGATAAATCGTAAGGTCGGAAATCGTAACATGTTCCGGCACGTTGATACAGTAAAAAATTGCATCGGCAATATCTTCGGCTTTCAGCGCGTGGTAACCTTCATAAACAGATTTTGCTTTATCCGCATCGCCTTTAAACCGCACCATGGAAAAATCTGTTTCCACTGCTCCGGGCTGAATGTTGGTCACACGAATTCCAAACTCGGTTAATTCCAGTCGCATTCCTTCAGAAATAACATCAACTGCCCTTTTGGAAGCACAATAAACGACACCATTTGTATAAGTTTGTCTTGCCGCAACAGAAGAAATATTGACTATGTGACCGCTGTTTCTGAGTTTCATTTGAGGAATAACAGCTTTGGAAACGTAAAGCAATCCTTTTACATTTCCGTCCATCATTGCATCCCAATCTTCGATGCTTCCGTCGGAAATATGGCATAAACCATGCGCGTTACCTGCATTATTAATCAGCACATCAATATCTCTGAAATTTTCAGGAAGTGATTGAAAAGCTTCTTCCACTTCCTTGCTATATCTCTGATCAAACTTAAGCGATAATACTTCAGTTTTTGCTGAAAGTTCCTCTTTAAGTTCCTCAAGAATATTTTCGCGTCTTCCGCAAATGATAAGTCTGTAACCGTTTTCCGCGAGTTTCTGAGCGGTAGCTTTTCCGATACCGGAAGTTGCGCCGGTAATAAGTGCTGTTTTCATTTTAATAAAAATTAATTGGCATCGAAAGCTTCAAAAGCATCGGGTAAATGTGTGATCTGTAAAGAGCCGTCTGGATTTTTCAACACAGAAACAATATCAAATCGAACTTCTTTTTGAAGATTTTTTGCGCTCATGAAATAATCTGCAGCTTTTACAATACTTCTAATTTTTCCCGGTTTTACAGCTTCCTGTGGTTCCATAAAATGGTCGTTGGCACGCGCTTTAACCTCTATAATGATAATCTGATTTTCAAATTCTGCAATTATGTCGATTTCTGCTTTCTGCCATCTAAAATTTCTTTCGAGAATTGTGTAGCCGTTCTTTTGAAGGTATTCTACAGAAAGATCTTCTGCGAGCTTGCCAAAGTCGTTATGATCTGCCATTCTTTAAAATATGACCTCCGATTTTTTTTCTGAACATTTCATTTTCACATTTGCACCAATAATCAGCGGTCGGTTATCAAAAATGTGTCCGTTCGGGAAACCATAGATTACCGGAAAATCATATTTGGCTGTCCGTTCTGAAATGATTTGATAAGCAAAATCATCAAAACTTTCTTCGTACGATTTATTGTCTTCTTCTTTTCCCATATTCGTCATTCCGCCAACTAATAAGCCTTTGATTTTTCTAAAAACTCCCGCTAAATGTAAACTCATAAGCATACGGTCCAAAGCGTAGAAATTCTCACCAATTTCTTCAATAAACAGAATTTTATCTTTGAAATTAAAAGAATATGAAGTGCCCAAAAGTGCATAAATCAGCGCCAAATTACCTCCAACCAAAACACCTTCAGCATTTCCGAAACGGTTGTATTGATTTGGATTAACTGAATACTTTGGGAGTTTACCTACCATGATATCGAAAGTTCCTTCGTATCCTTCATCAATTACTCCAAAACTTGAAGTTTTGATGGTTTGACCGTGAATGGATGCAAATCCGTTTTTAAGTAAATAACTCTGAATCACGGTGTTATCAGAATAGCCGATATACCATTTCGGGTTTTTACGAAATTTCGAAAGTTTAAGATGACGCAAAAGATGCTGACAACCATATCCGCCACGCGAAGCCCAAATCGCTGAAATTTCTTCATCATTTAAAGCCCAGTTTAAATCGGAAATGCGTTCCTTTTCAGTTCCGGCGTAATTGTAGCCATTGGAGAATTTTGTGTAAAGGTGTTTTCCTAAAACAGGTTCATAACCTTTTGATTTTATGATTTCTAACCCTTTTTCCAGCTGATCTTCAGTTACGGATCCTGCTGGAGAAATAATTGCTATTTTGGCTCCTTTCTTTAATTTCTCCGGCAATATTATTTCTTTCATTGCAAATGTTTTTGTTCTGTTTTTTCTGCTTCCTCCAGCTTCTTTTCAAACTGGTTGAAATTTTTGAAACTCTGCAGAAAAATAAAAATACTGAATCCTACGAGAATTGCTCCTACTCCTTTCCTGATACGGTTTGCAAGTTTTTCAGTCAATTTGTCGTGAAACTGTTTCGCCAGATAAATCTTGGCTAAATCAATTAATAGATAAGTGCCGATTACCAAGCCCATGTAAAGGAAAAACTCATCGTGTTCGGGATAGGCGTTGCGTACGGAGATCACCGTAACCAACCAGAAAAGAACAACGCCAATATTCAGAATATTGAAAAAAAAGCCGTTAAGGAAAGTTTTGATATAGTTCTGGTTGATGAATTTGTTTTCTCCCGGTAAGTGCATCCGCGTACGGGAAACAATCATGTAAATGGCGTAAATAAGGACAATAAAAGCCGTAATCCTGTAAAAACCAGGATGTTTGTCAATAATTTCCACCAAATCTCCACTGGCAAAATAGGCCGCAGCGATGCAGACAATATCGGCTACAATTACCCCAAAATCCAATGCAAGAGCATGTCTTGGACCACGAGAAAAACTAGTCTCAATCAGCAGGAAAAAAATAGGACCGATGAAGACAAGACTCAACATGATTCCTAATCCTACTGCAGAAAAAATGAGTTCGAGCATGTTAATTCATTATCTTGAAATCCAGTTGTTTCTGGATAAGATTGGCTTTCATAACTTTTATTTCAACTTCATCACCAAGCTGATATTTTTTGCCGGTTCTGGTGCCGTAAACCGCATGACTTTTCGCATCGTACATATAAGAATCGTCCATTAAATCTCGAAGTTTAATAAGACCTTCTGCTCCATTTTCAGGAATCTGTACCCAGAAACCAAAGTCTGCAACTCCTGAAATTACGCCTTTGAAAACTTCACCCAAGTGTTTTTCCATAAATTTCACCTGCATGAATTTAATTGAATCTCTTTCAGCATCGGCTGCGAGCCGTTCCATATTACTGCAGTGTTTCGATTTTTCTTCGTATTCCTGCTTGTTTGGAGATTTTCCCCCGTCCAAATAATGCTGCAACAATCTGTGAGCAATTAAATCGGGATAACGGCGAATTGGTGATGTAAAATGCGTATAAAACTCGAATCCAAGTCCGTAATGACCAATGGGTTCGGTAGAATAAACTGCCTTACTCATTGATCTCATCGCTAAAGTTTCAATCATATTCTCCTCGCCTTTTCCTTTCACAACTTTAAGAAGGCGGTTCATGGATTCTGCAACTTTTTGAGTGTTCGCAAGATTCATTTTATACCCGAAAGTTGCTACAAAATCTTTCAGTGCTTCCAGTTTTGCAGGATCCGGATCGTCGTGAATACGGTAAATAAAAGTAAGGTTGGTTCGTTCACCTTTTCTGTTGAGCGATACAAACTCTGAAACTTTTCTATTAGCCAAAAGCATAAATTCTTCAATTAAATGATTGGAATCTTTGCTTATTTTGAAGTAAACGCCAATCGGCTCATTGTTTTCGTCGAGGTTGAACCGAACTTCACTTCTGTCGAAAGTAATCGCTCCTTTGCGGATTCTTTCTTTTCTGAGGTTTTTTGCAAGTCTGTCCAATGTGAGTATTTCCTCTGCCAAATCTCCCTGTCCGGTTTCAATGCGTTCCTGCGCTTCTTCGTAAGAAAATCTTCTGTCGGAATGAATTACTGTGCGCCCAAACCACTGGTTAAGAACATCGGAATTTTCATTTAGTTCAAAAACTGCAGAGAATGTGTATTTGTCTTCATTTGGTCGCAAAGAGCAAACATCGTTACTTAAAACTTCCGGAAGCATCGGTACCACCCTATCCACAAGATAAACCGAAGTTGCACGTTCGTAAGCTTCATCATCCAGCAAAGTACCCGGAACCACATAATGCGAAACATCGGCGATATGCACGCCAATTTCCCAGTTTCCGTTATCCATTTTTCTTATTGAAAGAGCATCATCGAAATCTTTTGCATCTTTCGGATCGATGGTAAACGTAGTAATATTCCGCATATCGCGGCGTTTTTCCACTTCTGAATCATGAATCCTTCTGTCGATTTCGTCGGCTTCTTTCTCTACTTCTTCCGGGAAATGATAAGGAAGACCGTATTCTGCTAAAATTGAATGGATTTCAGTTTCATGTTCTCCCGGAGCGCCCAAAACTTTAATGATTTCTCCTTCCGGATTTTTATCGCCCGGATTCCAGTGCGTCATTTTCACCAAAACTTTATCTCCGTCTTTGGCGCCGGCAATTTTTCCTTTCGGAACAAAAATATCGGTATTGATCTGCTTTCTATCGGAAACTACGAAGCCAAAATCTTTATGCTTGATGAACTGAAAAGTACCCACAAACTCCTCACGGTTTCTTTCAATAACTTCCAGAACGGAGCCTTCCAGTTTTTTTCCTTTGAAGTGATACGTTACAATAAGCACTTTATCGCCCTGCAGCGCATCTTTCACATTTTTGGAATGGATGAAGATATCATCTTCCATTCCGTCCACATTTACATAAGCATTTCCCGACTGGTTGAAATCAATAATTCCGGTTAAAGTACCTTCAATCTTGAGATTGATGATGTATTTTCCTTTTTCAACCTCTTTAATTCGGTCGGCTGCGATTAGTTTATGAAGCGCCTGAATAACCTGTTCTCTTTGTCTGGGATTTCGGTATTCTATTCCGTCGGCAATTTGCTTGTAATTATAAATCTTGGTGGCTTTCTCATTCATAAAACGTAAAATCAAACGACCAATTTCCTGAAGTTTGTGATTGTTTTTATGAGAAATAAATTTGCTTTTCTTAGCCATTAGTATTGTATTTAAATATTATCAGATCAGCAGCGGGCAATTTTATCCACTCTGTTCTGGTGTCTGCCGCCTTCAAAATCGGTAGTCAGAAATTTTTCAACAATTTCCAGCGCTAGTTCTTTGGCGATAAATCTTGCAGGCAAGGCAATCATATTGCAATTATTATGCTGTCTTGAAAGTGCGGCCAAATCGGGCATCCAACATAAAGCGCATCTGATTTTCGTATGCTTATTCGCTGATAACTGTACGCCCTGTCCGCTTCCGCAGATGAGAATTCCCATTTCATTCTCGCCGTTTTCAACCGAAGCTGCTGCAGGATGCACAAAATCAGGATAATCTACACTGTCTGAAGAATAAGTTCCGTAATCTGTAATTTCATACTGATTTTCAAGCTGTTTTTTAATGTATTCCTTATATTCAAAACCTGCATGATCTGCTGCGATGGCTAATTTCTTCATTTCTTTTTGTATTGGATTATTTCATTTCATACAAATTTAACATTATTAACAGAAAGATGATTTGCTTTGAAAGTTAATTGTTGAAAAATACGAGAAACGGTGTGGATAAGATTAAAATAATTGTTCTTGCAGATATTAAATCTTATTCTTAATGGAAAATAAAATCTACACGTGCAAGAAAAATCTAAAAATTATTACGGACGGAAAAACCCAATCTTATCCATACTACCCTTTTCCATACAACCCTTTCTAGAAAGTTATTGACAAGTGTTGATAACTCTGCGGGAAATCTGAAAATCAACTCTTTGTAATGTGAATTAAATATGAACTGAACTGCAACTAAATGTTATGAAAAAGCAAGTTTTTTTTATCCGCAAAACCTCACACTACAACAACATTACTCATCTTTCTTATTTATTTAATTTAAAAAATTGTAGATAAGTGAATGAGTTTAGGATTGTGGATTTTTAGGTGAGCAAAATTTTCGGAAGGCGCGAATAAATCGTAAATTTGTAAGACCAAAAATGAAAATATGAAAACAATAAAAGATTTCGATTTTAAAGACAAAAAGGCACTGGTTCGTGTTGACTTTAATGTTCCGCAGGATTCTGAGCTGAATGTTACGGATAATACGCGTATTCAGGCTGTAAAACCTACGGTTGATAAAATTTTAGGTGATGGAGGATCGGTAATTCTGATGACACACCTTGGAAGACCAAAAGGTAAAGTAAGCGATGAGTTTTCTTTGAAGAATATTGTTGCAGAAGTTGAAAAAGTTTTAGGTGCAAAAGTAAAATTTGCGACTGATACTTTAGGTGACGATGCTTCTTCGATGGCCGCTGATTTGAAACCGGGTGAAATTCTTTTATTGGAGAATCTAAGATTTTATGCTGAAGAAGAAAAAGGTGATAAAGATTTTGCAGAAAAGCTTTCTAAACTTGGAGATGTATACGTGAACGATGCATTTGGTACTGCTCATAGAGAACACGCTTCAACAGCTGTTATTGCACAGTTTTTCCCTTCAACTAAATTTTTCGGTTTACTGATGGCAAATGAATTGGATGCCATTGATAAAGTTCTTGGAAGCGGTGAAAAGCCTGTAGCTGCAGTTCTTGGTGGATCAAAAGTTTCTACTAAAATAACTATTATTGAAAATATTCTTCCTGCTGTAGATCATCTGATTATTGGAGGTGGAATGGCGTTTACTTTTATTAAAGCTTTAGGAGGAAACATTGGAAACTCTTTGGTAGAAGAAGATAAGATGAATCTTGCTCTTGAAATTCTGGAGAAAGCCAAAGCGCAGAATGTAAAAGTTTGTCTTCCTGTAGATACTATTGCTGCAAAAGAGTTTAATAACGATGCAGAGATTCAGGAGGTGGATATTTATGAAATTCCGGAAGGATGGATGGGACTTGATGTAGGTCCTAGAACTAGAGATTTAATTAACGACGTTATTATGAATTCCAGAACGATTCTTTGGAACGGTCCGGTTGGTGTTTTTGAAATGTCGAATTTTGCAGAAGGAACCGTTGCTTTAGGAAACAGTATTGCTGAAGCTACAGAATTCGGTGCTTTTTCACTTGTTGGTGGAGGAGACTCGGTTGCATTTGTAAAGCAGTTCGGTTATGCTGATAAAGTGAGTTATGTTTCAACTGGGGGAGGAGCGATGCTTGAAAGTTTAGAAGGTTTGGAATTACCTGGAGTTGCCGCCGTCAATAAATAAACTAAATTTTTAGTTTTAATATAAAAGAAAAGCAGAAGAGTTTACACTTCTGCTTTTTTTTTTTTTTATTGAAATCTTGCAAAAAATGACCTTCATAAATAGGTCAAATTTTAAATAACTATTTTTTTTCGATAATATATATCAAGCTCGAAAATTCGCCCGATTTTGATGCCTTTAAATTAGAAATCGCCCCGTAAAACATGCCTTTAAGCCAAAAAAGTGCACTTTTCTTATATTTTTCGCTGAGCATAGAGATATAGTAGGAGTCGAGTAGGAGAGGTTTTACTTTTTTGATTTTCCAGTTTTGATTTTCCAAAAGATTATACATTCCGGGTTTTGTGAAATGATATACATGTCTTGGTACATCATAAGCTGCCCAGTACTCTTTATATTTTTTAGCATCGTAAGATCTTGGATTAGGTACAGCAATAATCAATAAACCATTGGTTTTCAATTTGTTATTGAATAAATGTAATGTATCTTGTTGATTTTCAATATGTTCAAAAACATGCCATAATGTGATACAATCTACCGAATGATTCTGTAAGGTGTTTAGATCATCAAGAATTCTACCTTTCTGAATTTTGTTTTCAGCTGCTTTTCTTGCAGAAGAATTTGGTTCAAAGCCATAGATATTAAAATCTTCATCGATAAATTTCAGAAATTCTCCAGCGCCGCAGCCGTAATCAACTACAGTTGCATTTCTATGCAATTCTGCAGAAAGAATATTTCGTTTATAATTAAGATTGAACCTCTGCAAAAACTTATATAATTTTTCTTTTAAAGAACCGGAATCCTGATGGTGCGAAATATAATCCTGACTTTCGTAGTACTTGTCAAGGTTCTGTGGTATTGGAGTAGTTTTATAAACTCCACGAGTTTCGGTTTCTTTTATTTCGAAGGTTTCTCCTGAAAGAAAGTGATCCTTTATTTTCATTTTTATTCAATGTTTCACGTGAAACATTTGAGTTTATCTCCCTAAAAATATTAATAACACGTTGATGTCAGCGGGCGAAACACCGCTGATTCTTGCTGCTTGGGCAATTGTTTTTGGCTGCACTTTTTGCATTTTTTGTTTAGCTTCAGCGGACAGCGAAGCAATTTTACTGAAATCGAAATCTTCTGGAATTTTTATTGTTTCTAAACGGTTCAATTTAGCGACATTTTCCTTTTCTTTTTCTATATAACCTTTATATTTAATATTGATTTCCGCCTGTTCACGTACTTCTTCATTAAATTGGGTGGAGTAGTGCTCAATCACATCTATTTCATCAAGTTTTTTTAAAGTCATATTCGGCCTTGTTAATATTTGAGCTGCACGGTATGCCTGATCAACAGGGGAGGAGTCAATAGTTTCCAATATTGGATTAATGATTCCCGGTTTCAATGAGGTTTCTCTCAGAAAACTCTCGAGCTCCTGACTTTTTTCAATTTTTTCCTGAACTTTTCTAAGTCTTTCCTCAGTTGCTAATCCAAGTTGATGTGATTTTTCAGTAAGTCGGATATCAGCATTATCCTGTCTCAACAGTAGTCTATATTCTGCTCTGGAAGTAAACATTCTGTATGGTTCTTCAGTTCCTTTGGTGATAAGATCGTCTATTAGAACTCCGATATATGCTTCATCACGGTTCAATATAAATTCTTCCTTATTATGAACTTTATTGTGTGCATTAATTCCGGCAATAAGTCCTTGTCCTGCAGCTTCCTCATATCCTGTAGTTCCGTTGATTTGTCCAGCAAAATACAGGTTTTTAACTAGTTTTGTTTCCAGTGTATGGTGTAGTTGAGTAGGAGGGAAGTAGTCATATTCAATGGCATAACCAGGTCGGAAAACTTTTACATTTTCAAATCCAGGAATGTGTCGCATTGCTTTGATCTGAACTTCTTCTGGTAGTGAGGAGCTAAATCCATTCACATAAATTTCTACAGTTCGCCAACCTTCAGGCTCAACGAAAAGTTGATGTCTTGTTCTTTCGGCGAAACGGTTGATTTTATCTTCAATACTTGGACAGTAGCGCGGACCAATACTTTGTATAGTTCCGTTGAACATAGGACTTCTGTCGAATCCTTCTTTTAGAATTTCATGTACAGTTTCGTTGGTGTAAACTATGTGGCAACTCAGTTGTTTTGTGAGTTTTGGAGAATCAAGATAAGAGAATTTACCTGGATTTTCGTCACCTTTTTGTTCCTCCATTTTGCTGTAGTCAAGTGATCTTCCATCTACACGTGGCGGTGTTCCTGTTTTCATTCTTCCTGCTTCAAAACCTAAAGAAACCAGCTGTTCAGTAATCCCAAACGCACGAGGTTCACCCATACGTCCGCCGCCAAGTTGCTTGTCACCTACATGAATTAATCCGTTAAGGAATGTTCCGTTAGTTAGTACAACCGATTTTGAACGTATTTGAATTCCGAGTGATGTAACTACCCCAACAGCTTTACTGTTTTCGATTATGAGGCTTTTCACCATATCTTGGAAAAAATCAAGATTTGGTGTGTTTTCCAATGCTAATCTCCATTCTTCAGCAAACATCATACGGTCGTTTTGTGTACGAGGTGACCACATTGCAGGACCTTTCGACAGATTAAGCATTTTAAACTGAATCGCTGATTTATCTGCTATTATCCCGGAATATCCGCCCATTGCATCAATTTCTCGTACAATCTGGCCTTTAGCTATACCGCCCATTGCCGGATTGCAGCTCATTTGACCAATGGTCTGCATATTCATTGTAACCAACATGGTTTTAGAACCTAGATTTGCTGCAGCCGCCGCCGCTTCGCAACCTGCATGTCCTGCTCCAACTACAATAACGTCGTATATTTCGTTAATCATTCTTAACTGATTTTAGTAATGTTTCACGTGAAACATAATCTATTAAAATTATAGAAAACCTCATTAAAGTCCCGATTTAAGCAATGTTTAAGCTCTTTTTATGAAAACAAAAAAGCGAGTGCGGAAAGCGGGACACAACTACAAACAATTTATCTCGCAGCCAAATAAAAATCTTCTTTACTTCGCATTAGTTGAACTTCTTCTTCTGTTTTATCTTTATAGCCACAGAGGTGTAAAATTCCATGTGCAAGTACCCTATGAAGTTCAGAATCAAATTCTTTAGACAGGGAACAAGCATTGTCTAAAATGCGCGGCAAAGATACAAAAATATCTCCCGAAATCATTTTCCCCTTTACGTAGTCGAAAGTGATGATATCGGTGTAGTAATCATGCTGTAAAAAATCCTGATTTACTTTAAGGAGATATTCATCATCACAGAAAATATAGTTGATTTCTCCAGTTTTTTTCTGTTCTGAATGAATAATATTTTCCAGCCAGAGAAGGGTAGAGGAGGGAATTTTCAAAGGTTCAATATTTTCGAAATGTAAATGTATCATTATTAAAACCAGTGTCCTAGAATTACGCTGAGAACACCGTTGTTGTTATTGAGAGAATGGCTGTAATTCAGTTTAATCTGACCGAATGGCGATTTGTAACCAGCAGTAATTCCAACAGAAGATTCGGAAATGTGAATAATATCGTCGACTTTCTGATCCTCAAATATATTGGCGATAGCGAAATGAGCTGTAACAAAATAGTTCCGGTAAACATTGAATTGGAAAGCATTTTGGGCTGTAAGGAGGTTTTTTCCTCCGATTTGTCCAAATTCATAACCGCCGAATGATGCAAAATTATTGAGATTCTGCTCGAATATTCCACCAATCCTATACAAATAATAATGACTCACATTTTCTCCGGTCGATAGTCCAGCAAAAAATCCTAATTGGTAGGTTAACCACTTTGTTAAAGGAAAGTTGGCTTTCAAATCCGCTTTGATCTGCAGTGAGTTTCCTTCGTTTTCATCATCAAAAAGATCTAACATTTTTCCTTCTGCGTGTAAGTACCATCCTTTTTTAGGAAAATCCTTATCGTCTTGTGTATCAGTTTTTATGAAAACATACGGATTAATGAAATTTTCAGAGTTAGCGTAGTCGCCTTGAATACCAATTTTAGAATCATAGTAATCATGGCTTAAACCACCACCAATTGCATATTTATCTCTCCAAACAGACTGTAGAAATACTTCGTTCCGGAACCAGTTCCACTTCTCAAAAATATTGGAATTAATATCTTTCAAATCAAGTGACATTCCGGAAGCGTACATTCCAAAACCCGGAATATAGCCGTTATCAATAAAATAATTGAAATAATATCTTGGTTTATCGCCTACAACCAAATCAAGAGAAACTGTTGAATTAGGGAACAGCAAGCGTTTTGCAGTGGCGTTTACCAAAAGTCCTGTCTTGAAAAGTTCGTCATAATGAAGGCCAAACTTCAGAAAGAAACGGGTGTCGTCTTCGGTTACGGTAAGGTGAAGCAGATTTTTATCGTTGACCCGTGTAATATCGTAGTTAATCAGCGTATAATTGTTGGTAGCGTAAAGTTTGTCAATCATTTTATTGATGGAACCGTACGTCTGAACCGATGGCAATCGCAGATTCATTTTACCCAGAACGTAGTTTTCTCCAAAAATTTCGTTGTTCTGAAGCGAAAGACTGTCGATTTTGTAAACGTTGGAATAGACAGTGTTAATCGGTGCACGAAGAACAGTTTCATCACGTTTCGGAAGTTGATTTAGTACCGGAACATATTCTTTGGCTTCCTGAAAACCTAAATCAAGTATTTTTTTCTTTGCGTCGTAACTTGTTGCATTCATACCGGTTAGATCGGGATGAATATTGATGTCAGTATATTTATATTGGTTCTGCGTTTCTTTCTGAATCCCGAAATCAATCACCTGATTTAGAATTGAAATAACCGACTGCAGATCAGATCTGTCTGCTAATCCCTGACTTAAATCAACGCCAATCACAATATCGATTCCTTTATCTTTCAATGGTTTTGAAGGATAATTCACGGTCATTGCGCCGTCAATATATAGAGAATCACCGATTTTCACAGGATCCATTAAACCGGGAAACGCAGAACTCGCCATAATCGCCTGGACAAGATCTCCCTTTTCAAAAACTTCCATTTTTCCGCTCTCCAGGTTGGTTCCAATGCACATAAAAGGAATAGGGAGGTTAGAAAAGTCTTCTATTGTTGAAACGTTTTTAAAAAGTTCTTTCAGCAAATAAATATTTTTCTGCCCTGTAGAAATCGCTTTTGGTAAAACATTCACTTTCCCGTCTTTTATCGGAACATTCAGGATGTACTTATCAACAGATTTGTTAAAAAAAGTAGATTCCCTTCTTGGTTTTTCGTTGGCGATAATGTTGTAAAAATCAGTTTCGAGAACTATTTTTTCAATTTCTTTTCCGGAGTAACCGGAAGCGTAAAGACCACCCACAATAGCGCCCATGCTTGTTCCGGAAATATAATCGATTTTAACGCCTAAAGAATCCAGGATTTTCAGAGCTCCGATGTGTGCAAAACCTTTGGCTCCACCACCAGATAAGGACAAACCGATTTTTGGGTTCTTGGGAATAACAAAACTTTCTTTCACCTGCGCATTCAACTGAAAAAGGCAGAAAATAAAAACAAGTAAAAGGAGGCGTTTAAACATTCTAATTTTTTATATAAATTCTTTTTACACGGCGCGATATAGAAGTAAGAACTTCGTAAGGTATTGTTTTACAGTATTCTGCAAAATCTTCCAATGTTGGATTTCCGTTGAAGATGATTACTTCATCGCCATCCTGTGCAGCGTCTTCACCGATATCAATCATCATCATATCCATACAAACATTTCCTACAATTGGGAAAATATTTTTTCCAATTCCTACATAGCCGTTTCTATTCCCAATCAAACGAGGAATTCCGTCTGCATATCCAACGGGAATTGTAGCTATTTTTGTATTATTCTCTGCTTTAAATTTACGGTTGTAACCAATAGATTCACCTTTCTTAACCTCCGAAATTTGTGAAATAACAGTTTTGAAACTTACAGCATTGGTAAGATATTTTTTTACCTCCGGATTAGAGGAAACTCCAACCATTCCGATGCCGATTCGAACCATATCAAACTGATAATCAGTAAAATTGACTATTCCGGAAGTATTTAGAATGTGTCGGACCGGTTGGTATCCTAAACCTGAAATCAGCTTCTCGGAATTTTCAGTAAATATTTTTATTTGCTCTAAACTGTATTCATTTTCGCTGCTGTCGTCGGCTGAGGAAAGATGACTGAAAATCGATGCAACTTTTACGTTGTAACTTTTCAATTTTTGAATAAGGTCATCCAATTCATTTTCCTTAAAGCCAAGACGATGCATGCCTGTTTCCAGTTTAATATGAATAGGATAGCCCGACTGAATTCCTTTCTGTGTGAGTTGTTCTGCAAAAAGATCAAGAACGCGGAAGCTGTAGATTTCCGGTTCAAGATTGAAGTCAATAATGCTGCTGTAACTATGCTGCTCCGGATTCATTACCATGATCGGTGTTGTAATTCCATTTTTTCTGAGATCAACACCTTCGTCTGCATATGCAACACCCAGATAATCAATATGATGATGTTGAAGGAATTCGGCAATTTCATAACCGCCCAAACCGTACGAATATGCTTTCACCATCGCCATCATTTTGGTTTCAGGCTTCAGTAAAGATTTATGAACGTTGATATTGTGAAGTATTGAATTCAAATTGACTTCCAAAACGGTATCATGTTTTTGTAATTCCAGATGGCTTTTTACTTTATCAATCGCAAACTTTCTGGCTCCTTTCAACAGAATAAGTTCATTCTCAATTCGGTTTATCTGTTGATTTTCAATCAGTTGTTTTGTGTTTTCGAAGGTATACGTTTCCGAATTAAATAGTGCTGCATGCTTCGTAATTTCATCACCCACTAAAAAGATTTTGCTGAAATTCTGCTTGTTGGTAAGGTCTGCAACTTGTTCGTAAAGTTCATCTGAATTTTTTCCCTCTACGAAATCGGTAAGAACTAAACTTTTCTTTTGCTTTTGATATTCTTCAATAAACTGAAATGCAATCTTCAACGAATCTAAATCAAGATTAAAAGAGTCATTGATAATCAGATTATTACGAAGTCCGTTAACGCTTTCCAAACGCATTTCGATTGCTTTTAGCGCGTCAAGTTTTTCGATAATTTTCGAATTGTTATAGTTCAGTTCTTTCAGGACTGCAACAACGCATAAGGCGTTTCGTAAACTCGCTTCACTCCTCTGAATAATTTCAAGTTGAAATTTGCTGTTATGCGCAGTTATTTCAACCAGAGAGGTTTTATCTTTCCAATTGTTAGAAATGTAAATGTCATTATGATCAGAAAGGCCAAATGAGATTAGTTTTCTATTTGAATAAAGTTCTCTAATTCTCCTTTCAATCGTAGGATTATCACCATTATAGATTATCGACTCTGAATTTTTGAAAAGCTTTAATTTTTCTTCTAAAATTTCTTCTTCTGATGCGAAGTTCACTTCATGAGCATGCCCGATATGTGTTAAAATACCAATTTGTGGAGAAAAGATATTTTCAAGAATATCCATTTCTCCAGGCTTTGAAATACCTACTTCAAAAATTCCGAGTTCATGTTTTGGCTTGATTTGTAAAAGGGAAATTGGCAAGCCAAGTTGAGAGTTAAAACTTTTCGGACTTTTCACACATCGGAAATCCTCCCAGAGACTTTGGTAAAGCCATTCTTTCACAATGGTTTTGCCGTTACTTCCGGTGATTCCGATGGTTTTCAGTTGATAATGTTCCAGATGTTTTTTTGCTAATTTCTGGATGAAATCCATCGTATTTTCAACAATAAGCCAGGATTCGGCTTCCGTTTCCGGATGATATTTTTCGGAAATAATAACTTTAATACCCTTTTCAATTGCGGATTCAATGTATTTTTCTCCTGAATTTTTCGTTGTATTAATCGCCAGAAATGCAGTATCGGCTGCCGAAAATATCGTCCGGCTGTCAAAAGCAAGGTGTTTTACTGTGATATTTGCATCGCCAATCAGTTGTGCTCCTGTAAGGTCTGCAAGTTGTTGTGTTGTGTAATTCATTGCTGTTTTCTGGACATTTCTTCATTAAAAACGCTTCTGCTTACAGCTTCGTAACTTTCGGTTTCTCCAAGTTCAACAAGATCTTTGCTTTCAGTCGTTCTCATCGAATAGTGCGCGAGATTTCCGGTACGTCTGCAAATCGCATGAACTTTCGTTACATATTCTGCTGTGGCCATCAGGTTTGGCATCGGTCCGAACGGACGACCCAAAAAATCCATATCAAGTCCTGCTATTACAACACGCACGCCACTGTTCGCCAGCTGATTCGCCACATCCACAATTCCCTCATCAAAAAACTGAGCTTCATCAATCCCTACAACATCACAGGTTGAGCCCAACAGCAAAATTTCGTTGGAACTTTCTACCGGTGTACTGCGGATTTTATTGTGATTGTGCGAAACAACTTCTTCCTCATCATAGCGTGTATCAATCTTCGGTTTGAAGATTTCTACATTTTGGCCGGCCATTTCAGCACGTCTTAATCTGCGGATAAGTTCTTCGGTTTTTCCCGAAAACATCGAGCCGCAAATCACTTCCATCCAGCCGCTTTGTTTGGCGTGATTTATTGTGTTTTCTAAAAACATTTGTTAATTTAGCAGTAATATTGTAGAGTCAAAATTACACAAATTTTAAGTAGATTAAACATGCAGAACGTTCAGGAGTTGCAGGAGAAAATATTTTTTGAAGTTCAGAGTATTCTGGAAAGTCTTTCAAAAATCAGTACAAAAGAAGAATTGCTCACTAAGCAGGACCTCTTTTCGGAAGTAACCGACAGAATTGCTTTTTTGAGAATTCTGGAAAAAAACAAGGATAGCTTTGTGTCTGAAGAAACGACGCAATCATTTGATAATCAGGAAATAAACAATGATTTTGATTTGAACGAAAGCGATGATGAGTACGACAATCAGCATGAAGATATACTTGAAGAAGAAGTACGTTTTACGAATGAACTGAATGACATTCAGGAAGATGAAATTGCAGCGGAACCAGAAGATAAAGAACCGGAAGTAGAAGAAGTATTTTTCAATACTTCAAATACTGAATATGACGAAAACGGAGGAAAAATTCTTGAAATAGAGAAAGAGCAGGAAGTTACGGATGTGGTTCATGAACCGTTCGCAGAAACTAAGGTTGAACCTGTATCGGGAGATAAGAAATTTAAACTTGCACATATCAAAGGCCTTAAAGCTGTAGAAAAAATTATTGCGGATGTTCCATTAGACGATCCAGAAAATGAAATTCAAATTGAGAAAGGTAGCCTTCTGAAAGCAAATGTTTCCACCGATTATATGGAAGCTGAAAAACCAAAACCTGAATTCCGGTTGGATTTGAATGACAAAGTGGCTTTCACAAAATTGCTCTTTAATGGAGACGAAGCTGATTTGAAATCAACTGTAGAAAAACTGAACAGTTTTGCCGATTTGGAAGACGCAAAAAGATATCTCAGCGACATTTATTACGAGAAAGACTGGAAGAAAGTAGACGAGTATGCACAACGGCTGTGGATGCTTGTAGAGAACAAATTTCAGTAAGCGATAAACAGAAATTTTATGATTAAAAACATCTCCGATTTCCGGAATGTATTTTTTATTGGTGTTGCAGGAGTGGGCATGAGCGCCATTGCGCAATATCTGAAAGGAATCGGAAAAAATGTTTCCGGTAGCGACCGTTATTTTCATCCAGAAGAGTACAATAAAACCAAAGAACTTCTTGAAAAAGAAGGAATTGAATGTTTTCTACAGGACGGTAGTGGAATCACAGAAAGTACAGATTTGGTCGTGGTTTCTACGGCGATTGAAGATACGGTGTATGAAGTGCAGAAAGCCAAAGAACTCAATATTCCCATCATCAAGCGAAGCGAACTATTAGCAATTATTTCTGATAGTAAGAAAACAATCGCAATAGCCGGAACTTCCGGTAAATCCACAACAACAGCGATGTTGTACCAGATTATGGTCGATGCGGGCCTTGAACCAAGTATTATTTCCGGAGCCGGACTTACAAGAATTATCCGCGAAGGAAAAATTGGAAATGCCGCTGTTGGAAAAGGAGATTGGTTGTTAATTGAGGCCGATGAAAGCGATGGTTCCGTGGTGCAGTATCGTCCGGAAATAGGACTTTTATTGAATATCGATAAAGACCACCAGGAAATAGAAGAATTGATTGATTTGTTTTCCACTTTTAAAACTAACACAAAGGGTTTATTTATTGTAAATCAGTCAAATACGTTGGCAAGAACTTTGTCTGAAAACTCACAGCACGACTTTGGCTTTAAGAACGATGAAGCAAAGTTTAATATCACAGATTTTCAACAAAACGGTTTTGAATTGAGTGTTGAAATTCTAGGTCAGAAATTTCAGATGAATTCCATAGGAATACACAGCGCAGAAAATGCAGCCGCTGCAATCGCTGTTGCCAATTTGGTTGGTGTTGATTTGGAAACCTGCGCAAACAGTCTGAAAAATTACGAAGGAATTTACCGTAGACATCAGATTTTGGGTGAGAAGAACGGAATTTGGGTAATTGATGATTATGCGCACAATCCTGCAAAATGTGCAGCTTCAATTAAAGCCTGTCAACCGTTAGCAGATAAAGTAGTTGCTTGGTTTCAACCTCACGGTTACGGACCGACCAGATTTTTGAGAAATGATTTTGTGGAAGAAATCTCGGCCGCGCTTCGACCGCAGGACGAAATCTGGATGAGCGAAATCTTCTACGCCGGAGGAACTGCTGTGAAAGACATCTCTGCAAATGATTTAATTGAAGATATAAAAGACAACGGTAAGAAAGCCTTTTTTGTGGAACATCGTGACGAGTTTCAGGATAAAGTACGGCCACATTTAGGGGAAAACTCTGTTCTTCTTTTGATGGGCGCGCGCGATCCAAGTTTGGAAGAATTTTGTAAAAATGTATTCGAAAACTTATAGATGAGTGGGATTTTATATTTTGTACCAACACCGGTAGGAAATCTGGAAGATATGACCTTCAGAGCAATCAATGTTCTGAAAGAGGTTGATTACATCCTTTGCGAAGATACCCGAACTTCAGGAATTCTGCTGAAACATTACGAAATTTCGAAACCGACGAGGTCGTATCATCTTCATAATGAGCATGCTGCAACAGAAAAAGTAATTCAGGATTTAAAAAACGGACAAAATATTGCGCTTATTACCGATGCAGGAACTCCCGGAATTTCCGATCCAGGTTATCTGCTTGCGAAAGCCGGCGCGGATCAGGATATTGAAATGATTTGCCTTCCCGGTGCTACAGCGTTTGTTCCGGCGCTGGTTGTTTCCGGATTACCTAACAACGAATTTCTTTTCGCCGGTTTTTTACCGCAGAAGAAAGGTCGCCAAACAAAGTTGAAGCAGCTCGCAGAAGAAAATAAAACCATTGTTCTGTACGAAAGTCCACATAAAATAAATACGACCCTGGAACAGATAAAAGAGTTCTTTGGTGAAGAAACTAAAGTGAGCCTAAGCCGCGAAATTTCTAAGAAATTTGAAGAAACCAAACGCGGTTCAATTCAGGAACTCATCGATTTTTCAAAAAGTAAAACCCTGAAAGGAGAGATTGTTCTCATCATCAATAACGCACAATAATTATTTAGAAATTAAAACATTAGAAATATGAAACTATTAGAAGGAAAAGTTGCCCTTATTACCGGCGGAACCCGCGGAATTGGAAAAGGTATTGTGGAGGTTTTCGCTGCGCAGGGAGCCAAAGTTGCATTTACTTACGCAGGTTCTGTAGAAAAAGCTAAAGAAGTGGAGAATGCTTTGAAAGATGTAAGTCAGGTTAAAGCTTATCAGTCGGATGCCGCAGATTACGATGCAGCACAGAAACTTGTTGACGACGTAATAACAGAGTTTGGGCAAATTGATATTTTAGTGAATAATGCAGGAATTACCCGCGATAATCTAATGCTCAGAATGTCCAAAGAAGATTGGGATACGATTATTAAAGTAAATCTTGATTCTGTTTTTAATCTTACTAAAGCTGTGATTAAACCAATGATGAAAGCGAAAAGCGGATCAATCATCAACATGACTTCCGTAGTTGGCGTGAAAGGTAATGCAGGCCAGGCTAATTATGCAGCTTCCAAAGCAGGTGTTATAGGTTTTACAAAATCTATTGCGTTGGAGCTTGGTTCCAGAAATATTCGTTGCAACGCCATTGCACCTGGGTTTATTGAAACAGAAATGACTGCAGCATTGGACGAAAAAACCGTGCAGGGTTGGAGAGAGGCAATTCCGTTGAAACGAGGAGGTCAACCGGAAGATGTCGCGAATGCCTGTGTTTTTCTGGGAAGCGACATGTCTGCGTACGTGACAGGACAGGTAATGAATGTAGATGGCGGAATGCTCACTTAATACTTAACAATTATTCAACCTCACTTTTTGTGAGGTTTTTTTTAATCATGATTGAATTAAACGGCACCAAATACGAAAACCCACTGTTTGTTTTTGCTATGGAAAGCGAAGCTGCACAACAGTTTGAAGATGTTGAAACGTTATTTACCAGTCTCGGAAAAGTGAATGCAGCTTATGAGTTAACAAAGAAAATTGCTCAGACTCGACCCGATATTGTAATTAATCTGGGAACAGCCGGAAGCAATCAGTTTGCGAAAGGAGAAACCGTGTGTTGTACAGGATTTGTACAACGGGATATGGATGTGGGTGAGTTGGGTTTTGAGAAGTATAAAACTCCGTTTTCTCCGGAAGAACCAATATTAGCTTATGGTTTGAAAATCAATTCATTGTCGGAAGGAATTTGTGGTACAGGTGACAGTTTTGAAACCGGACATGCAGAAACCGTTTATTCCGTCGTAGATATGGAAGCTTATGCCTTGGCTTTAATCTGCAAAAGAGAACAGATTCCGTTTCTGTGTGTGAAATATATTTCGGACGGCGCAGATGACAACGCAGCTACCGACTGGACCGAGCAAGTAAAACTTGCTGCAGAAGCACTTCGCAAAGCAGTTCTTTCCTGAATCTACAGCATTTTTTTAAAGCATAAACTGTTGTCTGCTGTTTTGTATTGCCCGTAATTTGGAATTGGGGAATAAGTTTTTTCATACAGATTAACGGCTTCTTCCTGTCGTTTTCCGGTCTCTAAAACAGTTGAGTTTTTACCAAGTTCTTTTGTCCAGTTTTCCAGTTCGGAGAGAATTTTACTGCCAATTCCTTTTTTGCGGTGTTCCGGCTTTACGAACATTCTTTTAATCTCCATAGAATCTTCATCGAAAAATCTTATCGCACCGCAACCAACGGGATTTTCGTTTTCATACGCAACAACGCAGTGTTTCAGGCCGTCTATTTTATTGAACTCTACATAAAATTGATGTTCTTCGCCATCTTTCAAAGCCAAATATTGATCGAGTTCTTTAACAAGAGCTACAAAATTTTCGTCTTCCGAGTTAGTCCTTACAATGTTCATTTTATATAGATTTTAGCCGTTAAATATTTGATTTTCCTGTTCCTGAACGCGAATAAAAGTAGTCCTTTTGGAAAGTTCTCGAAGTTGGGATGCTCCAACATAAGTACAAGTAGAACGAACGCCGCCCAGAATATCTTTAACTGTTTCAGCAACCTCTCCTTTGTACGGAACTTTCACAGTTTTTCCTTCGGAAGCTCTATATTCAGCGACTCCGCCTGAATGTTTATCCATCGCAGTTTTCGAACTCATTCCATAAAAAAGTCTGAAAAGTTTACCGTTTTCATCTACCATTTCTCCGCCGCTTTCATCGTGTCCGGCAAACATTCCGCCCAACATGACAAAATCAGCACCACCGCCAAAAGCTTTCGCAACGTCGCCTGGAACTTTGCATCCACCATCACCAACAATGTGTCCACCTAAACCGTGCGCGGCATCTGCACACTCAATAATTGCAGAAAGTTGTGGATAACCCACTCCGGTTTTCACACGAGTTGTGCATACGGAACCCGGTCCAATTCCAACTTTAATGATGTCTGCACCGGCCAGAAGAAGTTCTTCCACCATTTCACCGGTAACTACGTTACCTGCAATAATGATTTTATCCGGATATGATTTTCGGGCATTATTGACGAACTGAACAAAATATTCGGAATATCCGTTGGCTACATCGATACATAAAAACTGAATCTTCGGATGTTTGGTTATTATTTCTTTAATCTTCTGCTCGTCAGATTTTCCGGTTCCGGTACTCAAGGCGATATAGTTGTAGAAATTTTCAGGTTTACCTTTTAAAAATTCAGTCCATTCTTCAACAGAATAGTGCTTGTGAATGGCAGTAATAATCTTTTCTTTTGCAAGTGCTTCTGCCATTTCAAAAGTTCCGACCGTATCCATATTGGCGGCGATAATTGGGACGCCTTTCCATTTTTTTCCGGTGTGCATAAAAGTGAATTCCCGTTCGAGATTAACATCTGATCTGGATTTGAGAGTGCATCTTTTCGGACGGAACATTACGTCTTTAAAGCCGAGTTTTATATCGTTTTCAATTCGCATTTTGTTGAATTTGGCTGTGAAGTAAAAGTAATCAATTTTATGATGAAAGCGAAATAAGAAACAATTTCCTAAATCTCAGTTATCTGTTGATGCCTAATTTTTTCAGTCCTTTTTCAACAGCATCCAATGCTTCTTGGCGAAGATCTGAATTTCCTTTGTCCAGTTTTCTTAGAATTTGCCGAGCCTCGAAAAGATAAACTTTTGCAAAAGACGGATCTTGATCCACAATTTCCAGGGTATTATCCAAAATATCGGAGTATTTTATAGTTTGTGAATCTGCAGAAGTTTTCTCTATTCTTTCCAGCTCTTTTGCTTTTCTGCTTCGTCGGTTCAGTTTGGGATAAGCGCTTTTTACATAAACATCGGTAAGTTCTGTTACCAAAGTAATGGTTCTTTCGGTTTCATCCTGAGCCATCACTGTATTGAGAAAATTTTTCATTTCCGATTGTGTTACAGGTGTGTCCTCCAGAACATCGTGCAGAAGTGCCGCCGCAAGAATTGTTACGTCGTCCGTATAATTTTGCAGTTTTTCCATCACGCGAACAGGATGCACCATATAACGGTCCGGAGAATATTTCCTGAGCTGTTCGCCGTGTGAAATATCTCCGAAATCGGTTATTTTTTTCAGAATCTCATTCATAGATTAATGGAAAATTCAAATTGTATTCCATCATTCTGAAGAATCATTTCAGGTGTTTAGAATTTCTCCCAAAGCATGTACATATTCGTGCGCAGTGAGATCAAATTTTACCGGAACGACAGAAATATATCCATCAGCAAGAGCGTTTTCATCGGCATCATCACTATCGTCCATATTGTTGAAATAACCGCTTAGCCAATAGTATTTTTTTCCGTGCGGATTGATGCGCTCGTCGAAACTTTCTTCCCATTTTGCATAGGCCTGTTTACAGACTTTAATGCCTTTTATTTCTTCGGCTTTCAGTTTTGGAATATTCACATTCAGAACAATTCCTTTTGGCATTGGCTGTTCCAGAGTTTTTCTAACAATTTCCTGAATGAAACTTTTTGCCTGAAGAAAATCTGCATCCCACGAAAAATCAAGCAGGGAAAATCCAATGGCAGGTAAACCTTCCACGCCCGCTTCTACCGCTGCAGACATCGTACCCGAGTAAATAACATTGATTGATGAATTGGCACCGTGATTAATTCCTGAAACCACAATGTCCGGTTTGCGTGGAAGAATTTTATCTAATGCGAATTTCACACAGTCGACCGGAGTTCCGCTCAGTGAATAATCTTTTTGTGGACCTTCAAGATTTATCTCTTCGAAGGTTAGGGTGGAATTTATAGTGATCGCATGTCCTTTTCCGGATTGCGGCGAGTTGGGAGCAACCACAATTACTTCGCCAATTTCGTTCATAAATTCTACAAGGTTTCTGATTCCCGGAGCTGTAATTCCGTCATCATTAGTAACCAGAATCAGTGGTTTTTGCATAAAAAATCTGTCTTTTAGACAAATTTAATTAAAAAAAGGGCGCTGAAAGTAAATAAGGTATTAAATTTGATTCTTTCCAAACCCGTGTAACATCTACGGGAAAATATTAACTTATAGAGCACTAAATCAGAAATATGTTCAAAAAATTTAAATTAAATAAATTATTTCTCTTTTTACCTTTAACTACTTTGGTTTTCTGTTTTAATTCGCCAAAAAACGACGATGATAAAATGTCAACCATTATGGTAAGTGTAAAAAATACACTCAGCTATCTTCATTACACTCCGAAACCGATTAACGATGCTTATTCTCAGGAAGTTTACAAGCATTATTTCGAAATGGTGGATCCGGCAAAAAGATATTTTCTGCAGTCGGATATGGATGAATTTGCCAAGCATAAAACCAAGCTTGATGATTATCTGAACCAGGGAAATCTTACTTTCTATAAAACGACGATTGACAGACTTTATCAACGAGTTGATGAAATTGACGGCATTACCCAGGAAATTATGAGCAAGCCGGTTAATCTGGATGCCGACGAAACCCTGATTCTCGAACCAAAACAAAAGAAAAATCCTACGAATAGACAGGAGTTGTATAATGAGTGGAACAAATACATCAAATACAATATTCTTCAGGAAATTGAAACGCTGAACAGCAAAGAAGAAGCGCAGAGAAAAAAGAAAGATTCTGTGCAGAAACATAATCTGAAAGATACTATTAAACTGGAAATTCTTACGCCGGAAGCTAAAAAACTGAAAGCAACAACTGAGGTAAAAGACTTATTGACAGATACTTTCAGAAGGTTTAAGAAAAGAAAGAAAATGGATTGGTTTACAGTCTATATGAACGCATATACCGAAGTTTTCGATCCGCACACCAATTATTTCTCACCAAAAGACAAAGAGGATTTCGACACCAATTTTAAAGGAAAAGTAATCGGAATCGGTGCAATTATCCAGGAAAAAAGAGGCTATCTTTATTTAGGTCCGCTTACTATTGGAGCACCTGCATGGAAATCGAAACAGCTTACCGAAGGTGATAAAATTCTAAAAGTACGTTCAAAACCGAACGAAGATCCTGTGAATGTGGTTGGAATGCTTAATGACGAAGCTGTACGACTCATCCGCGGTGAAAAAGGAACAAAAGTTACGCTTACAGTACAGAAAAAAGACGGAACTATTCGTGATGTAACGATGGTGCGTGAAGAGGTCGCTATTGAGGACACTTTTGCGAGAAGCATCATTGTTAATTCACCGGAAGGCAAAAAAATCGGATTTATTAATCTACCTGGATTTAATGCTGATTTCGAAGATGCAAAAGGAAGAAATGCTTCCGATGACATTAAAGCAGAACTTATCAAACTGAAAGCACAAAACGTTCAGGGGATTATCCTGGATCTTAGAAATAACGGTGGTGGAAGTTTAACGGAAGTTGGCGACATTATGGGACTTTTCATGAATGCAGGTCCTTATGTTCAGGTAAAAGACGGAAACGGAAAAATACAGACGCTTCGAAATAAAAGCAATGCGCCAATCTGGACGGGTCCTCTTGTTGTAATGCAAAATGAACTTTCAGCTTCGGCATCAGAAATTCTTGCCGGTGCAATGCAGGATTACGGAAGAGGTGTTGTAGTTGGATCTCCGCAGTCTTTCGGGAAAGGTACTGTACAGACTTTTGTGGATTTGAACCGTTTCTTAAGCACAAGCGATGATTTCGGTTCTCTGAAGTTGACAATCCAGAAATTTTACAGAATCTCCGGTGAATCTACCCAGAGAAAAGGAATTGTTTCTGATATCACCATGAAAGATATGTTCACCTTCTCCGAAATTGGTGAAAGATATGATGATTTTGCATTAGCGTGGGATAAAATTCCTGCGGCGCCGTTCCAGACTGTGAATTATTTCAACGTTCAGGCGCTGAAGAAAAACAGTGAAGCAAGACTTCTCAACAATAAAACGTATCAGTTGCTTCAGGAATCTGCAAAGTGGAAAGAAGCTTTGGATAAGGAAACAACCATTACGCTTAATCAAACCAAGTTCAATGAACTGATGAAAACGAGAAAAGAACAAATCGAAAAATTCCGCGTGCTGGAAAAATACAGCACAGGTCTTCAGTTTGTACTGAATCCGGATGAAGCTGAAAGACAGAAAAAAGACGAAGCTTTCGCCAAGAAAACAGAAAACTGGACTAAAAACCTTAAGAGAGATCTTTATCTTCAGGAAGCTGTCAACATCATCAGTGAAATGAAATAGAAAAAGAAAACGCCGGAATTTCCGGCGTTTTTTATTACATAAATTTTTCTCCTTTTCGCATGGTCTTCAAATCCTGAAGATACTCTTTAATCAGCTGATCGTTGTCGCGCGGACAAATCAGCAAAGCTTTGTCGGTATCTACAATGATGTAGTTTTTCAGTCCGTCAATAATCGCGGCTTTATTTTTACTCTTCAGTCGTATAATATTTCCTTTCGAGTTGAAAGTGAGTACATTTTTAGATTTAACCGAGTTTTTATTCTCGTCTTTTACTGCATTTTCATAAACGGAAGTCCAGGTTCCCAAATCGCTCCAGCCTAAATCAGCCGGAATCACATAAACGTTTTTCGCTTTCTCCAGAATTCCGTTATCGATGGATATTTTGTTTACTTTCGGATAAATAACTTCGATGCATTCTTCCTCTTTTCCCGAATTGTATTCGCAGCTCTGAAACTGCTGATGCATATCGTGAAGGTGCTTTTCGAAAGCAGCCAGAATGGATTTCACGCTCCAGATAAAAATTCCGGCATTCCACAAGAAATCTCCACTTTCCAAAAAGGTTTTTGCAATTTCCAGATTGGGTTTTTCGGTAAATGTTTTCACCTTAAAATATTCCGAACTTTTCTTTTCAACGTACTGAATATATCCATATCCGGTATCGGGACGCGTTGGTTTAATACCAAGCGTGATGAGATAATCGTGTTTTTCCGCAAGATTAAAAGCCAGCTCCACTTTTCTCAGGAAAATGTTTTCTTTAAGAATTAAATGATCTGCAGGAAGTACAATCATGTTTCCGTTCGGATTCAACGCGCCAATTTTTTGCGCCATATAAATATTGCAGGCAGCCGTGTTTTTCATCATCGGTTCGCCTACGATATTTTCCGGTTTTAGTTCCGGAAGTTGTTGTGCAGTCAGCGAAACATATTCTTTATTGGTGATTACGAAAATATTTTCTGCAGGAACGATTTTGCTGATTCTGTCAAAGGTTTGTTGAATCATTGTTCTGCCTGTTCCCAGAATATCCAGAAACTGTTTTGGAAATTTTTGTGTACTCATCGGCCAAAAACGGCTTCCGATGCCACCGGCCATAATTACACAGAAATTATTGGAATTGGACATGTTTTTAATCAATTTTTTGCACTCGCGCCAAAGGGTTGAAGATATATTCTCTGGCGGTGCCAAGGTTTTCACAAAGATAGTTTTTTTTACGTCGTTGCTTCATCCGGAACTTCTGTTTTCGGTAGATAAAACAATCGCCCGGAGATAGGTCGTCAACATACGAAAGTTCATCATTTAAATCTTCAGCGTGGAAATATTTAACCAAATCGGGACTGGCCATAAAATTGGCTTTCGGAGATTTTGCAAACTTCAGAATGAGAGGTTTTAAATCATCCGTATACACAGAAATGCTTTCCAGCAGCATTTTGCCGAACGTAATTTTCCATTCAGAACCATGTGGAGAAACTGCAACGCCGTAATTTTCGCGAACGATGAGGTGAGCCAATTCATGTGTTAAGACGAAAAAGAAAAGCTGTTTATCGAGGGTTGCATTAATCGTGATTTTATGCGAACCATCGACGAGTTTTCTGTAATCGCCTAAGCGTGACTTACGGTCTTTAGTGATTTTGATGTGAATGTAATGCTCGCCAAACCATTTTCGAAGATGATGAAGCGTGTTTTCCGGCAGATATTTTCCAAGTACGTTAACCGACATTTACTAAAGAGAAAGCGGAATTCCGGCGTAGAAATTAAGCAGCTTCATGCTGAAAATGTAGTTGTATTTTGCCTGCGCCACCGAACCTTGAGCGTTTGCGTAGTTGTTTCGCGCAATATTAAGATCGAAAATGGTTGATCTTCCAGCCTGGAAACTTTTTTCTGCAAAGTCCAGTGCAAGTTTTGAACTTCTTTCCGCTTCTAAAGCGGCACTGTAAGCTTCGTAATTGCTTTCTGCATCAAACTGTGCCCGCTGAACATTTTGCAGAACTTCCTGCTTTTGCTGCAGTAAAGTATTTCTTGCAATGTCTTCATTTATTTTGGCCTGTTCTACCTGTAGGCGAGTAATGCCTTTGTTAAAAATAGGGATGTTTGCCGCTACACCAACCTGCTGCATGAAATTGTTTTTGTACTGTTTGAAAAATCCACTTTCCATAATCGGATTTCCGTTGATGTCCATTCCTGCGGTGTTGGTTACCAAAGAGTTAAAGTAAGAAGTTCCGATTCCTGCATTGGCGGAAACTGTTGGCCAGAACGCAGTTTTTACTACTTCGGTTTGTGCTTCAGCCGATTTTATACGCTCTTCAGCCGATTTAATCTGTGGCTGATTATCATATGCTGTTCCGATAATGTTTTCAGCAGAATATAAAGGAGCCTCCAAAACCTCGTCAATTGGCACATCCTGAACATCAAAGTTCTTGTAATCAGGGAGTTGCAAAAGCATAGCCAGAGCAAATAGACTTCTGTCTGTATTGATTTCTGCTGTTTTCAGATTTTGTCTTTCTCGCGCCATCGCTGCTTCGGCTTCGGCCAAAATGGTTTGAGGAGTTGTACCGACTTCAGTAGTGATTTTTGCACGGTTATATAGTCTTTCAGCATTTTCCAATGCGCTTTCAGAAATTTTTACAATTTCCCTGTTTAAGAGAACCGAAAGATACTGTTGAGCAATCTGCAGTGAAATGTCGTTTTTTATTTTTTCAACGTCGTAAGCGCTTGCCTGCAATTCAAATTCATTTCTGCGGATGGTTTTTTCCAGACGACCATTATTGAAAAGCAAAATATCTGCTCCTACATTGGCGCTGTGCTGAAAGTTGTCGTTCCTGTTTGTCGTCCCGAATACATCACGACCCTGTCCGAAAGTAAGATTATTGTTGATGTTGCCACCCACTGTTGGAAGATGATCGCGTTTAGAAATCTCCAGATTATTTTCCTGAGTTTTCCTGTTATAATCCAGCTGAAGTACCTGCAGATTGTTTTCTACGGCGTAGTTTACACATTCCTGAAGTGTCCATTTTTTTTGCGAAAAAACAGAAACAGACAATAATGAAAGTACAAGGACAGCGAACCGCTTCATTTTGAAAATTTAATTAATTGGTAATAAAATTAATATGATTGTTACAAATCTGTGGGTTAATCTTTTTTTGTTGTAAATTTGATCAAATTAAATAAAAACAGATTTTATAAAAAAACTTTTATTCTTTGCATTGGCTTTGCCAATTTTTGCAAGTGCGCAAACCGGTCTTTATCTTCAGGAAGATTTCGAGACAATCACCAGTTTAGAGGATGCTGGTTGGACTATGCACAATGATACCAATGTTCCTTTCGGAACTTATCAACAAACATTTCCCAATGCTTGGGCAATGGTTAACTGGACTGCCGAAAACGGAAATACTGTAGCAAGCACACCTTCATGGTTTACAACTTTAACTCCTGCAGACAGATGGTTAATTGCGCCTTCGTTTTTCATTGAAGAAAATGTAGAAACTACGACATTATACTTCAAGGCTCGGTCTCATGATAATCCTCCTTTTCAGGATGGGTTAACTGTTAAGATTTCTGAAACGGGTACTGATAAAGCCGATTTTGTCGATATTTTTGCAATTGAAGTTGCTACTAATGAACCTATGACTGCACAACAGTATTATTATGTGGATATTTCAGAATACAGAGGCAAAACTGTCCATATCGCATTCGTTAATACTAATTTAAATGGAAATTTATTGAGCATTGATGATGTTACAGTACAATGGGCAGGAACTCTTGCTGTCGATGAAGCCAATGCAGCGAAAAACAAAATCACTGTTTATCCAAATCCAGTTTCCGAGAGCTTCAAGATTAATTTTGGAAGCAATTTATCGAGAAAAGATGCTAAAGTTACAGTAACAGACTTCAGTGGTAAAAAAGTGAAGACTTTCATCGCTCAGGAAGAATATAATATTGTTGACTTGCCTAAAGGAGCATATATCATTACAGTTTCCGATGGTAAAACCACTGCTTCACAAAAGTTATTGAAGAAGTAATTACAAAGAAATAATTAAAAAAAACTGCTTTCAATAGAAGGCAGTTTTTTGTTTTTTATTTGAAGAGATCTATCCGAAAAATAAATACGCCAATGTAATCGCCGTAATAATTCCAACCAAATCAGCCAGAAGCATTGCGCCTACGGTGTAACGTGTATTCTTAATTCCAACCGCACCGTAATACACCGCAATTACATAGAAAGTAGTATCCGAACTTCCCTGCAGAACACCTGCAAGTCGGGATGGAAAAGAATCTGCCCCGAAAGTAGCCATTGTATCTACCATCATTCCTCTTGCTCCGGAGCCGGAAAGCGGTTTAATCAAAGCAGTAGGAAGCCCGTCCACAAATCTTGTGTCTGCTCCCGCTACGTCTGCAAGCCATTTCATTCCATCGATAATTACTTCAAAAACTCCGGAGGTCCTCAACAGAGAAATAGCGATAAGCATTCCCACGAGGTACGGAATAATTTTTACAGAAACCCAGAAACCTTCTTTAGCACCATCAATAAAGGAAGCAAAAACGTCGATCTTTTTATACAAACCGCCTAGTACGATTGCAAAAAAGATTAACAGAATAATTCCATTGCTCAGAACTTTTGAGAATTCTGCAAGTTCTGCCTGACTTAAACGAACCAGAAAAACGACTAAAGCCGCAATCAGCAAAGAAATTCCTCCGATATATGCTAAAATAACCGGTTGAAAAAGGTTGATTTTCTGTTTGAATGAAACAATGATCATGGAGGCCATTGTCGCTGCAAAAGTGGCGATGAGACATGGCAGAAAAATATCGGTTGGGTTAGACGCGCCCATCGAAGCACGTATTGCAATAATCGATACCGGAATCAGCGTCAATCCTGAAGCATGAAGACAAAGAAACATCACCTGCGCATTGCTTGCTCTTTCGGCGGATGGATTCAGGGTCTGTAAACTTTCCATCGCTTTAAGTCCGAAAGGTGTTGCAGCATTGTCCAAACCTAAAAGATTCGCACTGAAATTGAGCATCATATGACCGAATGACGGATGGTTTTTAGGAACTTCAGGGAAAAGTCTCGAGAAAAATGGCTGAATCATTCTCGAAAGTAAATTGATACCACCGGCTTTTTCAGCAATACTCATAAAACCCATAAAAAGCGTCATAATACCAATCAACCCCAAACAAATTTTCACAGCGGTTTCAGAAGTTCCGATAACGCCGTCTGTCGCCTGAACACGGTAAACCTGGACATTCTGCGTTACAGAATCTGTTTTATAGCCAATGTGTTTTTCCTGAAAATTTTTGTTTGTCAGCAGCGACTGCTGTATGGTCGGATCAAAAGAAGAAAAAGGCTGCGTTGCAATCTGAACGGTATCACCGCCTTTTCCCACCACCATATCGTTAAAAATTGCCTTGTAATTCGGGGAGAACAAATATTTAATACTTGCCACCAAAATTGCGACGATGATAAACGCCGACCAAATCCTGCTTAAAACCATTGTTCAGAAAAATTTGAGTAAAAGTAAGGTTTTTGTTAAAACAATGTCAAAAATCATTTCTTATGCCGTCAAAAAATCTGATTTTCAAGCAAAATCTTTTGTAACTTTAGTTTCCCAAAAATTCAAATGCACGCCATTTCCATTTTTGATTCTCAACGAAATTAATTTAAAATCATAGACATTATGAGTGCACATACTAAAGATTTACGCAATGTGGTTTTGCTCGGTCATTCCGACAGTGGCAAAACTACACTTATAGAGACGATGTTATACGAAGGAGGGGCCATTAAACGCCGTGGAACTGTGGAAGGACAGAACATGGTGGGAGATTTTACAGACATCGAGCACGAAAAAGGAAAAACTATTTTTTCGCACCAGATGTTCGTAAACTGGAAAAACAACAAAATTAATATCATAGATACGCCGGGATTTGATGATTTTGTAGGTGAAGTAATTTCTTCCCTTAAAGTTGCAGATACGGCGCTTATTGTTTTAAATGCAGCAGCAGGTGTAGAAGTAGGAACCGAATTGGTTTGGGAATATGTGGAGCAGTACAAAACTCCGGCGATGTTCGTCATCAACCAGATGGATCATCCAAAAGCAGACTTTGAAACTACTCTTAATCAGGCAAAAGAAAGATTCGGAAGCAAATTGGTGCCTTTACAGTATCCACTGAATTCCGGTGAAGGATTCAACCAGATCGTCGATGCGCTGAGAATGGTGATGTACGAATTCCCTAAAGAAGGCGGAAAGCCGGAGAAAAAACCTATTCCTGAAAGCGAAATGGCAAGAGCCAACGAAATGCACAACACGTTGGTAGAAATCGCAGCAGAAAATGAGGAAGGTTTAATGGAAAAATATTTTGAAGAAGGAAACCTTTCCGAAGAAGAACTGGCTAAAGGAATTACCATTGCATTGGCTCATCAGCAGTTTTTCCCTGCTTTCGTAGCTTCCGGACTGAAAGATATGGGAAGTGGAAGAATTATGGGCTTTATTGATGATATTGCACCGTCGCCGATGGACAGACCTAAACGTGTGATGGAAGACGGCAGCGAAGTCGCTTACGATGCGAACGATAAAACCACCATCTTTATTTATAAAACTACTTCCGAGCCGCAGGTTGGAATGCTTTCCTACTTTAAAGTTTTGAGTGGTACAATTAAACCGGGAGACGAACTTGTCAACGCCAATAACGGTGAAGTGGAAAGAATTTCTCAGCTTTTCGTGGCCGAAGGAAAAGACAGAACTCCGGTAAATCAACTTGAAGCCGGAGATTTGGGTGTAACTGTAAAACTAAAATCAGGACACACGAATAACACTTTGAATACTAAAGGGTTAGATAGAAAAATCCGTCCGATGGAATTTCCTGAAAGCCGCATCAGAAAAGCAGTTGCCGCAGAAAGTTCAGCCGAAACTGAAAAACTTTTTGCTGCACTGAACAAAATCAAAGAAGAAGATCCAACACTGAAAGTAGAGATTGATCACGAAACCCACGAAGCAATTCTTGGCGGACAGGGACAACTTCATATCGATTTGGTTAAGCAGCGTTTGGAAAAAGAATTTGGGGTGAAAATGACGATGAAAAACCCGAAAGTTTCTTATCGTGAAACCATCACTGGAAAAGCTGATGCCGATTACCGTCACAAAAAACAATCCGGTGGAGCAGGGCAGTTTGGTGAAATCCACATGCGCGTAGAAAACTTTTACGAAGGAATGGAAGAACCAAAAGGACTCAATATTCGTCAGCACGAGATTGAAGATTTACCGTGGGGCGGAAAATTCGCTTTCTATTGGTGTATCGTGGGTGGCGCAATCGATAACCGTTATATCGGTGCCATCAAAAAAGGAATTATGTCGCAACTGAAAAACGGTCCGTTAACCGGAAGTCCGTGTCAAAATATTCGTGTTTCTGTTTATGACGGAAAAATGCACAGTGTCGATTCCAACGATATTTCCTTCCAACTTGCTGCAGCAGGTGCTTTTAAAGAAGCTTTTCATAATGCACATCCGCAGTTGCTTGAACCAATGTACCACGTAGAAATTCTTTGTCCGGATGATGCAACAGGTGACGTGATGGGTGATCTTCAGACAAGAAGAGCTATGATTTCCGGAATGGATTCCGAAGGACATTATCAGAAAATTATGGCTGAAGTTCCTTTGGCTGAGTTGGATGATTATGGTTCAACACTACGTTCCATCACAGGTGGTAAAGCTAAATTTACGATGAAGTTTTCTGATTATCAACTCGTTCCGGGAAACGTTCAGCAGGATTTGGTGAAGAAATATGCAGAACAGGAAGTAGAAGCATAGTTGTCATTTCTATATCAATAAAAAACCGGCAAATTTTCGCCGGTTTTTTTTAGTTTATCCGATAAATCGGATATCTGAGATACGATTTTTCAAAGTAGTCAGAATTCTGATAAACCCATTCCAGTTGCGTGGCGCCATCTTCTGAAAATTCTTTTTTGACGGCCTTTTCCATCTCGAAAGCGGTTTTCAGAGCTTTATTATTTTTTAGAAGCTGCGCTGCAGTATCCTCAAAAACATAAGGCGAGTAATGCTCTTTCTGGCTAAGAATTGAATCAAAGAAATTCCAGTTGAAGAATGAATCTACGGCTTCAGGTTCCAGCGTTTCGAGAAGATATTTTACACCCGGTTGATCAGTAGATATTAAAAAATCTCCCTTATTTAAATGAACATATTCGGTTTTTCTAGTGACAACCGTTTGATAATGAGGATAATGACCTTCGTAAGGTCTTGAATAAGTTTTATAGTCTGAAATTTTGTACACCTGAACATTGGCTGCACTGTCTTTTTTGATTTCAGTCATTTTAATCTGATTCCTTTTCAGGTGGTTTACAACCTTATATTCTGATTTAGGAACAACATAAAACCTCGGAATCGCGATGTCTTTCGTTGAAATATAGGAATGATAAAACGGAATCTTCTTAGTATATGGCTTGTTGCGGTCGTAAGATAATCTTGGTTTTCCTGAAATTTCACTTGGTTTCATACCGGATTCGTAACCTTTAAAGTCCATCATTCTCACCTGTACAGAATCTATTTTCCAGTTAATAGTATAGGGTTTTCCCGATTTAAACTGTTTTAGATTTTTTTCACTTAAATCTCTAATATTTTGAACATTACCATCAATAAACTGAACGGAAGACAGCATGTTTTCATAGGTGATTTGCACTCTTTTCGGATAAGGTTTCAACATGTGCGTTTCCATCACTTGTCCCATCGTATTGAATAGGGAAGTGTAGCCTGTTGCGTATCGGGGCGAATCCATAAACTGCTCGTAGCCTTTCTCTACAGGTTTTCCCCATACATTTACATAAGGAATGGCATCAATTCCTTTTGTTTGAAGATCTGCGAAAATTTTACGATTCAGTTCTTTTTCCTGGTAGTCTCCCAAAATTTTTCCAAGCCGTTCTTTATTAGTGGTAATGTAGGTAAGCGTATACTGGTAATCTGCGCCATTACTTACGTGATTATCAATGAAATAAATCGGTTTTAACTCGTGAAAAATCTCCTGAAAACTTTCGGTATTTTTGGTGTCGGATTTGATGAAATCACGGTTTAAATCATAATTTTTTGCGTTTCCGCGGAAACCATATTCTTCAGGTCCGTTTTGGTTGGCTCTGGAAAATTTACCACGATTCAACATTCCACCAATATTATAAGTCTGAATAACTGCAATAATGAGATTTTCCGGAATTTTAATGCGCTTCTCAGCGAAATCACGCATCATCATCATCGATGCGTCAATTCCGTCCGGTTCACCAGGATGAATACCGTTGTTAATCAAAATCACCGACTTTTTCTTGAAGTCAAATTTTTGTGCAGAATCATAGAAAACCACTTTCAAAGGTTCGCCACTGTCGGTTAATCCGTATGTTTTGATGGAGATGTTTTTATGTGCAGTGTCCAATGTTTCATAAAATTTTATCATTTCTCCGTAAGTAGGAGTTTGATTCCCATTTCCTAGTTCAAATGGCGTTTTAAGTGTCTGTGCAGTAGAAATCACACTAAAAAATACACAGATAAAAAATTTATATTTCATTAGTTTTATTCGATTTAATGAAAGCTTCCTCTTTGAGAAAATCATTCAAAAATAAACAAAAAAACCACGCTACTGCGTGGTTTGTTGACGTTTTGTCATTTTGTTTTTATCCGTGTAAGTCTTCGTAAGTCGGACCATAAAGTCCCGGAACCTTGTTGCCTGTAGTTCTTAAATGCGCAACGAGTTCGCCGCGGTGATGATACAAATGATTGTAAAGAAAACCTCTCGCCATCACTACTTTTGGCGCAGGACCAATTAAGGTATGTTCACCAGAAACCAGCGACCACTCGTTGAAGTATTGGCTCTAATCGGAGTTTTCAAGAATTTCTTTCGCCTTTCCGTAGTTTTCTTCAAATTCATTTAAAATGTTGGCTGAGGTAAGTTCGTAGTTTTGTTCATCAAGAGTATTGATGTCGAACTTGTCATAATTGAAGGTTCCGTCGTACCAAGAGTAGATATTGGCTACGTGTTTTGCCAGTTGTCCTACGCTCCACAAATGTGGTTGAGGTCTGTAATCCAACGCTGAATCTGGAATGGCTTTCAGTAGTTTTCTGGTGTTTTCGGCTTCGTACTCAAATTCGTTTAATAATCCCTGTTTTAGCATTTTTCTATGTTTTTTAATTCAAGAATAAAGCTAAGCATAATACTCAGTTTGCTTGAAAAACGAAAGTTAAAAATTTATTAAAATTAAATTTGCTCCAGATAAACCAGATCGTTTCCGTGGTCTTCCTCCAGTGATCTAAGGATTTTCGCAGTTTTCGTTTTTTCAAAAAGCTGATCAACGAAAAAGTTAGTTTCAAAAAACTGACGGTGAATTCCCTGCAACAATTCCATGAAGAAAGCCATTCCTACTTCATTATTGTGAAGATCCATTTTCTTCTGCAAAGGCTCATTCGGGAATAGTTCTTCATGCATTTCTGTTATTCTTCTGCAAAAATCCAAAGCTTTTTGTGGAGACGAAACTTTACAGCAGTACATCATAATTAAACAACACCATAAAGCATGGCGATAGGCATTTCCTATTCCGTCGTTGGAGTTGGTTTCAGGGAAATATTTTTGAGCGAGAACGAAACTTTTTACTGTTGCATAAAAACTCAGAACTGAAAATAAGGGATGAGGCAAAGTTATCCTGGCCACTTTCAACATTTTCCTAAAAGTGAGTGTGCGTAATGTGTTGACTAATATAACAGCAGTTTTCCTCATAAAAGAAATCTCACCTAATAAGGTGAGATTTTTTGGTATTTGTTACAAAAACTTAAGCCGGAGAAAGTAAATGGGTAATCTTAGAAATTTTCTGCTTAATTTCCGTTCTTTTGACAATGAAATCCACAAACCCTTTTTCCTGCAAAAACTCAGAGGTCTGGAATCCTTCAGGAAGGTCTTTTCCGATAGTTTCACGGATAACTCGCGGACCTGCAAAACCGATCAGAGCGCCCGGTTCAGCCATAATTATGTCTGCAGTCATAGCAAATGATGCGGTAATTCCACCGAAAGTCGGGTCGCAAAGATAAGCGATGTAAGGAAGTCCTTCGTCTGAAAGCTGCGCCAATTTACTTTGTACTTTCGCGAGCTGCATCAAAGAAAAAGCTGCTTCCTGCATTCTCGCACCTCCGGACTGACAAATAATCATGTAAGGAAGTTTGTTCTGAATACAGTAATCTACTGCTCTTCGGATTTTTTCACCCATAACCGAACCAAGCGAACCTCCGATGAAGGCAAAATCCATACAGGAAATTACCATTTCTTTTCCGTCTACTTTTCCCACAGCATTTCTGATGGAATCCGTAAGTTTTGTTTTGGCTTTTACTTCTTTCAGACGGTCTTTATAAGGCTTGGTATCTTTGAAATTTAGGATATCCACACTTTCAACATTGGCATCCAGTTCTTTATAATTATTGTCGTCGAAAAGCATTCCGAAGAATTCTTTACTCCCGATTCTAACGTGGAAGTTGTCTTCCGGAGAAACGTAATTGTTGGCTTTCAGCTCTTCGTGCTCTACTATTTTACCGGTAGGCGTTTGGTGCCATAAACCTTTCGGTACGTCCTTTTTTTCCTCGGTTGAGGTGGTAATATTTTTGGTTTTTCTTTTAAACCAGTCAAATGCCATGGGTTAAAATTTTAAATTATCAATCAGTTTGCAGATTTTGCACTGCAAAGCTAAATTATTTTAGCGTATTTACGTTGTTGAGGTCTTCGAACGCCTGTACAAGTCTTGCGCTGAAAGTTTCCTCTCCTTTTCTTACCCAAACTCTTGGGTCGTAGAATTTCTTGTTCGGTTTGTCGTCGCCTTCTGGGTTTCCGATTTGTGCCGCCAAATAAGCTCCTTTTTCACCCATATAATCACGAATTCCTTCAGTATATGCAAACTGCAAATCGGTGTCAATATTCATTTTGATAGCTCCGTAACTGATGGCTTCTCTGATTTCTTCAAGACTGGATCCTGAACCTCCGTGAAATACAAAGTTCACGGGTTTTTCTCCGGTTCCGAATTTTTCCTGAACGTATTTCTGTGAGTTATCCAAAATTTTTGGAGTAAGTTTTACATTTCCTGGCTTATACACTCCGTGTACGTTTCCGAAAGCCGCAGCAATCGTAAAGTTTGGAGAAATAGCTTTCAGTCTTTCGTAGGCGTAAGCAACTTCATCAGGTTGCGTATAAAGTTTTGAAGAGTCCACACCGGTATTATCCACACCGTCTTCTTCACCACCGGTTACTCCCAGTTCAATTTCCAAAGTCATGTCCATTTTAGCCATTCTTTCGAAATATTTTGTCGAAATATCCATGTTCTCTTCAATAGGTTCTTCAGAAAGATCCAACATATGAGAAGAGTAAAGAGATTTTCCGTACTGTTTGAAATATTCTTCGTTGGCATCCATCAAACCATCAATCCATGGAAGAAGTTTTTTCGCACAGTGGTCGGTATGAAGAATTACAGTAGCACCGTAAGCTTCAGCAAGAGTGTGAATATGTTTTGCTCCCGCAATACCACCTAAAATAGCGGCTTTCTGTCCGTCATTGCTCAATCCTTTTCCAGCGTTGTAAGCTGCACCACCATTGGAAAACTGAATGATTACCGGAGCGTTAAGTTTTGCAGCGGTTTCCATTGTTGCATTAACATTGCTGGAACCGATAACGTTTACCGCCGGAAGCGCATAATTGTTTTCTTTTGCATGCTGAAAAATATCGGTTACTAAACTGCCTGTGGCAACACCTGCCGGAAAAAGTCTGCTCATGATTTTGTATTTTTTAGAGATTTATTTAGGAATGTAAATTTACTAAATTTTATGCGGAGTTTACTAATTTCTTTTGTCTTTTCCCCAAAGCAGTTTCTGGCGAATTGTTTCGTAAAAGCTGAGATTTTTTGGATGCATAAGCTGAAGCTCGAATTTGGCTTTACGAAGCATGACTTCAACACCGGTTTCCATATGAACCAGCCTTGAGTCTAAAGAAAGTGTGTATTGCGGCACGCGACTTTCCACCTTGAGCCTGATTTCAACACCATCGTTTACAATCAGTGGACGGACGTTAAGATTATGTGGCGCAATTGGTGTGATTACAAAATTTTTATTGTCGGGGGTGATGATGGGACCACCGCAGCTTAGTGAATATGCAGTCGATCCGGTTGGAGTTGCCACGATTACGCCATCGCCCCAGAAAATATTAAGAAATTCGCCGTCAATGTAGGACTCAACGGTAATCATAGATGTAGTTTCTTTGCGTGAAATGGTAATATCGTTCAGGGCATACGGAAAAAACATGGCTTTGTTGGGCGAAACAATTTCGATAACAGTTCTCTTGCTTATTTTTACATCGCCACGCATAATGTCATCCAGCTGTCGAAAAACTTCTTCTTTGGTAAAACTTGCCAGAAAACCCAATCGGCCTGTATTAACTCCTACTACCGGAATATTTAAATCCTGAATGAACAGGAGAGAAGCAACCAAAGTTCCGTCGCCACCAAAGGTGAAAAAGTGTGTAACACCTTTTTCCTGCAGATCATTTTTCCCGCTGAATGTTTCAAAATCTTTTGAAAACTGCATTGCATCCACCATCCCGGAGTGCAGCACGGATTTTACGCCCCGTTTATCAAGCTCCGAAATAAATTTACTCAGATACAGAAAAGTATCCAGGTCATTTTTTTGGGTATATATTGCGGCTTTCATGTTTTAAAATTCCATGTATTTTTGTAGAAATCCGAAACGGTCTTTCAAAAGGTCGTCTTTTTCATCATCATAATACTTATGAACTACGCTGTAACCGTATCTTTCGAATGTTTCATCTATTGAGCTCAGGTTGTCGCTGCTCATTTTCAGGGTAATCTGAACAAAGTCTTCATCAATATGACTGATGTAGCAACCATAAATTTTCCCGTTATTGCTTTCCACAATTTTGCAGACTTCGGTAAGAGAATAATGCCTGCTGTTGGTTTGAACAATCATTATTGCTCCATTCTCAGAGTAAAGAGGATATTTTGAAAATTCACTGAAAATATCGTCACAGGAAAGATAACCAAGATATTTTTCTTCTTTATCGATGACCGGAACCACGTTGGAGTTGAAAATGTGAAAAAGCTTGATACTGTCCAGAATATTTCCGTCTTCCAGAATAGCAAATTTTTCAAAATGGATTTCCAAAGAGTCCAGATTTCCGTCCGGACTTTCCTCCAGAAAGCTCTGGCTCAGTGCTCCCTGATAAATTCCCTTTTTCTTTACGAATATATGTGAGTATCCAAATTCTTTCGCCGTTTCGCTGGCTTCTTCAATAGAAGCAGTGGAATTGAATGCGGGGAAATCTTTGGATATATAGTCTTTTATAAACATTGTGCTAATTTAGGGAAATATTGAAAAAGTAATATAGGCTAAATTTTCAATAAAATGAAAAAAAATTTGCAGGGCAATAAATTAATATTATATCTTTGTCGCCTTTCATTTTTACTTTTTATTAGATTTATTTCGAACTGCATTGCTCCCAGAGTTCTGCAGTTTTTTTATTTTACTTCTGCAGGTTTGCTCCTCAGAAATAAGAGTCCTGCAATAATTATCGCACCTCCAAAATATTGCACTAACGACAGTTTTTCACCGTCAATTATTCCCCAGATTATCGCGACAACAGGCATTAGCAAAGTAACGGTTGATGCAAAAAGCGGTGTCGAAATATTAAGTAACCGGTAATTCAGCATCATAGCTAAACCTGTCCCGAAAATCGAAAGTAAGCTTACAAATCCCAATCCGGCTAATAAATTCTTGTCGGCATTGAGGCCTTCAAAAAAACCTGATAATATTAACGCAATTACGGAAGGTAGAATAAGCACAAATGAAAAAACAAATGCAGAAAGTATTTTCGCCGGAATGTCCTGTAATTTTGACTTCACGGTGGTTGTACTGATGGCGTAGAGCAGTGTTGCCAACAAAAGCAGCAAAACCGGAATTAATTTTATTTCCCCCGTGCCGGATCCGGAAAATGCTAGAATGCACGCTCCGGTAAAACTGATAGCCACTCCTTTAATTTGTCTTTTTGATGTATTGAATTTCCAAACCAGTGCTCCCACGATGATAACGAAAATCGGCATCATGGAGTTGATAATTCCCGCAACGCTGCTGCTCACTTCAGTTTCAGCAATCGGAAAAAGAAACATCGGAATGAAATTTCCTGAGACAGCCGCGACGATGAGCCATTTAAGCTGTTTCCTTGGGAATTTCTTCAAATTCATAACGGCAAACGGCATCAGCATTAAGCCTGCAATTAGAACACGCAAAGCGCCTACTTCGTAAGGATTGAAGTAAAGCAATGATTTTTTGATGAGTATGAAAGACGAACCCCAAATGATGGAAAGTACGATGAGAAGAACCCATTTCTCTTTTTCAGAGTTCATTGTTGTGTTTCAGGATGTTTAGGTATTCTTTTTTGGAAATCATTTCAGCGCCAAGACTTTCAAGATGATCGGTGTGAACCTGACAGTCGATAATTTCAATATTATCTTTCTGAGTCTGTACGAAATTAATGAACGCCGCCTTCGATGCATTGCTTACTTTGGAGAACATGCTTTCGCCACAGAAAATTTTTCCCACCCAAATTCCATAAAACCCACCAACGAGTTCTCCGTTTTGCCAGGCTTCGTAACTTTTTACAAAACCGGATTTATTGAGTGTGGTGAAAGCTTTTATGATGTCATTGGAAATCCATGTTCCATCCTGTCCAACCCGTTTGATTTTTCTGCATTCGCGGATTACCTGTTTGAAACACTGGTTTTCAGTAAATGTAAAGTCTCCGTTACGCAGGATTTTCTGCATCGATTTTGAAATTTTAAGTTTGTCGGGATACAGCACACAGCGCGGATCGGGGCACCACCAAAGTATTTCTTCACCTTCATTAAACCATGGGAAAATGCCGGAATGATACGCCAACCAAATTCGTGGTGCAGAAAGATCGCCGCCCACGGCTACAATAGGTCCATCAAACAATTCCGGATTGATGAAAGAAAGTTGGTTTGGATCAAAAGGCATGGTTTAAAAGCGTAAATCCTGCTCGGAAGCAGGATTTAATTGTTTTAGTGATTAAAATGGCAAATCATCGTCTTCATCAAAAACATCAGCCTGTTCAGGTGTGTTTTTTGATAGTGATGGCGCTGCTTGTGTAGGTTCGTTAAAATCAGCAGATCCGTCCAATTTTTCCACTCTCCAACCAACGATTGAGTTGAAATATTTTACTTCACCTTGTGGGCTGGTCCATTCTCTTCCGCGAATGTTGATGCCTACTTTTACTTTTTCACCTACGTTAAGGGTGTTCAACAAGTCTCCTTTTTCCTGTAGAAATTCAATATTGATGTGTTGCGGATATTGTTCTTCAGTGGTCAGTACCATTTCTCTTTTCTGAAATCCGCTGCCAAATGTCTGTGTATCAGTAATTTTCTTAATCGTTCCTTGTAACTCCATTGTAAATCTTAAATTAAGATGTAAAGTTAATCAATAATGAACAAATGTAAAGCACAGGAAAATAAAAACCAGCAAAAAATTTTTTTGAAAAAATCTTGGTTGATAAAATAAAAAGTTATTATATTTGCACTCACAAAAGAAAAGGAGATCATTTGCGGATGTGGTGTAATTGGTAGCCACGCCAGACTTAGGATCTGGTGCCGTGAGGCGTGGGGGTTCGAGTCCCTTCATCCGCACAACAAAATTTCTAGATTCGTTTAGAAATTTTTTTTTGCGAAAATAGCTCAGCTGGTAGAGCACAACCTTGCCAAGGTTGGGGTCGCGGGTTCGAATCCCGTTTTTCGCTCTATTTCTACTTCGCCCTGGTGGTGGAATTGGTAGACACGCAGGACTTAAAATCCTGTGTCCGCAAGGACGTACGGGTTCAAGTCCCGTCTGGGGTACTTAAAACGACTGTTAATCATTTTGATTTTCAGTCGTTTTTTTTCATAATTGATGAAAATCCAGCATTTCTTTCTGATAAAAAAACCTCTGCAAATGCAGAGGTTTTCATTTTGTCTAATTTTTCACCAACAGTCTGAATCCTTCTCCGTGAACATTGATGATTTCCAGACCTTCGTCTTCTTTCAGAAGTTTACGTAGTTTGGCAATATAAACATCCATACTTCTTGCAGTGAAGTAATTTTCCTTTTTCCAGATTTTTCTCAAGGCCAAATCACGCGGCATAAAATCGTTGCGGTGCAGGCAAAGTAGCTTCAGCAACTCGTTTTCTTTTGGTGAAAGTTTATACTCATTGTCACCTACGCGAAGCTGGCGAAGCATAGAATCAAAGAAAATATTACTGATTTTGAACTGCTCCTGTTCTTCGTTTTCAAGGGACGCACTTCTCTGCAGAATTGCTTTTATTTTGTACAGAAGAAGTTCCGTGTCAAAAGGTTTAGTGATGTAATCGTCTGCACCAATCTGGTAACCTTTCAGGATGTCTTCGCGCATATTTCTGGCAGTAAGAAAAATAATCGGCGTGTTTTTGTCTATTTTCTTTACATCTTCCGCAAGCGAGAAACCGTCTTTCTTTGGCATCATCACATCAAAAATGCAGATGTCGAATTCGTTTTCAGTAAACTCTTTCAGGCCCTGTTCGCCGTCGGTAGCAAGGGTTACTTCAAAATTGTTAATCGTTAGATAGTCTTTCAGCACAGCGCCAAAACTTTGGTCGTCTTCTACAAGTAAGATTCTGTTGCTCATATCTTTATATTTTTAGTTTCGTTAATATTTTAGCTCATCGGCAGTTTTACCGTAAATGTGCTTCCTTTTCCTTTGCTGCTTTCTACAACAATATGTCCTTTGTGCAGTTCTATTATTTTTTTCACATACGAAAGTCCAAGTCCCTGTCCTTTTACGTTGTGGATGTTTCCGGTTTCTTCACGGAAGAACTTTTCAAAAATCCTACCTTTATTCTGTGTGTCCATTCCCATTCCTTTGTCAGAAATTTCCACCACATAAAAATTCTGTTCGTTTCGTGTTACTACCTTAATTTCCGGCGCTTCCGGCGAATATTTATTGGCGTTATCCAAAAGATTAACCAACGCATTGGAGAGATGAAATTCATCAATCTTAAATGTGTATTTATCTGCCTGGAAATCATTAATTAAAGTTCCGTTTCTCTGTGCAACAATCAGTCCGAAAGATTCTGTAATTTTTTTGATGAGTTCGCGAACGTTGGTTTCTTTCAGAAAAAGCTTAACCTCGTTGCGCTCCAGTTTCGACATGTTCAGCACGTTTTCTACCTGTTTCTTCATCCGCAGGTTTTCCTGTTTGATGAGGTTAGAGTAGTATTTCACCTTTTCGGCGTTGGTCGCAATTTTATCGTTCGCCAATGAATCGGTTGCCACAGAAATCGTTGCCAGCGGCGTTTTGAATTCGTGTGACATATTGTTGATAAAATCCGTTTTTACTTCCGCAATTTTTTTCTGCCGCATCATGTAATTAATGGATACAATGTATATAAACAGGATGGTAAGTAGCGAAAGGAAAGTTCCTAAAAGCATCGGAAGATTATTGCCCACAAGGGAGTAATCTTTTTTCGGAAAAACCAGTGAAAGCGAGTATTGTGTACGCTCTTTATTGTCCGTAAAAAGTGGATAAGTGTAATTATTTAGATTTTTCTGTTCCTGAAAAACTTTATTGGACACCGAAGTCAGCTTATTATCTTTATCGAAAACACCGTAACCGAAACTGGTCGTAATACCTTTAAGTCTGAGTTCACGAGCAATGACAGAATCCAAAGTTTTATCTTCTACTCGTTGAGTAATCGGCAGGTTTGTAACGTTCAGTTTTGCGAATTCACGAAGGCTGTATTCGCCGTTATCAATGGATTTATTGAGTTCGGCAGTTAATGCTTGCGGTGTGTTTTCATTTTTTCTGATGGTCAATGCAGCTTCATCAGTATACATTTTGGTTAGGTTCAGACTGTCGCCTTTTGGTGAAATGGGAATCTGCTGCTTTTCGATAATGTTTTTTGAGTACGTAATTGATCTTTTTGTTGCAGAATCCACAACCTGTTGAATCGTAGTAAGTGTGGGATGCGGTCCGCCGGATGTTATAGCATCATCAAAGTTTTTGTATTTCTCGTAATATTTGTCGATTTCCAGATCCGAGACTTTCTTGGTTGAAGATTCCAGCGCTGCATAAACTTTGTTTGAAAAATCCTGCTCCAAAGCTGTATAATACCCTTTCAGCCAATAAAACTGCATCGCAACGAACACAATAAGCGAGATCGTCATAAATACAGAAATAATGGGTATAAAGCGGTTGTTCATTTATTGAGATGGCTTTGAAATGTTAAAATTACTGTTTTTAAGAATATAAAAACAAAAAAAACACAACTTTATTATGTTTTTTTTCTTAAAAGCTTTTTTTTTAACAGAATATCTTTATTCGATACGCTGAAGAGTTTCCGCGCTGAAAAGTTCTTCATCAATAAAATACTGAATTACAGCTTTTTTCATCAGAAGTTGCTGTTCGTTGGGTTTTAGATCCGGAAGTTTTTCAGTTTCGTCAAAATGAGGATAACCATCATCGTCGTAATGTGTAAACCTGTAATAACCGAACGGTTCCAAAAGTCGACAAACCGCGATATGCAGAATATTCAGTTTATCGTCTTTTGTGTAATCCTGTTTTCCGCTTCCCAATTCCTGAACGCCGATTAGAAATAATATGGTATCAATCTGCGGATGTTTTTCGGTATCAAAAGTGTCCTGAAAAAACTGTTCAACTTCCTGCCAAAGTTCGCTTTCGGTTTTATATTCCATCGGTTTTTTTTTCAAGTTTCAGTAAAAAAGCGTATTCCAAAGCGTCTTCTTTCAAGCTTTCGAATCTTCCGCTTGCTCCGCCGTGACCGGAACTCATATCGGTTTTAAAAATCAGAATATTATTATCAGTTTTCAAATCACGGAGTTTTGCCGTCCATTTTGCGGGTTCCCAATACTGCACTTGCGAATCGTGAAACCCGGTCGTAATCAACATGTTGGGATAATTTTTCGCTTCGATTTTATCATATGGCGAATACGATTTCATATAATCGTAGTAAATTCTATCCTTTGGGTTTCCCCATTCATCGAATTCTCCGGTTGTCAAAGGAATTTCCTCATCCAGCATCGTTGTAACAACATCAACAAAAGGAACCTGCGCCACAATTCCGTTGAAAAGTTCTGGCTCAATATTAATAACAGCACCCATCAGCAAACCTCCGGCGGAACCGCCCATGGCGTAAAGGTGTTGTGAGGAAGTATAATTCTGCTCAATTAAAAATTTTCCAGCATCAATAAAGTCGTAGAATGTGTTTTTTTTATGAAGAAGCTTTCCTTCGTCGTACCATTCACGGCCAAGATATTCACCGCCGCGAATATGGGCAATAGCGTAAATAAATCCACGGTCCAGAATTGAAAGCCGAACATTGGAAAAAGCCGCATCTACCGTATGACCGTAACTTCCGTAGCCATAGAGCAGAAGTGGAGTTTCCCTGGATTTCTTTGTGTTTTTGTGATAGACTAGGGAAACCGGAATTTTCTTACCGTCTCTTGCTGTGGCCCAAATTCTTTCCGAAATGTAATTTTCAGGAGAAAACTTTCCACCCAGAACTTCCTGCTGTTTCAGAAGTTGGGTTGTTTTCTCTTTCATATCGTACTCTAACGTAGAACTTGGTCGAGTTAACGAAGTATATCCAAAACGCAACTTTTCTGTGTCGAATTCAAGATTAAGTCCGATATATGCTGAATAGGTAGGATCTGAAAAGGGCAGGTAATGGTGGTTTCCGTTTTCGGTTTCAATGATTTTTATCTGAAGCAAGCCCTCTTTTCTTTCTTCCAGCACAAAATATTTCCGGAAAATCTCAAATCCTTCCAGCAAAACATCTTTTCTGTGCGGAATAAAATCTTCCCAGTTTTCTATACCGGGATTTTCCACTTTGGTTGTTACAATTTTAAAATTCGTGGCTTCGTCTGCATTGGTGATGATGTAGAACTCGTCCGCGTAATGCTCAATCGAATATTCCAGTTCGTCCTGTCTTGGCTGAACAGTTTTCCATTCAGCAAAAACATTGTCGGAAGGAATAAAACGGTGCTCATCGGAAACAGTACTTGAACTCGCAATGAAAATATATTGCAAAGATTTTGTTTTGAAAACATTAACATCAAACGCTTCATCCTCTTCATGAAAAACTAGAACATCCTCATCTGAAGATTTTCCCAAACTGTGACGGTACACCTGAAACGCACGCAGATTTTTATCTTTCCGGATGTAGAAAATGTGTGTGTTGTCGTTCGCCCAAACGGCTTTTCCTGTGGTATTCAGGATTTTATCTCCGAAAATTTCGCCGGTTTCAAGATTTTTAAAGTTGATGCTATAAATTCTCCTTCCAACATTATCTGTGGAAAAACTCACCATTTTATTATCAGGAGAAACCGCAACACTTCCCACTTCGAAAAACTGTTCGCCTTTGGCAAGCTCATTTACATCGAGAATAATTTCTTCGGTATTGGCGAGAGTTTCTTTTTTTCTGCAGAAAATAGGATATTCTTTACCTTCCTCAAATCTTACGATGTACCAGTAACCGTTGAAAAAATAGGGAAGCGATGAGTCATCTTTTTTATAACGGGATTTCATCTCCTCGTAAAGCAGCTCCTGAAATGCTTCTGTATCCTTCATTACGAAATCGCAGTAGGCATTTTCCTCTTCAAGGTATTTTACAACTTCAGGATTATCGCGCTGGTTCATCCAATAGAACTCGTCGTTGCGCCTGTCGCCGTGGATTTCGAGAATTTTATCTATTTTTTTTGCTTTAGGAGCATTCATTGAAAATCAATATAAATTCAAAGATAATTATAAATAAAAACCATCTTTCCAATTGATGAAAAGACGGTTTCTGTAAAGTCTGCGGAGAGTTATTTATTCATTCCGCGGATATATTTTTCAATAGCCATTGTCATGGATGGTGTTTCCTTGCTTGGCGCCATTACATCTACACGCAGGCCGGCTTCTTCGGCAGTTTTCATCGTGGTTGACCCAAATACGGCAATCTTAATCTGGTCCTGCTCGAAATTGCTGAAGTTTTGCTGTAATGAACGGATTCCCTGTGGACTGAAGAAAACCAACATGTCGTACTCTTTCACTTTGATATCGCTAAGATCGCTGCAAACTGTTTTGTACATTATTGCTCTGGTCCAATCGATAGTGGATGCTTCAAGAGTTTTAAGAATATCCGGACTTAACACGTCTGATGAAGGCAGAAGATATTTTTCAGAAGGATATTTCTTGAATAGCGGAGCCAAATCTGCAAATGTTTTTTCACCGAAAGAAATTTTTCTTTTACGGTAAACGATGTGTTTCTGCAGATAGTTGGCAATGGCTTCACTTTGGCAGATGTATCTCATGGAATCCGGCACGGTAAAACGCATTTCTTCAGCAAGACGGAAGAAATGGTCAACAGCGTTTTTACTGGTGAAAATGATACCTGTAAACTGGCTGAGATCAATTTTCTGCGTACGAAGATCTTTTGCGTCAACACCTTCAACATGAATAAAAGGCCTGAAATCTATCTTGATTTTTTCCTTTTTTGCAATATCCATGTAAGGAGAGGACTCATTTGGAGCTGGCTGAGAAACCAATATAGATTTAATTTTCATCGTGCTATCTTAAAAAAACAATACTTTCCAAAGCACCAGATAAGGTACAATTTGGAGGGTGCAAATATACAAAAATTTATAATACCATTGTTGAGGTAAAACTCTGTTTTTGTGGAAAATGTAATATAAAACCTTGAAAATCACCAGCAGCAAAACCACTGGAACATACACTTTGAAAGCGATTAGTCTGTCAATCGGATAGTAATAATGTATCACGCATGCCACCATCAATAGAAGTGATGCGCAGAAGTAAAATTTTGTTGCTGCAAAATAGAAAATATTCCATTTTTTGAAGTTTCCACTTCCGGCGAAGAACACGTAACTGACCGCAGTTTTGAATAAATAAACTGTTGAAACCGAAAGCAGAGTAAATCCAAACTTGTTCAGTGAATAGCCAAAAACCTTCACCTTCTCAATAAGTGGAGGAACAACAGGAATATATTGCGAAAAAAGTGCAGAAAAAACCAGACAGTACACCACAGAAACTACGCACCAGCTAAGAAAACTGTTCGAAGAATCTTCAAAGTGCTGAAGAAGAAATTCCTTCAGTCCCGCGCCGCGCTGCAGCGAATGCAGCATGAAAAGATATGCGAAAATACAGCCAACAATCAGGAAAATCACCCAATCATTCTGTTCAGCAATTCTTACCAAATTAAATTTTTTGCAAAAATAAGAATCTCAACCGAATACTTTTGCAGGTTTTGTTCTCACTTTTTTGGAATTGAACTTGCTGTGATGCAAACACATAAAACTGAAGTCCAAAAACAGTATCTTTGCGCATTAATTTTCCCGGTTTGAAAAAACTTGTCATCATACCTACCTACAACGAAAAGGAGAATATCGAAAAAATTATTTCGGCCGTTTTCGCTTTGCAGCAGGATTTTCATGTTCTTGTGGTGGATGATTCGTCTCCGGACGGAACCGGTGAAATTGTAAGAAATCTTCAGCAGAATTATCCTAATCATCTGCATCTTTCCGTGCGAAAAGTTAAAGATGGATTAGGAATGGCCTACATTCATGGGTTTAAATGGGCGCTCGAGAATCAGTATGATTATATCTTTGAAATGGATGCCGATTTTTCTCATAATCCCGCCGATTTACCTCGACTTTATGAAGCATGCTTAAGTGCGGATATGTCCGTAGGCTCGAGATATTCTAAAGGAGTAAATGTGGTGAACTGGCCGATGGGAAGAGTTCTACTTTCTTATTTTGCGTCAAAATATGTACGATTTATTCTGGGTATTCCGGTGCACGATACAACCGCAGGGTTTGTCTGTTTTTCCCGGAAAGTTTTGGAGGAAATCGGTCTGGACAATGTAAAACTGAAAGGTTACGGTTTCCAGATTGAAATGAAATACCGAACCTACAAAAAAGGATTCAAAATTGTTGAAGTGCCGATTATTTTCACCAACCGTGAATTGGGAGAAAGTAAAATGAACGGAGGAATTATTCATGAAGCTGTTTTCGGTGTTTTGAATTTAAGGTGGAAATCCATGATTGGTAAACTATGAGAAGAATAGTTGCGCTTTCCTTTTTGATCACATTTTTTTTTGCCTGCTCTAATTTGGTAGAGGAGCCTAAAAACTTGCTTTCCAAAAGCACGATGGCCGAAATCTTAGCAGAATTTGCTGTGAATGATCAGATGGGTTTTGCTTCCGGAAACTTCAACATGGACAATGCCACCCGATACACACTTCAGAAAAGAAAAATAAAAGCAGAAGATTTCATAGATTCTTATAAATATTATACAGCGAAAGGTAGTCTTGAAGGTATTCTGGAAGATTCTCAGGAAATAATTCTGACCAAAAATCCGGACTCTAAAAAATACATCCAGACCAGATTAGAAAACAGGGAGAAAGCAGAAAATCCGGCTAATTCTAAGCCCAACATACAAACAATGGAGAAGCAGTGATGCAGAAATTTTTTGAAATAGAAAAAACAACGGAAGGCAAAGCAAGAGCCGGCGTGATGAATACCGACCACGGCAAAATCCAAACGCCAATTTTTATGCCTGTTGGAACAGTGGCTTCCGTAAAAACCGTTCACCAGCGTGAACTGAAAGAAGATATCAAAGCGCAGATTATTCTGGGCAACACTTACCATCTTTACCTACGCCCAAAAATGGAAGTAATGCAGGAGGCAGGTGGACTTCACAAATTTATGAACTGGGACTTGCCAATTCTTACGGATTCCGGTGGTTATCAGGTTTTTTCGCTTTCAGACAGTCGCAAAATGACGGAAGAAGGCGTGAAATTCAAATCACATATCGACGGAAGTTATCATTTTATTTCGCCCGAAAAATCAATGGAAATCCAGCGACAGATCGGCGCTGATATTTTTATGGCTTTTGACGAATGTACACCGTATCCGTGCGAATACAATCTTGCGAAAGATTCAATGGAAATGACGCACCGCTGGCTTAAAAGATGTATGGAATGGTGCAACGAAAATCCTGAATTGTACGGACATAAACAAAGACTTTTTCCAATTGTTCAGGGTTCTACTTATTCAGATTTGAGGAAGATTTCTGCTGAGTTTATTTCTGAACAGAATGCTGAAGGAAACGCTATTGGCGGACTTTCTGTAGGCGAACCGGAAGAAGAAATGTATCGCATTACCGATGAGCTAACCGATATTCTCCCAACAGAAAAACCAAGATATTTGATGGGTGTAGGTACGCCGTGGAATATTTTGGAATCGATTGGTCTAGGCGTTGATATGATGGATTGCGTAATGCCGACAAGAAACGCCAGAAACGGCATGCTTTTCACATGGAACGGCGTAATCAACATTAAAAACGAGAAGTGGAAAAATGATTTTTCTGCATTGGACGAATTCGGAACCAGTTACGTAGATACGGAATATTCGAAAGCTTATGTGCGACATCTTTTTGCTTCCAAAGAGTACCTAGGAAAGCAGATTGCATCGGTGCACAACTTGGCTTTTTATCTTGACCTGGTTCGCGTTGCAAGAGAACATATTCTTGCCGGAGATTTCTATGAATGGAAAAAATCCATCGATCCGGTACTGAGACAACGACTGTAATTCTTTCAGAATGAAAATTTTAGACCTGTATATCATCAGAAAATACCTCGGAACTTTCGGGTTTATGCTGGGATTGCTGTCTATTATTGTTTTGGTGGTTGATGTGCAGGCAAAAGCACCCAGGATTGAGTCGAACGGCTTCACCGTAGGGGAATTTCTGATTAATTTTTATCCGTTCTGGATCATCAACCTCATCATTACCTTCATGTCGATTTTGGTGTTTATTTCGGTTATCTATTTCACTTCCAGAATTGCGAACAATACTGAAATTGTTGCCATCATAAGTTCTGGAGCAAGTTTTCACAGGTTTGCGCGTCCGTACTTAATCACATCACTTTTTATTGCTTTTATCGCTCTGATTATCAATCACTTTGTTCTTCCGTATTCGAATTTGAAAAAGAACGAACTGGAACCTTACACGTACAATACAATCAAGCGAGATGAAATTACGGGTAATTCAGAAGTTTCATCACAATTGTCCAAAACGGAATATATCTTCATTAAGTCTTACAATAAAAAGGAAAAGCGCGGTTCCGGATTTCTTTATCAGAAATTTGATAACAAACAGCGTTTGATTTATCAGCTTTCGTCATCAGATTTTTCCTGGAACGAGAAGAAGCAGAAGTTCGAACTTAACAGTTATTTCGAAAAAACCATCAATAAAGACGATACCGCAAAACTTGCGAACGGAACTACAATCGACAAAGGTTTTGGGCATCCGCCGGAAGAGCTTTTTCCCGATCAGCTTTTAGGACAGAATAAAACTACGCCTGAACTTTTGGCTTTTATCAATAGGGAAAAGGAAAAAGGAAACGCCAACCTAAATACTTATTTGAATGATTTACATCAACGCACATCGATGCCTGTTGCTGTAATTGTTTTGACATTTTTGGCGCTTTCGCTTTCATCACAAAAGAAAAGAGGCGGATTGGGACTCAACCTTGCAATAGGAATTACGCTGGCTTTTGTATTTGTGTTTTCTTTTGAAGTTTTGAAAGTAGTCTCCGAGAATAAAACGCTTAGTCCGGCTTTGGCGATGTGGCTTCCTAATATCGTTTTTGCGCCGATTTCACTGTATCTTTATCTGAAACGCGCCAATCAGTAAAGCATTTCAATTTCTTTGTGGAAAAACTTCTGCAGACCGTCCTGTGCAAGATCAATCCATAGAAATCCTTCTTTGTCTGCCATTTTAATTATGCCATTTTGTCTTGAAGATTTCTTCTGAAAAACACTGATTTCATGCTTTCGAAAAAGATGTTTATTGAACTCATGAAGAATTTCATCATCGGTATGCGGTAGGGAAAACTCAGTTTTTAAAAAGTCAAACAACTGTTCTGCAAATTTTTTACAGTCGAATTCTTTGCCAGTTTCCAGTAGTAAGGAACTTGCCTTAGGAAGATGCTCAAAATTTTCCTGGTTGATGTTAATTCCAATTCCGATGATGTAGAATGATTCGTTTTCACTTTTATGAACCTCGGTAATCATTCCGGCAATTTTTTTATTGTTCAGAATTAAGTCGTTCGGCCACTTGATTTTGATGTCTTTTTGGGTCAAATTGTCTACAAACTGACGAACTGCGTTGGCGGTACGAAAATTGATGAGATTAACAGAATTGTGAAAAACCGAAGTTTTCACAGCAATCGTAAAAGCCAGGTTCCTGAAAGCCGTATTTTCCCAGGTATTTCCGTATTGTCCGCGACCATTTTCTTGGTTAAGTGTATACAGCGCAGTAAAATCGCTGGAATGAGCTGAAAGATGTTGAAGAATTTTGTCCTGTGTGGAGCCGTTGCAGGTTTCGTAATACAGCAAATCTTTCATCAGCACGGATTTTTAGGAGGGTAAAAGTAAAGAAAAAAGAATAAATTTGCATTTGTACAATACTAATTAATGAGCAAAAACATTGAAAAACAGGCTTTAATAGATAAAATTGTTGAAGCTATTCAGGATACAAAAGGTGAAGATGTAATGATTTTCGACCTTTCCAACATCGAGAATTCCGTGGCAGAAACCTTCGTAATCTGCAGTGCGAATTCAAACACCCAAGTTTCCGCCATCGCAGGAAACATCGAAAAAAAAGTAAGAAACGATCTTAAAGAAAGACCATGGCACGTAGAAGGCGCAGAAAATGCGATGTGGGTTTTGGTAGACTACGTTTCGGTTGTGGTGCATATTTTCCAGAAGCAGGTTCGCGATTATTATGAAATCGAGGAACTTTGGGGCGATGCAAAAATTACAAAAGTAGAAGAGTAACAATATTTTTTAAAAATCATAAATGAACAATAAAGGTTTCAACTGGTTCTTTCCAATCGCAATTATTGCTATGCTGTTTTTCTTTTTCGGAAACAGCTTAATGGGCGATTCTACAAGTGCCACAATCAACGAAGAGGGCTTTTTTAAGCTGATGAAGGAAGGTAAAATTGAAAAAGTCACCGTTTACACGGATGCCGCTGATGCTGAGGTTTTCCTTACCAAAGCGGCAAAATCTGAAACTGTACAGAAAAATCCACAGCAAGATATTTTACCGGGATTCACTTCAACCGCAGCAGCGCCGGATTATACCTTCAGATATGGTGATTTGCAGTATTTTCAGACAAAGTTTGATGCTTTCAAGAAAGAAAATCCGCAGGTTACCACTCAGATGAATTTGGACAAAAGTGGCTCAGAAATGCAGAGCTTTTTCCTTCAGGCATTGATGTGGTTCGGAATTATGTTCCTGATTTACTTTATTTTCTTCAGAAGAATGACAGGTTCCGGAGGTCCTGGTGGACAGATTTTTTCCATCGGAAAATCCCGTGCAAAACTGTTTGATGAAAAAGAGAAAATTCAGGTTACTTTTAAGGATGTAGCCGGATTGGAA
>JAEWZO010000029.1 GCA_023458415.1 Bacteroidota bacterium
CTATAAAGATACGAAATTAAATTCAAATAAACAAGTTAAATAATTGATAATCAACCTGTTAAAAAATATCATCTTCACAACAAAAAAAACAAAAAAGTCGGAAGAAAAATCTTCCGACCATGACTACCCTTGGGCGGCTTTCTTAAATTAATTTCCAGGTTTCCAATAACTCCACTCAGTACCATTATAGAGGCAAAGTAGATTGTTCACCGAATCATACACCATCATTCCAGGCGCCGGATTTGCGATGTTAAGATGTGGATCTTCTACTTTAGGTAGAACCATTGCTTTGTCTGTAGCTTCCAGAACTAAAATTCCATCTGCTGTGGAAGTTTCTTCACCAATCACAACTTTAGCATCAGTACTTTCAGTAAAAGGTGCAGACTGCAGTGTGAAATCGATTGCATTTTCCGTTCTCGCACCGCCGCTCAAGTCGAACCAAGCGTTGTTAGAGAATACCTTCACTTTTCTTGCGCTGGTGTCCAAGATAAATGTACCGTTGGCCGGATCAGCAACTTCACCTGATGTCCATGGAAGGATAATTCCTTTATTAAGTCCAGACTGAAATTCCAGTAATACAGAGCTGTTGGTCGTATTGGTAGTTGTAGTTGATGTTCCGTTTACAAAAACCTGTGCACTTCCGAAAAATCCGGAAAGTAGCATTATTATATAAATTACTTTTTTCATTTTGATCTTTTTTTTAAGATTAGTCGGGGCATCCCGGTTCGGTAAAGCAATTCCATCCGTCTTCTGTGTAAATTTCAACGCAGTTATCAACGGTACAGTAAATCATCATTCCCACAACTGGGTTTGCAATATCTGTATGTGCTGCTCTGGTAATAACAAATCCTTTGGTTGAAGATTCTAAAGCGATAAATCCACCCTTTCTCTCCATTGGCCAGTTGCTGTTTCCTTCTCCAGCTCTTCCAAATGCCGTAATACCTAAAAGTGTTGGCTCGCCTGTTCCTGTACCTACAGGAGTTTTGAAGCATGCATCATTAAACGGCTGTCCGCATAAATTACTGTTTAGCGTTACGTATACATAGCGTTCTACGCAAGTTCCCCAAGTGATTTTCACTACATAAGTACCATCGTTTGTTACCTGGTAATTGGAGAAAAATACAGAACGGGTATTCGAAATAACATTGCCATTCGGATCAGTCCACTCGTAAGTCGCTCCTGCATACTGCGGCATTGCAAGTGTGTATTGGCTGTTCACACATGGATGTGCGTTAGTCTCAGTATTCAGTACCCCCATTGTGTTTACCTGTAGGGTGGTATTATAATCGCCACCACAACCGTCAATTACCTGTACTTCGTAAATCGTATACGCTTCAAGTCCGGTAAGGGTCACTACAGAAGAAGCATTAGTGATCACATTCCAAGTGGTTTCACCTGATTTTCTGTAGTTCAGAGTAAAAGGTCCTACACCACCAAGACTGAGATATGCGTTTCCGGTACCGATTGGGTTTCCTTCTGCGTCTTCGCAAATGACGCCAACTGCAGAGGATATTGATGGTCCTGTCGTAGCACTATACAAAGTAACAGTGCTTCCCGGGATTGTGTATCCAGTTCCTGAACAGTTTAGGGCTTGGATCAGCATTCGGGTGGTGTATGTTCCGGCAGGAAGGTTGGTGAAAACTCCTGTAGTATTGGCGGCCACGATGTTTCCATCACTGTCTAACAGCTGTACGGTGGAAGTGTAATCTCCGTTGTACACCTTGTTTGAACTGATGGTTCCTCCACCGGAGCAGAATGATTCACCTGTGGAAGAAAGACTTTGCTGAAGAATATTGTTACCACTTGCATTGACATTGATTGTATGGTAAGTAGTGGTATCGCAACTGGTGATGCTTATGACATATGTGCCCGGTAGGATATTAGTCCACCCGTACTGTCCTCCTGGTACCACACCTGCTACAACACCAACATTGCTTGGGCCCGAATCGATTTTTACGACCGCATTTGCGCGGTCCGGTACAAATCCTTCTATTCTAACAATGAGCTGAGTTGTCCCGGTTTGAGTCAAAAGGCCAAATTCTTGACACCTCCATTTTTCATAAGCGTGAACGTGTACAACGGCAGGAGCAGGATTTACAGTCGGGTCAGTTGCAGGTAATGTTAGTGTCTGTGAAGGACAACTGTTGCTCGTATAAGTTACCTGATAATTCCCCGGATTTTGTGTTGTAGTCCAGGTTTCGTATTCATCTACGTCGTTGTTGGTGTAAACGGTTGCTCCAGAGCTGTCGGTAACCGTAACTGTGATTGGATAGTTCCAAAAGCTGAAGTCGTTTAGGGTTCCACTGATGGTCATCTGCGCTGTGTCACCGCACCCCACCATACCTGTATGAATTACTCCGGATTCAAACTCCGGATTGGTTGCATTGTTAAGGTTGTGGGTGTAAGAGGTAGATTGTCCGCAACCTGTGGTTGTTGTTACGTGATAAATATGACCAGCCGCCATTTTATAGGTAAATGGATTGCCGTCATATACGCCATCGAACAGAATCGCTCCACTGGCATTTCCTTCACGAATCACAAGGTGGATGCCCGCAGCTGCGTAGGTACTGAAATTCGTCGATCCACTTGTAGTGACGTCAGTAAGATACCAATTCCATCCCTCAACATTTTCATTGTCACCACAAATTCTCTTCGGTCTCCAGTAAAAACGAACCGGATTTACAGTTGATGATATCGTTCTGGTAAATGTCCGGTAATTGCCACAGGCATCTTTAATTCGAATCTGATAATTACCGAATGCTGTTGCATTGAAAGTAGAATTATCGCCGTAATTACTTTGTGAATCGTCGTAAGCCGGATTATCCGATTGTACAAACGAATACTGATATGGCGCAGATCCACCGGTTACTCCGGCCACGGTAATGGTACCGCCTGGTGTGAAGTTGGTGCAAACATCAGTTACATTGATTATTGCGTTGCTGATTGGCACGTAGTTATCCTCCACTGTCACAGGAATAGTTTGGTATATCGTGCCGTCTTCTGTACATTTTATCAGGACCTCATAATCAGTTCCCGGTGCAAGATTACTGAATGTATATGGACTTGTTGGGTTGTTGACACTGCTTTGTACACCACCACTTTTCAGTAGTGCAATAGTAATTCCGGATGCCGCAGTGAAGGTTGATGTAATAGTTCCGTTATTCGCACAGGTCCTTGGAGCTGAGGTTGCGGACAGGTTCGCAGTGTAATTTGAAGGGCAGGTTTGGGCACTCAGCTTGCCGCTGAACATAAGCACAAAACTTAATATGAAAATAATAAATTCTTTATCATGAGATTTTTTTTGATTAATATGATTTTCGTTAAATATTGGTAATAAATGGCGGTGGCCTGTTCCAATGATAAAATGAAAATTTGTTAATCAAAAAATCTGATTTGGAAAAGAAAGTATTCGTTTCCGAGATAATAACTTGTACTGAAAAGTATTTGTTGTTAAATGAAAGTGGGGTAAATCCAGAATACTGAACTGCACCAACTGCTGTATTTTTTGATGCTAAACTGAAACTTTGATCCGAAGAAAACGGTTGATGTATTACTTCCGGATTTTCAATTTTAACAGCAATATTTTTTTACGGTTTTCTTTTCTACAGCTTTCTTGCTTTCTGCGATTTTTGGTTTCGCTTTTTCTTCAGGTTTCTTGCTTACTGTAGCAAGTTCTTTTGGTTTTGCCTGATAGATTTCGCCTTCGTGGTATATAACCGCATCTCCGGTTATGTGAATGGATGCTGAATCACCGAAAATTATTTGTGCGGGCAGAGAAAAACTGAAAAATAGAAAAGACAGCAGCAGCCACCTGCGAAAACCAATGTTTTCAGATACGCTGCTTAACTGTGTTTTGGTAAGAAAAAAAGAAGATTTAATTTCTTTTTCATCATTTGTGTTTTCACTTGCAGATATAACATATTCTTCCAAACAATTGTTAGTTAAATCATGAAAAATGTCATACGGTATAAAATGTTGGAACTCAAAAGACAGCAATAGTATCATCTTGTTCCTAATTAATTAGATATAATCAAAAAACTTATCTTTGCAAAAATTTTTGGGCTCGGAAAGTCCGGGTAACCCATTAATAATCATTATCATCTTGATTTTTTTAGGATGATTATTAAACAAAATTTTTATGAGCAATATAGTTGCAATCGTTGGACGCCCCAACGTAGGAAAGTCCACACTTTTTAACCGTTTACTCGAAAGAAGAGAAGCTATTGTTGACTCCACTGCCGGAGTAACTCGCGACCGTCATTACGGAAAATCCGACTGGAATGGCGTTGAATTTACTGTGATTGATACAGGAGGTTACGAAGTTTCTACAGACGATATCTTTCAGGAAGAGATCTCTAAACAGGTTGAGCTTGCTGTAGACGAGGCTACATCCATTATTTTTATGATGAATGTTGAAGAAGGGCTTACCGATACCGATCAGGAAATGTTCGAAATGTTGCGTCGTTCTGGAAAACCGGTGTACATCGTAGTGAATAAAGTAGATTCTGCTAAAGAAGAACTTCCCGCTACCGAATTTTACCAACTTGGAATCGAAAAATATTATACTCTTTCATCCGCAACAGGTTCCGGAACAGGCGAATTGCTGGATGATGTTGTAAAAGATTTTCCTAATACAGAATACAAAGATCCGTTCGAAGGGTTACCAAAAATTACAATAGCAGGAAGACCAAATGTAGGAAAATCCACGCTTACGAACGCTTTGCTGGATGTGGACAGAAATATCGTGACTGATATCGCCGGAACAACCAGAGATTCCATCGAAACTCTTTACAATAAGTTCGGGCACGAATTTGTGTTGGTTGATACAGCCGGAATGCGCCGTAAAGCCAAAGTAAAAGAAGATCTTGAATTTTATTCTGTAATGCGTTCCGTTCGTGCGATTGAGCATTCGGACGTAGTAATCATCATGGTTGATGCAACACAGGGATGGGAATCTCAGGATATGAACATCTTCGGAATTGCTCAGAAAAACCGTAAAGGAATTGTAATTCTGGTGAACAAATGGGATCTTATTGAAGATAAGAAAACCAATACCATGCGCGATTTCGAAGCAGCCATTAAAAACAAAATCGGCCAGTTTACAGATATTCCGGTACTTTTTGTTTCTGCTTTAACAAAACAGAGAATTCTGAAAGCAGTGGAAGTAGCGATGGAAGTATACGAAAGCCGGAAAAAGAAAATCAAGACTTCACAGCTTAACGAGGTGATGCTTCCAATTTTCGAAAATAATCCGCCACCGGCGAACAAAGGAAAATATATTAAAATTAAATATTGTGTGCAGCTTGGGACACCTTCGCCGCAGTTTGTGTTTTTCTGCAATTTGCCGCAGTACGTAAAAGAACCTTACAAGAGATTTACCGAGAACCAGTTGCGGAAGCATTTTGGTTTCACCGGAGTTCCGATTGAAGTTTACTTCAGACAGAAATAAAAAAATCCGCCTCACTGAAGGCGGATTTCTTAATTTTATTTAATGAAACCTTTGTTTCTTAAAAGCGGTGTAATCTCCGGATCTTTACCTGTGAAATCTTTAAACGCTTTATTCAGGTCTACAGAGTTACCGACAGAAAGAATATACTCGCGGAAACGGTCTCCGTTCGCTCTGGTCATTCCACCATTTTTAGAAATGTAATCCCACGCTGCGGCATTCAGAACATCACTCCACATATAAGCGTAATATCCTGCAGAATAACCTCCGCCAAAAATGTGTGCGAAATAAGGAGAATGATATCTCGGCGGAACTGAACTTAACGTAAATCCATATTTGGAAAGTGCTTCTCTTTCAAATTCCAATGTTGGTTTCAATTGATTTTCGTTCATTACCGAATGCCAATTCATATCAATCGTTGCAGCCGAAACAAGTTCAGTTGTAGAATAACCCTGGTTGAATGCTCCTGCGTTTTTGATTTTCGTAACCAAAGATTGCGGCATTGGCTGCTTCGTTTCGTAATGAAGCGCGTAATTCTTCAAAACTTCTGGTTCCAGCGCAAAAAATTCATTGATTTGAGAAGGGAATTCAACAAAATCTCTCGGCGTATTGGTTCCGGAAATTGTGATGTATTTTTGATTGGCAAACAGACCGTGAAGCGTGTGACCAAACTCATGAAACATCGTCGTTACATCATCATAAGAAATCAATGAAGGTTTTCCCGGAGCCGGTTTCTGATAGTTGAAAACGTTCACAATAACCGGTTTCTGACCATGAAAGTGGCTCTGATCAACGAAATTGCTCATCCACGCTCCGCCGTTTTTATTGTCTCTTGTGTAAAAATCAAGATAGTACAGCGCTAAAGATTTTCCGTCTCTGTCGAAAACTTCGTACGTCATCACGTCTTCATGATAAACAGGTAAATCTTTTCTCTCTTTGAAGGTAATTCCGTAGAATTTTTCAGCTGCGAAAAACACTCCTTTTTCAAGAACAGTCGTAACTTCGAAGTAAGGTCTGATTTCGTTTTCATCCAAATCATATTTTTCTTTACGAACCTGTTCTGCATAGAAGTTCCAGTCCCATGGTTCCAAAACAAATCCACCTTTTTGTTTGTCAATTAAAGCCTGAATTTCAGCCGCTTCTCTTTTTGCAGTTGCAACAGCAGGTTCAGCCAGTTGGGCCAAAAGATTCATAGCATTTTTCGGATTTTGTGCCATTTGATCCTGAAGTTTCCACTCCGCAAAAGAGTTTTTTCCCAGAATGTGGGCTTTTTCCATTCTCAGTTTAGCCTGTTTTTCAAGGATGCTTCTTGTGTCGTCCGCATTTCCTTTTTCTGCACGGAACCAACTTGCTTTGAAAAGTTTTTCACGTGTCGCACGGTTTTTCAGGTTCTGAAGAAGTGGCTGCTGAGTTGTGTTAAGCAATGAAAGAAGATATTTTCCTTCGTGGCCTGCGCTTTTTGCGTTATTGGCTGCAGCGGCAATTTCGTCAGCAGAAAGCCCGTCAAGTTCTTTTACATCGGAAATTATTAGAGCGCCATTTTTTCTCGCATCAAGCAAACGGTTGCTGAACTGCGTTGAAAGAGTTGCGAGCTCTTCGTTTATTTTTTTTACTTTTTCCTTATTCTCAGGAGAAAGCGCAGCTCCGGCAATTTCAAATTTCTGAAGATAATATTCAGTTAACCTTTTGTCTTCACCTGTAAGATTACCTTCGTTAACTTTCTTTATTCTTTGGTAAAGTTTGTCATTCAGATAAATTTTATCTCTTTGCGCAGCGAAAATCGGTGCGTATTCTTCATCAAGTTTTTGCAGTGTCGGGTTCGTGTTCGAGCCCGTAAGATTTCCGAAGATAATTGAAGCTCTGCTCAAAACTTCACCACTGTTTTCAAGAGCCAGAACTGTATTTTCGAAAGTTGAAGCTGCAGTATTATTTGCAATCGCTTCAATTTCAGCCAGCTGAACTTTCAAGCCGTAATCGAAAGCCGGTTTAAAGTGTTCGTCTTTAATTTTATCGAATTCCGGCGCCTGATACTGCAACGTGCTCTTCTTCAGAAAAGGATTATTGGCCATTTCCGGTCCCGGTGTAATGGTTTCGGTTTGGGTTACTGTTGTGCTCATTGTGGTACATGCGTTCGTTATTGCTAAAGATGAAATCAGAAGCAAAGATTTTATGTTTTTCATTAAAACTGTTTTTTGAATAAGTAAACTTATTAAATTTGACAGAGATTAGAAAATTTCCCTATGAAAAATACCACTATTTATGCGTTTGCACTAATGATGCTTACAGTTGCATGCCAGAAAAACATTAATGTTGAAATTCCCGGATTTACTACCACCGAAGCGAAAGGTCCGGTAACAGAAAAGTCTTACGATATGACTTTTGATAAGGTTGAGGTTAGCCAGTCTATCGAAGCCAAAGTAATAAAAGCAGAAAAAGAAAGAGTCATTATTTATGCACCGGAAAGTCTTCATGACCGAATTCTTGTAGATCTGAGCGGCGGAAAACTTCACATCCATTTTAAACCCGGGATTAATATTTCAAGCGGAAAAGTACGGGCTGAAATTTATGCTAAAGATTTTACGGAACTGGAAGCTAATTCCAGTGCAACTATTGAAGTATCTGACAAATTCACGCAGGATAAAACAACTTTGAAAGCAAAAAGTTCGGGTACAATTTCCGGAAACATGGAAGCAAATGAATTTTCTGTTGATGTTTCCAGTTCCGGGTCTGTAAAAGGACAGATTTGGGCTGTGAATCTGGATGTGGGCGCCAGTTCATCTGGTTTTGCAGAACTTTCAGGTAAAGCAAAAAATGTGAAAATGGATGCGTCTTCATCAGGTTCGATTTCAGCTAAAAATCTAGCAGCAGAAAATGCAGATTTGGAAGCTTCGAGTTCTGGAAGTATTGCCGTATCTGTAAGTGGACAGCTAGAAACTGAAGCGAATTCCAGCGGGAGTATTTCGGTAATAAAGAATGGCGTAGTTACCATTGTGAAACAGAAAGAGGGAAGTAGCGGTAATATTTCAATTCAGGAATAATTCTGCCATTCAGAAAAAAATAAAAAACTCTGCATTGTCGCAGAGTTTTTTTATTTCTATTTATTTTACCATCCACCGGATGCACCGCCTCCACCGAAACTTCCGCCTCCACCGAAGCCTCCGAAGCCACCTCCACCGAAGCCACCTCCGGAACCTCCGAATCCGCCTCCTCCGAAACTTCCCGGGAATGGAAAGAAACCTCCAGGATAAGTTCTGCGGCCTCTTCTGGAAAGGATTACGTCATCATCGTCGTCGTCGCCAAAACCACCACCACGGTTTCGGAACAGAAAACTTAAAATCATAAGGACAAAAAATGCAATAATCAGAAGTTCGAACATACTCAGTCCCTGTTCTGTACTTTCTTTTTTAACTGGTTTGAATTTTCCCTGAACCGCTTCCATAATCGCAGTTGTACCGCGGTTTATGCCGTCGTACCAAAGTCCCTGTCTGAAATTTGGAGTTACTATGTAATCCAGAATCTGACCTGCCACAGAAGCAGTTAGATATCTTTCAACACCACGACCTTGCTGAATCGACATGGTTCGGTCTTCCGAGGCGATAAGAAAAACAACGCCGTTATCCTGCTCTTTTTCACCAATGCCCCATTTTTCACCGTACATCGTTGCAAGGTAATTTACATCTTCTCCACCGGTGGTGGGAATAATAATTACGGCAATTTCAGTCGAGGTAGAATCTTGAAAACTGATGAGTTTTTGATTCAACATTTCTTTTTCGGTCGCCGAAAGAAGATTTGCATTGTCGGTTACCGGAAATATTTTCGCCGGTTTTGGTGGAACCGTTTGAGCCTGAACCATGAAGTTCAGACTTAGAAATAAGAAAGTGAAAAATATTTTAAGAGAAGGTAATCTCATTGGGAAGTTCATTAGGATTTTCCCCAGAAATCGGGAAATGATGTTTCAGTTCCTGCCCTGTTTTCAGCACGGCATTTTCCAAACCTTCAAAGTATTTTCCGTGAGCAAAAGCTGTGGTAATTTCGTCATGCATCCTGTCCCAAAAATTCTGGTGAACTTTCTGATGAATGCCTTCATCACCAATAATTGTAAGATAATGCTGCTCAAAATTCACATGAAAAAGCACAGCATTTCTTTCAGCAGTTTTGTCTTTACACAGAGTTTTGAAAACTTCAAAAGCCATCTCTGCATTGTTTCCTTCGGTGTTGGAATCTATATGGATTCTTATTTCACCAGTGGAATGGTTTTCTGCTGTTTGAATGGCTTCCACAAGGGAAGCCATTTCTATATTTGTGAGGAAATTACTCATTAATTGGTAAATACTTCCGGAGCCTGTTCTGCACCTGCCGCCGCTTTGAAGTATGGTTTTTCTGTAAAGTTGGTTAAACTTGCAAGAATGTTGTTCGGGAAGGATTTGATTGTTGTGTTATAATCCTGTGCCGCTTCGTTGAAGTACACCGTTTCCGATCTGATACTATTTTCAATCGCAGTATATTCTCTCTGGAAATTCAGGTATTGCTGATCAGCTTTCAGGTTTGGATATTGTTCAACCACCGCCATCAATCTGCTTAAAGCTCCTGTAAGTTCACCCTGTGCAGCTTGGAATCTTGCAAGGTCAGCTTCCGTCATATTTGTTGGATCGATGTTGATTGAAGTAGCCTTTGATCTTGCTTCAATAACCTGCGTTAGAGTTTCCTGCTCGAACTGTGAATACGATTTTACGGTTCTTTCAAGATTAGGAATAAGGTTCGCGCGTTTCTGATAAACGGTCTCTACGTTACTCCATTTTGTGTCAACATTCTGTTCTTTAGCTACAAAAGTATTGTATCCGTTTTTGCCCCAGAAAAAAAGCAATGCGGCGATAACCACAAGAGCGATACCGATAGTTCCGGCGCTCATACAGCCTCTGTTTCTCATAGTTTTATTTGTTTTGATTGTTTGTTCGTCACCCAAATATACAAATTATGTGCTAACTTTGTGGAAATTTAAAATTAATGATAACTTTAGTTGTGGCAATGGGTTTGAACCGTGAAATCGGTATTGATAATCAGTTACCTTGGCATCTTCCGAAAGATTTGAAACACTTTAAAGAAATTACCTCCGGCCATCCTATTATTATGGGTCGTAAAACTTTTGAAAGTTTACCCAAGCCTCTTCCAAACCGTACCAATATTGTGATAAGCAGAAGAACCGACTGGTTTCAGGAAGGTATTTTGATTGTCGGAAGCATTAAAGAAGCCATAAAATTTGCAAAGAAAATTGACGAAGAAATCTTCATCCTTGGTGGTGGAAATATCTATGCTCAAACTATTGAGTTGGCTGATAAACTTGAAGTTACACACGTAAAAACCAGCTTGGAAGCCGACACTTTTTTTCCTGAAATCAAATCTGAAATTTGGAAAAAAACAGATGAAATCTGTCATGAAGAGGATGAAAAACATAATTTCAGTTTTTGTTTTCAAACTTTCGAACGCCGTGTAAAGTCGTAGAATTTTTTAGCTAAATTCTTATCTTTGCACTTCTAAAATTATCAACAATGAATAAATACATAAAATTTGTAATCGCTGCAATAATTATCGCTGCAGGTGTTTATCTGATGATGAACCGACAGGTAGGATGGGGAATTGTTGTAGTAATTCTTTCAGCCATCCCGATTCTACTTTTCTTTAAGAACGAATTTATCCTTTTGGCTTTTTGGCAACTGAGAAAACAGAATCTGGTGAAAGCTGCTGACTGGCTTACCAAAATCACCAACTACGAATCACAGTTGCACAAATCGCAGTACGGTTATTATCACTATCTGCAAGGACTTACACTTTCCCAGGAAAATCCGCAGAAAGTTGCGCCTTTCATGAGAAAAGCTCTGGAATTTGGACTGAATATGAAGCACGACAGAGCGATGGCCACTTTGAATATTGCTGCTGAAGCGATGCAGAAAGGCAGAAAACAGGAAGCCCAAAAACTTCTTGAAGAAACCAAGCGTCTGGATTCTGCAGGGATGCTTACAGATCAGATTAAGATGATGCGCGACCAGCTGAAAATGCCGTCGATGCAGAAACATATGCACAATCCGCATATGAGACAGCGTGGAAAATTCTTTTAAAATTTTATAAAAAGTCCCGGAGATTTACTTCGGGATTATTTTTTACATTTCATTGTCTGCGGCGCCTTCGTAGAATTTTGGCATTTGCCAGTGGAATTTTACAGCGAGTGTTCGTATTAGAACGATAAGTAGAATAGTGAAAATGTGAATGGCAGCATACGTAAAAGTTGAAAAAGCTTCCAGAATCAGATAAACAGCGCCACCCGCAATACATGCTGTAGCATAGATTTCTTTTCGGAAAATCAGCGGAATTCGGTTGAGAAGAATGTCGCGAATGATTCCGCCAAAACATCCGGTAATGGTTCCTAAAGTAAGGCAGATGAAGGGATGTAAATCTGCATTCAGTCCTTTTTGGATTCCGATAATCGTGAATAATCCCAACCCAAAACTGTCGAAAATAAAAAGAGTAACCCGGAATTTATTTTCAATCGTCTTAAAAATCATTGCAATAATTGTCGTGATGAAAATCACTGCGCAAATGATGATATCGTGCATCCAGAACACCGGAACATCCAATAAAAGATCTCGAACGGTACCGCCGCCAACAGAAGTTACAAAAGCGATAATAAGTACTCCGAAAGGATCAAACCTCTTCTGCATCGCGGCAAATGCGCCCGAAGCTGCAAAAGAAATCGTACCAAGAATTTCTATGGCAAGACTGAAATTTTCCTGAAGTTGCAATGTTTTTCTTTTATAATTAAACCCTTACCGCGTCGGGTACCAAAAGTTCGTATTCTCCGCCGTGTGTAATAATTTCTCGAACAATACTGCTGCTAATAAAAGATTTTCCGGAAGAGGTAAGCAGAAAAACAGTTTCCAGTTTTTTGTGGGCCAAAGTTCTGTTGGTGTGCGCAATGGCCTTCTCAAATTCGAAGTCGGCAGGATTTCGAAGTCCACGGATAATGAATTGTGCATTTTTCTTCAGACAGTAATCCACTGTAAGTCCTTCGAAATAATCCACCTCAATATTGCCAAGATGCGCCGTTGAGTTTTTAATGAATTCCATTCTTTTTTCAAGAGTGAACATATATTTTTTGTGGGAGTTTTGTCCGATCGCAATTATCAGCTTGTCGAAAAGCGGCGCGGCACGTTCAATAATATCGTAATGTCCTAAAGTTATCGGGTCGAAAGATCCCGGGAAAACTGCGATTCTCATCCGTTGGTATTAAATTATTTTTTAAGCGCTTTTTCTACTTCGTTGCCACACAAATCTTTAATTGAAATTCCGTAATGTTGCGCCTGTTGCGGCAAAATGGAAGCTGGAGAAAATCCCGGGTTGGTATTCATTTCCAGCATATATGGAATTCCGTTCATGATGATGTATTCACTTCTGGAAAATCCGCTCATGCCTAAAGATTCGTAAGCTTTTACTGCGATTTCTTCCACCCGCTTTCTGGTTTCGTCATCAATTCTTGCCGGCGTTATTTCTTCGGAAGCACCTTCATATTTCGCCTCGTAATCGAAAAATTCTTTGGTCGGAACAATTTCTGTAATCCCAAGAACAATGGTTTTTCCTTCAAAATCAACTACACCAACGGAAACTTCCATACCGTCGAGAAAACTTTCAATCAGAATTTCATCGTCTTCTGCAAATGCAGATTCGAAAGCTTTCTCAAATTCGGAAGCGTCTTTTACTTTCGAAATTCCTAATGAGGAACCGCTTTGGTTGGGCTTTACAAAACATGGAAGTCCCAATTCGGTAATAATTTTGTTAATATCCTTCGGTTCACCGTTTCGCAAATAAATACTTTTCGCAGATGGAATTCCGTATTTAGAAAGTACTGCGAGTGTATCTTTTTTATTGAAAGTAAGAGCACTCTGATAAAAATCGCAGCCGGTATATTTTTGTCCGATAATGTCCCAGTATGCCTGCAATTCGCCGTTTTCGCCCGGTTTTCCGTGGATAATGTTGAAACAAACATCAAACTTTACCGTATAACCACTACTCAGTGAAACTGTGAAATCTGCTTTATTAATCGGATGTTTCCCGTCATGATCATCAAGAAAATACCATTCGTCTTTCAGTATTACTACTTTGTAGACGTTGTATTTCTCGCGATCGAGAGAATCGTAAATCAGTTGTCCGCTTTTCAGCGAAACTTTATATTCATCAGAATAACCGCCCATAACAACGGCAACATTCTTCTTTTCCATCCTGCAGTAAACTATTTAAGCAAAATTAAACAAATAGTTGAATACAGTTGGAAAATCGCTTAAAAAAATATAAATCGGCAGCTGCAAACTCCAATATTTGTTGCGTTTTTGCGTTAGAAAAATTGGAATCTCTGAAAAGATTATTTTATATATTTGCAAACATAACTATACTTGGTTTATTATGGTGAAATCCCTTTTCCACTGGAAAGTTTTGGTGAATCTTTTGCTCGCAGTTGCTGTATTTACAGGCTTGGTGTGGCTTACTTTCCGTTGGCTGGAATTGCATACCAATCACGGAAAAGAAACTCCTGTACCAAATGTGATTAATAAATCGGTGCATGATGCTATAAAAATTCTGGACGATTCGGGTCTTGCTTACGAAGTTGACAGTTTTAAATACGATCCTAAATACAGACCTTTTCAGGTTTTGCAGATTTATCCTGCGCCGGGAGCAAGGGTGAAAGACGGTCGTACTATTATAATGAAAGTTAATCCAAGAACCTATGCGAAAGTTTCTGTTCCGGACATTTTAGACCGATATAAAGGTTTGGCTTTCCGTCAGTTAGAGCAGGTTGGATTGAAAGTGGGAGATACGATTTTTGAACCAAACATTCAGCGCGATGCCGTTATCCGAATGATTTACAACGGCACCAATCTGAAACCGGGAGCATTATTGCCAAGGTTTTCAACTATTGATTTGGTGATTGGTTCCGGGCCGAAAAGAAATATATCAGTTCCACATCTTGTTGGTTTAACCGTTCAGGAAGCAAAAGCCATTATCAAGCAGAATCTTTTTGAAGTAGGTCTTGTAGAGCATGAAGACGGCGGACAGGATGAATCTGATATCGTGTATTATCAGGATCCTGCGTCAATGGACGTAAGAGATCAGGGAATGCAGATTGACCTTTGGGCAAGTAAGAAAACACCTGCCGAAATGGGTGGAAGAATTTCTCAGCTTAACTCTATCTACAGAATTAAAATAGATACCACGCTGCCTCCTATTCGATACGAAGAAGTTCCGGTGTATAGAGAGCCTCAACCGGCTCCGCCACAACGACAGGAACCTGCTGCAGCACCAAGAAGTGAAACGCCAAAAGCTGCAACTCCGGCCAATACACCAAGTTCGACTGCGCCAAAACCGAAAGCTGAGACTCAGCCTAAAACTGAAACTCCGGCTGCAACACCAAAAAGTTCGGTGACTTCAAAAGCAGAGGAAAAACCAAAAGCTAAAAAAGTAATTGTAGAATAAATTCTACCATCAATATTTACCAAAGCTTCAACAACGGTTGAAGCTTTGTTTTTCAAACAATGAAGGACGACAACGAATTTTATGAAGATGAAGAGATTCTGGATCAGGAAGAAAATGATTCAGAATCCGGTGGACTTTATGAACATCTGAATATTAAAGTAGACAGAAACCAGGAGTCGCTTCGGATTGATAAATTTCTGTTGATTTTCAGACAAAATTCTTCCAGAAATAAGATTTCGCAAACCTGTCGTGCAGGGAATGTTGTGGTGAATGGCAAACCGGTAAAACAGAATTATCGCGTTAAACCCGGAGATGAGATTTCCGTATTGCTCACAAGACCGCCACGAGAAAATGTAGTTATCCCACAAGATATTCCGATAAATATCGTTTATGAAGATGAAGATCTAATTGTGGTGGATAAAGAAGCAGGCATGGTTGTTCATCCGGGACATGGCAATTGGGATGGAACTCTAGTGAATGCGCTGGCTTTTCATTTTGAGAAAAATGGTGAAAAATCAGATCTCGACCGAGTAGGTTTGGTGCATCGGATTGATAAGGATACTTCCGGATTGCTCGTCATTGCAAAAAATGAATATGCATTGAGCTTTCTTGCCAAACAGTTTTTTGACCGAAAAACTAAACGCTTATATTGGGCATTTGTTTGGGGAAATCTTCAGGATGATGAAGGAACAATTCGAGGGCATATCGGCCGACATATAAAAAATCGAATGCAGATGGCGGTTTATGAAGATGGAAGCCAGGGAAAACATGCTGTAACACATTATAAAGTTTTGGAAAGATTCCGCTACATGACTTGGGTGGAATGTAAGCTGGAAACCGGAAGAACGCATCAGATTCGTGCTCATTTTAAACATATTGGTCATACGCTTTTTAATGATTCAAGATATGAAGGAGATGAAATTCTTCGCGGGATAAATCTTCCGAAATACAAACAGTTCGTGAAAAACGTTTTCGAGATATTGCCAAGACAGGCGCTTCATGCCCACACACTTGGTTTCATACATCCGGTGACGAAAAAAGAAATGTACTTCGAAAGCCCGATGCCGAAAGATATGCAGGACGCAATGGACAAGTGGCGGAACTATCTGGCCAACACTTAGTGTAAAGAAATTTTATATATTTGAAAAATTATTAACGAACTCCCGAAATGAGAAAAATACAACTCCTGTTTTTCTTTTCCGTTTTTTTTGCCGGTGTAAAGGCACAGGAAACACTGCCTGTTTATCAGCAGTATCTTATGGACGGTGATTTTCTGTTCAATCCGGCTTTATACGGTAAAACTGATAAAGTGGTTCTGAATATGAATTATCAGAAACAGTTTTCAAAATTCGATCAGTCGCCTAATGTACAGTCTATCGGTTTACACGCCAATGTTTTCGATAGAGTAGGTGCCGGACTTTCTTTTTTCCGTGATCAGAACGGACCGATTTCAGCTAACGGAATTTCTGCAGGTGCGTCTTATTCCATCCCGATTGGTGATTCATACGAAAGAAAAGATCAGTTTTCATTTGGTACAAAAGTCAATTTCTATAACATGAATATTGATTATGGAATGCTTGATCCACAAGATCCCGGAGATCCGGTTTTGGATCCAGGAAACGGGATTTTTCTGGTTTATGCAGATATGGGACTTGCCGGAAGCTACAAGAATTTCTTTGGTGGCGTTTCGATTAATGATATTGCGCTGAGCAACGATATTCCTATTGTAAACGGTATCGAGCCAGAACCTACAAAATTTTTGATCAACGCCGGATACAATTGGTATCTTACTGAGCAGTTTTACGTATCTCCGTCGGTTATGATGAATTTGAACACCAACTCTTCCAGAATGTTGGACGCGAATCTTTTTGCAACGGTGACAGATTATGAGGAAGCTAATTCTTTTTCAGCCGGAATCAGTTTCAGAAACAGCAAAAACCGCTTCGGAACCGAAAATCTAAGCCTTTCACCCATCATAAAAGCTACAGTAAGCGATTTCTTTTTTGGCGCTGCATACAACTTTGGGATGTCCGATATTCAGCAGTACGCCGGAAACAGTTTTATGTTGAGCGTGGGTTACAGATTTGAAAATTTTATCAATACGAGAGGTTACCGCTACTAATCAAAAATCAGGCTCCACTTTAGGAGCTTTTTTATGATTTATATTCACATTCCTTTTTGCCGCCAAAAGTGCAGTTACTGTAATTTTCATTTTTCAACTTCGCTGAAGTATAAAGATGAGATGGTCAATGCCATAAAAAAGGAAATCGATCTTCGGAAGAACGAACTTCAGAACAAAAATCTCCAATCACTTTACTTTGGCGGTGGAACACCGTCGTTACTTTCTTCCGATGAACTGAAAAGCATTTTTGATGAAGTTCTGAAGTATTTTACATTCGCGGCGGATATTGAAATTACACTCGAAGCCAATCCGGATGATCTTGACGCAAATAACCTGAAAGGAATCGTCGAAAGTGGAGTCAACAGACTTTCCATCGGTACGCAAAGTTTTCACGATGCCGATTTGCAGATGATGAACCGGACTCACAACGCACAGGAAGCTGAAAGTTCCATCAAACGTTCTCAGGATTTTGGACTGGAAAATATCAGCATCGATTTAATCTACGGTGCACCAACGTCAGATTTTGAAATCTGGAAAGAAAATCTTCAGAAAACCGTTGCATTGCAGGTTCCACATGTTTCCTCCTATGCGCTGACCATTGAACCGAAAACTGCGCTGAGTCAGTGGATTAAACAAAGTAGAATTTCAGCACCGAAAGAATCGGAGCAAAACAGGGAGTTCTATTATATGTCCGAATTTTTAAAAGATCACGGTTTTGATCATTATGAAATTTCCAATTTCGGAAAGCCAGGTTTTTATTCGCGCCATAATTCGGCGTACTGGAAATATCAGGAATATTTGGGAATTGGTCCTAGTGCGCATTCCTATAAAGGAAATGAAATCAGAAGCTGGAACGTTGCTAATAATCAACACTATTTGAAGGCGCTCGCAGAAAACAGACTTCCCAATGAAACTGAAATTCTTTCTGAAAAAGATCAGTTTAACGAGATGATAATGATTGGTTTAAGAACGGTTTGGGGAGTGGATTTAGAAAAAATTCAACAAAAATTTAGTGAAGAAATTCATATGCATTTACAAAATGAAATTCAACACAAAATTGATGATGGAACGCTTGTCGTAGACAACGGATTTCTTAAGATTCCGGAAAAGCACTGGTTTTTGGCCGATGGAATTGCCTCCGACCTTTTCCTCATCAATTAGCTGCAGTCTTTAAAACTTTAAGTATTTTTGTAAAAATTTTCAGCCATTTGAAAACTAAAAATCCGGATTACAGCCACCTTTCTGCAGAGCAGCCTATTGGGATTTTCGATTCCGGAGTTGGCGGTTTAACTGTTGCAAAAGAAATTAAACGTTTGCTGCCCAACGAAAATTTGATCTACTTCGGTGATACAAAACACCTACCGTACGGCGAAAAATCTCCGGAAGCGATTATTGGTTACGTAACAAAAATCACTCAGTTTTTACTTGATAACAACTGCAAAGCGATTGTAATTGCCTGTAACTCGGCTACCGCAAATGCGCTGAAAGAAGTTTTGGAACTGGTGGACAACAAAGTGCCGGTAATCGACGTAATCAATCCGGTGGCAGAGAAAGTTTCGTACGAAATTCACAATAATGTTGGAGTAATCGCAACTAAAGCTACGGTGAATTCGGGGTTGTACAGAAAAAGCATCAGAAAACACAACAGATTCATCAAAGTAGATGAACTCGCAACGCCTCTTTTGGTGCCTGCAATTGAGGAAGGTTTTAAAAATCATCCGATTACGCACTCCATTATTTACAATTATCTCAGCAATAAGAAACTCAAAAATATTGAGACGTTGATTTTGGGCTGTACGCATTATCCGCTGCTTATTGACGAAATAAAACAGTATTATGGGAACCGTGTTCGTGTGATTGATTCTCCGAATATTGTTGCCAATCAACTGAAAATGATTCTCGAAAAGCATCATTTGTTGAACACACAGAATACGCAGCCGAAATATCAGTTTTACCTGTCGGATCTCACGAAAAACTTCGAGAAAATTTCAAAAAAATTCTTTGGAAAAACGATAGACCTCGAACTGAAAGTTCTATAACTCAGAAGTTTCCGCTTCGTTGGGTTTGATGAAGCTGAAACTTACATTTCCGTATTTTCTGGTATCGGTAATGTTGGGATGCGCCAGTTTCAGACGACTTTGATGTTCCAAAATAAAAAGTCCGTTCTCCTTCAGAAAACTGTTGTTCAGAACCAATGAAATTAATTCCTGATATTTTTTTTCATCTGTTTCGAACGGTGGATCGGCAACGATCAGTTCATAACTTTTCTGGTTTCGGTTCTTTTTCAGGTAATCGTAAACATCGGCGCGTTGCACGTTGATGTTCAAAGCCATATCAAGTTCGGCGGCGGTAGTGTTAATGAAAGCTGCATGTTTCGGATTCATCTCAACAGAATTTACGTCTTTACATCCGCGCGAAGCAAATTCGAGACTGATGGAACCAATTCCTGCAAACAGATCCAAAACCGAAATATGTTCAATATCGTAACGGTTTTCAATCATGCTGAAAAGCGCTTCTTTGGCAAAATCTGTAGTAGGTCTTACATCAAAATTTTTGGGCGCCGAGATTCTTTTGGCTTTCCATTTTCCGCTGATGATTCTAAACATTGTATTGTATTTTGATGTTAGCTAAGGACGAAATTTTTATTCGGAATGTTATCGTAAACTATTTTCAGATTTTTTACAAATTTCCTAAGTTCCGTTATAAAGGTTTCATTTTCAGTGGTTTCACCATAAACGTAAAAGTAAGTTTCATTGATACCGAAACCAATTTTACTTAAAGTAAACATGATGAAATACAGAAAATCAACTTCTGAATTAACATCTAGGTTGTTGTACAGGACAACTTTTTTACGGTCCATCGCCAGAAATTCGCACTGATGATGATACAGGTTGATGTGTATTTCCTTCTGAGATTTTGAACTGATTCGGTTCAGAAACTTTTCTCCGGAGAAATTGAATTTTACCGGAATATTCGGCGCTTTAATCTTGGTGTAAAAACTTTTCGGAAATGCGTAATAAAACTGAACTCCATATTTTTTATTCACCGAAAGCATCAGTTCTTCCGTTTCCTTGTCAACAGAAGCGTTATAGCCAATCAACGTATAACCCGATTCGTGGTCAGAAAATCCTTCCGGCATTACCGTAAAGTGATTCAGCGCTGAAATTACATTGATTTCGCAATATTTTTTCTTTGCCAGAACTTCATCTAATTGATTTTCAATAAAGTTTTCCGGCGTTTCTTCGTTCACGAAAAAGAATCTTTCTTCCGTCACACGATTTCCTGAAATCTGATACTGTAATCCGTCCTGCGTAAAAAGTAAACTGAGTTTTTCCATAGTTCTCGGCAAATTTATTAAATTATTTCTGCTTATTTTTCGGTCAGAATTTTTACCATCGCCAAATGCTTAAAATCTTAAAATCTTTGCTGAAGTTTATAGGAATTCTTGTAGGAGTTCTACTTTTTTATTTGGCTGTAGCTCAGGTTTTATCAATGATTCCGGTGAAAGCTGAAAAAACTTCAGATCCTAAAACCGTAGATGTTTATCTGTTTACCAACGGCGTTCATACCGATATTGTGGTTCCCGTGAGATCTGAAGAAATGGATTGGAGCACGATGATTCCGTTTGAAGACACAAAATCAAAAAGGACAGATTTTAAATACCTCGGAATTGGTTGGGGCGACAAGGGATTTTATCTGGATACTCCAACTTGGGCTGAGCTGAAACCGTCCACTGCGGTAAAAGCCGCATTCTGGATGAGCGAATCTGCGATGCACTGCACATTTTATGAACGGATGATTGAAGGAGAGGATTGTGTAAAAGTTTCGCTGACTTCTGAACAGTACATCAATTTAGTGAATTTCATAAAAGAAAAATTTGACTATGATGCCCAGGGAAAAGTAATGCTGATTCCTACAGATGCGGTCTACGGCGAAAATGATTCATTCTACGACGCAAAAGGGCGCTACAGTTTTTTGGAAACCTGCAATACCTGGACAAACGAAGGCCTGAAAGAAGCCGGCCAAAAAGCTGCATTATGGACAATTTCTGATTTTGGCATCTTCGACCATTATCAAGATTAGAAATCTTTTATCTGAATTTTACCAGAACACTTCCGCGCTGATGGTAGAAAAAATCGTGGTCGTCGAACTCGATATCGGTTTGACCAACTAGAAAATCATGAACCATATTCTGAAGAACACCATCGCCGATTCCGTGAATTATTTCCAGTTTTTTCAGATTATTTTCTCGACAGAAATCAAATGCAGCAATCAGTGCATCTTTCTGAATTAAGAGTCTCTCAAAAGATTCATAATCTTTAGGATTTTCAACAAGATTCTCAAAATGCAGATCAACTACTTTATGATTGCGATTGTGTTTTTTGGAAACCGATTTTTCATGGATTGATTTTTCAACGTTGCTCACATTTTCATACAGTGAAGCGTTTCTCTCAACAATTTTGCTTTTCTGGATTTTGTGTGTAAAACCAAATTCATCTCGAATTACCACAGTATTTCCATGCACCGAAGTGATTTCGCCGGACAAATCTTCATCAATTACCGAAACTGTATCGCCGATTTTCATGGTTTAAAATCTGCTTCTTAACTGTATTTTCGTGAAAACTTTCTTGGTGTACAACGGAAAGTCTGCATTCTGAATCCAGCCATAATAACCCAAATCTTTCTGAAAAACATCTTTCACTCGCTGTCCTTTATATTTTCCGAAAGCAAAAACCTCCTGATCTTCATCGTCAAAATGAATCATTCCTGCTAAATCTGCAAATTTTTTGTGGTGTGAAAACGCACTTAGACCAGCAACATCATCCGGGATTTCGTCGTATTTTCCAACCTGCGCATCCAGAACTTCAAAAGTTGCTAGAACATCTGCTTCAGCGGAATGGGCGTTTTCCAAAGTTTTTCCACAGTAAAAGTTGTAAGCTGCAGAAAGATTTCTCGGTTCCATTTTATGGTAAATCGTCTGTGCGTCAATCAGCCGGAATTTATCCAGATCGAAATCAATTTCTGCACGCAGAAGTTCTTCCGCAAGAAGCGGTACATCGAAACGGTTGGAATTAAAACCGGCTAAATCGCTTCCCGAAATCATCTCCATAATTTTCGGCGCAATTTCACGGAAAGTCGGTGCGTCTTTTACAACTTCATCATAAATGCCGTGTACAGCACTGGCTTCGGCGGGAATTTTCATTTCGGGATTTACAATCCAGGTTTTGCTTTCGCGTGAAGAATCAGGATTTACTTTCAGAATGCAGATTTCGACAATTCTGTCTTTTCCGACGTTGATTCCGGTTGTTTCCAAATCGAAAATACAAAGTGGTTTATGGAGTTTTAAATTCATTTTTTTTCTGAGTGATTGAGTTATTTTAGCTGTTTCTGAAAAATAAGCGAAACCAGCATATACCAAATGATTACCAAAGGAATTCCGGTAATTCTAAAAATAAGTAGGATAAGGATTGCGCCGATGAAAAGTACAATTTTCGGAATATTATCCTGAACTTTCATTGATTTGAATTTCATTGCAATCATTCTTATTGGAGACACCAAAAGCCAGGAACTGAGGGCTGTTAAAATCAGTGGAAACACTGTGTTTTCCAGTAAGTTGGTGAGAAACTGCGATTCTTGGTACGCATAGAAAAGTCCGAAAATCAGGATGGTGTTTGATGGCGTGTTCAAACCTTTAAAATAATATTTCTGCTCTTCGTCCAGATTGAAAATTGCAAGTCTGAGACAGGAAAAAAGGGTGATAAAAAGACCGAGATATTTTATTTCAAAAGGAAGATCTATACCTAAAACAGTATTTCCGAACGGTTCCAACATTTTGTACATCGCCAAACCCGGAACCAGACCAAAGCTCACCATATCGGCCAAAGAATCCAGTTGAACACCCAATTCCGAGTTCGATTTCATGGCGCGTGCAACAAAACCGTCGAAAAAATCCAGAATTAAAGACAGAATGATACAAATGGCGGTTGTCTGATAATCACCGAGTATTAAATGGATGGCGCCAATACTTCCCGAAAAAAGATTGGCGAGCGTAAAAGCGTTGGCCAAATTGTTCTTAATGAAATTCATATCGGCAAAAATAAGGTTTTTAAAGTGAGAAAAAGATTTAGGAAAATCCTCAATATGAATGGAATGTTAATTTAATGTAAATTTGCGCGATTTTGAAAAAGGAATGAAGGAACTTCGATTACAGGAAATTGGCGTTTTGTTGTACCGCATTGGTTTGGCTTACTTTTTTTATCAGGTGGCGCGCGTACTTTTTTGGTTTTATAACCGCAACCTCATTGCTGTAGATTCTGTTTCAGATTATTTGAAATTGGCTTTTCATGGTTTTGTGTTCGACACAACGGCCATTCTTTATGTGAATTCTTTATTCATTTTGCTGAGCTTACTTCCTCTTATTATCAATACAAAAAGAGGTTACCAGAAATTTCTTTTCTACGTTTATTTCATAATGAACGGAATTGCCTACGGAATGAACTTCGGCGATTTTGTGTATTATCAGTTCTCTCAGGCGCGGCTAACAATTGCGGCAATGCATGTTGCACAACACGAGAATAATCTAAGCAGAGTTCTGTTAGCTGCATTGTTTGATCATCCTTTGGTTTTGGTTTCTTACGCTTTATTAATGGCTTTTTGGATTTTTCTGTACCGAAAAGTCAAACTTTCCGAATTCAAACCGCAAAGAAAAATTCTATATTTTTTGTCAACGCTTGTTACTTTATGCGTAACGGCAGCTTTGGTTGTTGGTGGAATCCGCGGAGATTTTCGGCATTCAACCAGGCCGATCAATCTGGTTGATGCGAACCGACATGTAAAAAATCCTTTACAGGCCAACATTGTACTGAACAGCGTTTTCTCTTTTTTCCGGACTTTGGGAAGCAACAATTTTCAGTTGGTTCATTTTGTTGATGAAGAATTTATTACTGAAAATGTAAAACCGTACAAATTCTATCCACGCGAATCGAAAGGAGAAAAACCGAATGTCGTGATTTTCATTCTCGAGAGCTTTGGGAAAGAGTACAGCGGAGCATTTAACAAAAATTCCGGGATTAAGGATTTTGTTTCTTATACACCGTTTATCGACAGTCTCGCGCAGAAAGGTTTAATAATGACCAATGCTTTTGCGAACGGGCGTCAATCGATTCATGGGATGAGTTCGGTTTTGGCGGGAATTCCCAGTCTGAAAGATGCATTTACAAGTTCGCCTTATTCCAATCAGAAAATCCAGTCTATTGTTTCGGTTTCCAATGAAATGGGATATGATACTTCGTTTTTTCATGGTGCGCCAAACGGTTCCATGGGTTTTTTAGGGTTTGGAAATATTCTCGGATTCAAAAATTATTATGGAAAAACAGAATATAACAACGATGCAGATTTCGACAAAATGTGGGGAATTTGGGACGAACCTTTTTTTCTGTTTTTTGCTGAGAAACTGAATGAGAAAAAAGGACCGTTTATGGCAACCATGTTTTCCGTGTCGTCACATCATCCGTTCAAAATTCCGGAAAAATATCAGGGAAAATTCAAAAAAGGCAAAGTAGATATGCACGAGCCGATTCAGTACACCGATTATTCACTGAAAAAGTTTTTCGATACTGCCAAGAAAATGCCTTGGTATCATAATACAATTTTCGTTGTGGTAGCGGATCATACCAATCAGATTGCCTATCCTGAATATGAAAAAGCGATGAACCGTTTTGCAATTCCAATTTTATTTTTCTCGCCAAATGACAAATTAGGTTTGAAAGGAGAAGTTTCGCAACCGGCTCAACAAATGGATATTTATCCAACTTTGGCTGATTTAATGGGTTACAATAAGAAAATCCGCAGTTGGGGACGGAGTTTAGTGTCCGATGCAAATGGAGATTATTTGATTGTCAATTCAGATTCGATACAGGAACAGTTCATTATTGGGAATTATATTTATGCCTTCAATGGAAGTGAAGTGACGGGAATTTTCGATCTTTCTGATAAAGGCATGGAAAGCAATCTCATGGGAAAACTTAACAGTCCTGAAATACAAAAAGGCATTCTTCTCTGCAAAGCTTGGTATCAGGATTATATGGACCGAGTGATCAATAGAAAACTAAATTAAACAGCTGTTTAAATATTTTATAGTAGGAAAAACACTGGTAACAGCTATGATGTAAATAGCAGTTTATTTGTCGTTTAACTTTTTTTATTTACTTTTATCCAACTCATAAATTAAAATATTTTTAGAATGAAAAAAATACTATTTGCATTTGTTGCTCTTTTCTTCAGCACATTAACGTTTGCTCAGATTGAAGGAAAATGGAAAACTATTGATGACGAAACCGGAAAAGCAAAATCTATTGTAGAGATTTTCAAAAAGTCCGACGGTAAGTACTACGGGAAAATTGTACAGTTACTATCTCCACCGGAGAATAACAATTGTGTGAAATGTACCGACGATCGTAAAAACAAACCGCTAATCGGGATGGAAATCATCCGCGGACTGAAAAAAGACGGAAGTGAATTTACAGGCGGAAGCATTACCGATCCAAAATCCGGTAAAACTTACAAGTGTACTATCACAAGAGACGGTAGCAAACTTAATGTAAGAGGTTATGTAGGATTCTCGCTGATCGGAAGAACACAAACTTGGCACAAGGTTAACTAAACCAAATCATACATGATAAGAAGCAGCTCCGAAATGAGCTGCTTTTTTATGCTCCAACCATAAAAATTGCTTATTTTTGTACTCTAAATTTTCAAAAAGTTATGGCAGAATATACATTCCGTGAGGTAATTGCACAGGCAATGAGCGAGGAGATGCGAAAAGATGAATCCATTTATTTAATGGGTGAAGAAGTAGCTGAGTATAACGGAGCTTACAAAGCTTCCAAAGGAATGCTGGATGAATTCGGTCCGAAAAGAATTATCGATACCCCAATTGCAGAACTTGGTTTCACCGGGATTTCTGTGGGTGCTGCAATGAACGGTAACCGTCCGATTGTAGAATTCATGACATTCAATTTCTCTTTGGTTGGTATTGACCAGATAATCAACAACGCTGCAAAAATTCGTCAGATGAGCGGTGGACAGTGGAGTTGTCCGATCGTTTTCCGTGGGCCTACAGCTTCTGCAGGTCAGTTGGGAGCAACGCACTCTCAAGCATTTGAAAGCTGGTACGCCAACTGTCCGGGACTGAAAGTAGTCGTTCCTTCAAATCCGTATGATGCAAAAGGACTTCTGAAAACAGCTATTCAGGATAACGATCCGGTAATTTTCATGGAATCTGAGCAGATGTATGGAGATAAAATGGAAATTCCTGAAGAAGAATATTACATCCCAATCGGTAAAGCAGATATTAAGAGAGAAGGAAAAGATGTAACTTTGGTTTCTTTCGGAAAAATTATGAAGCTTGCGATGCAGGCTGCAGAAGATCTGGAGAAAGAAGGTATTTCTGTTGAAGTCATCGACCTCAGAACGGTTCGTCCTTTAGATTATGATACTGTTTTAGCTTCAGTTAAGAAAACAAACAGATTAGTTGTATTGGAAGAAGCTTGGCCGTTTGGTTCAGTAGCTTCAGAAATTACTTATATGGTTCAACAGAAAGCATTCGATTATCTGGATGCGCCAATTAAGAGAATTACAACGCCGGATGCACCTGCTCCATATTCTTCAGCTCTGTTTGCAGAGTGGTTCCCAAAACTTGAAAAAGTGAAAGAGGAAGTGAAAAAAGCAATGTACATCAAAGCATAAATAGATAAAAACTCTCGAAAGGGAGTTTTTTTATTTATAAAAAAGAATGAAATAAAAATCTTCGAGCCTAATTAAGAATTACATTTGCCGAAATTTTTACAATGGCTACAGAATCAGCCGGTCATTTTGATCTTAAGAAACTCTCTTTCGTAGGAGTTTTAGTTTCACTAGGAATTGTTTTCGGAGATATCGGAACTTCACCACTTTATGTAATGAAAGCTATTGTAGGTGCACGGGAAGATTCTCCTATTCTGCCACTCGACGAGTATATCGAAGGTGCACTTTCCTGTATCATTTGGACTTTAACGCTACAGACAACCATAAAATATGTCATTATCGCGCTACGAGCCGATAACAAAGGTGAAGGTGGAATTTTAGCACTGTTTTCCCTCGTAAAAAAATACAAACAGAGGTGGCTTTACATAATTGCATTAATTGGTGCAGCTACTTTGGTTGCCGATAGCGTTATAACACCGTCGTTAACGGTAATGTCCGCTATTGAAGGGATGAAAATTTTCAATCCCGAAACTCCGGTCGTTCTCATTACGTGTATTATTTTGCTTGTGGTTTTTGTGGTTCAACAGTTTGGAACCAGCTTTATCGGGAAGTTTTTTGGACCTATCATGGTTCTTTGGTTTTTAGCATTGGGTTTCTTTGGAGGACTTCACATCTTCGATCATGTGGAAATTTTTAAATCTTTTAATCCTTATTACGCCTATAAGCTTATCACACATTCACCGAGTGCACTGATTATTTTGGGAGCTGTTTTCCTTTGTACCACCGGTGCGGAAGCGCTTTATTCGGATTTGGGACATTGCGGGATTAAAAATATTCGGGTAAGCTGGATTTTTGTAAAAGTAATGTTGATTCTGAATTATCTTGGTCAGGGAGCTTGGCTACTGGATAATTCTCACCGTGTAAAAGCTGAAGGATTGAATCCTTTCTTCGGCATCATGCCCGATTATTTGATTCTTCCGGGAGTCATTCTCGCAACGGCTGCTGCAATTATCGCAAGCCAGGCCGTAATAACCGGTTCTTTTACGATGTTTTCTGAAGCGATGTCCATCAATTTTTGGCCTAACCAAAAAATCGATTATCCGAGCGGAGTTAAAGGTCAAATGTACATTCCAAGAATCAACTGGACGCTGCTCCTTATGTGTATCATAGTCGTGCTTTATTTCCAGGAATCCGGAAAAATGGAAGCTGCGTATGGTTTAACCATTACGATTACGATGTTAATGACAACCATTTTACTGATGTTCTGGCTTCGAAGAAAAAAAATCAGTACGGCGTTTATTATTCTTTTCGGTGCGGTTTTTCTTTCTATTGAACTCGGTTTTTTCGGTGCGAATGTCATCAAGTTTTTCGAAGGAGGTTGGCTGACTATCGTTCTTGGAGGCTTTATCGGAATTTGCATGTATGCATGGTTTAACGGAAGAAAAATCAAGAATAAATTCATCAAGTTCGTACCGCTTTCCAAGTATGTTCCGGTGATTAAAGATCTAAAATTGGATGATACAATTCCGAAGTACGCTACTAATCTCGCTTTTCTTAGTCGCGCAAAACGAAATGATGAAATTGAGGCAAAAATTATTTATTCCATCATGCGAAAGCAGCCAAAACGCGCTGACCATTATTTTATTCTGAACATCATCAATCAGGAAGATCCCTTCACGTTTAAATATTCGGTGGAAGAAATTATGCCCGGTACAATTTTCCGTATTAATTTTCTTTTGGGGTTCAAAGTAGATCGCCGTATTAACGATTATTTCGATGATGTATTGAAAGATTTGATGGCGGAAGGAATAATTCCTGACAGAAGTGCGCATCCGTCGCTTCGGGCGTACAATATTCCGCCAGATCTTAAATATGTAATTATTGATAATACATATATCAACGATCAGCTTCTCACGGTGAAGGAAAAAATTGTTCTCAATATTTACAACTTTGTAAAGTACATTGGAAGCGACGATTTCAAAGCGTGGGGCGTTTCTCCGCATAATGTTGTCGTGGAATCTGCGCCGTTACTTGATCAGGAAATTGTGACGAAAAAAATTCAGCAGGTTGAATTTCACAGATATGATCAGTAAATTTGCAGCAAACTAAAATTATGGTGCAGTCTTCCGCTGAAATGGTGTATACTTCCGGCAATTTCGATTCCCACAACCGAGCTTTTCTATTCGGAGATGCGGTGAAAACTTCATTTTTTGTAAGAAAATCGGAGCTTATTATGGCCGAAGAATGTTATTTCTTCCTCATGGCTTCGATGCGGAAAATGAGAATGAACATTCCACTTTCCTATACGCTGGATTTTTTCACCGAACTTTTCACGGAGAATGTCATCAGAAAAGGGATTTCGGATGCTGTAATAAATTTTATTGCTTACAGGAATAACGATGGTGAACTTCCGTCCAAATCCGGAGTTTCATTTTATTTTGAAGTAAACCCGGTCACTGATTTCCTTGAAATTCAGAAAGAATTGGAGATGGATGTGATTAAGGAAATTAATGTAAACACCAATTTGCTGAGTAATATTCGCGTGCACTGTCCGGAAAATATTTATGCTGAAGTGTATGCCCGCGAAAATGATTTGGACGATGTAATTCTCTTGAATCCTAATAAAAGAATTGCTCGAAGTATTTACGGAAATCTGTTGTTTCTTCAGGATGGTAAACTTAAAATACCGAAGCAAACGGAAGGTTCTTACATTTCTCCGTTGATGGAAAACTTCGTTACATTCGTCCATAAAAATCAGTTGGCAGAAATTGATCAGGCAGAAATTATCGCATTTGAATCACAGAAAGCTGAAGAAATTCTACTTATTTCTGATGAAAAAGGAATTTTCACCGTTTCAAAAATTCGTAACAAAACTTTCCTGAACGAAAAGCTGACCGAAATGATTCGGCTTTGGAAAGAAAGCCTTCAAAAGTAAGAATTGCTATAATTGACAAACCCAGCAAACAACTTTTGTGGGTAATTTGCCGGGTTTTAGAGTTATTAAGACTCCGTTTAAAACGGAAAAATTGTAGTTGTCTTACTTTGAAACTGCCAAAGTTTTGTTAAAGTTTCAGTTCATCGAAACATCTTCGGGTGCATTCGCCCAAAGAAGGAATTCACCTCCGAGATTCTGCATGATGTTTTTCCATAAACCCTGATCGTTCGGCGAAGTGTAATCCAGATTAAATACATCAACAACCGTCCACATTTTTCTGTGAATTTCCGATTCTAACTGTTGTGCGGCCCAGCCGGAATAACCGGAAAAAACTTTTACGTCAAATACGCTTATGTTTTGCTGAATAATTGCTGCTACAACGCTTTCGATATCTTCAGTCAGATAGAATTCACTGTTCAATTCGGAATAATTATCTGTGATTTTTCGTCCCTTGCAGATGAAAAATATTTTGTCATTTTCCACCGGACCGCCGTCGTACACATCCACATCAAAACCGAAAATGTCCTTCAGTTTATGGCTCATTTTCTGATTTTTTTTATTGAGAATGAGTCCGAAAGCGCCCTGTTCATTATGGTCTACAATAAGAACAACCGAACGGGAAAATATGTCGCCGGAGATATCAGGAGTGGAAATTAAAATTTTACCTTTGTAAGAATAATTCATCTGTGAAGCGGGATTTCGGCAGTGAGTTTCATTCAAATATAATAAAAAATAATATGGAAAACCTGAACGATTATCGGAAAGTATACGATAAACATGAGCTTTTGGAAAACGTAGTTAAAGAAAATCCGATGGAACAGTTTCGCGATTGGTACTATGATGCACAGGAAAATTCTGCAATTTCTGAAGCCAATGCAATGGCGGTTTCTACGCTAGAAGACGACGGTTGTCCAAGAATTAGAATGGTGCTCCTGAAATCTTACGACTGGAATGGTTTTGTTTTTTATACCAATTATCACAGTAGAAAAGGAAAGGCGATTGAAAAAACGCAGAAAGGCTGTCTGCATTTTTTCTGGCCACCATTGGAGCGGCAGATTATCATCAAAGCGGAGCTGGAAAGAGTTGCGCCCAACATCAGCGACGGATATTTTGCTTCAAGGCCAAAAGGAAGTCAGTTGGGAGCGGTGGTTTCGCCGCAAAGCCAGGTAATTCCCGATCGTGATTTTTTGGAAAACAAATTGAAAGAACTCGAAAACGAATACGCTGAAAAAGAAGTTCCGCGTCCGGAAAACTGGGGAGGATTTCTGGCTAAACCTTATGAGATAGAATTTTGGCAGGGACGTCCGAACCGTTTACACGACAGAATTATCTATGAACTGCAACCGGATTACGACTGGAAAATTTCCCGATTAGCGCCATAAAAAAATGCCCCGATTTCGGGGCATTTCAATTAACCATAAGTTAATAATTATTTTTTCTTAGCTCCAGAAACAGCGTTAGCTAAATCTGCACCAGCTTTGAATTTAGCAACTTTCTTAGCAGCAATTTTAATCGGCTTCTTAGTTGCAGGGTTAATACCTTGTCTTGCAGCTCTTTCAGCAACAGAGAAAGTACCGAAACCTACTAAAGAAACTTTACCGTCTTTTTTCTTAAGAGTAGACTGTACATTAGACATAAATGATTCTAGAGCAGCTTTAGCAGCAACTTTAGTAATACCGGCATCTTTTGCCATTGCGTCGATTAATTCGGACTTGTTCATAATATTATAATTAAAGTTAGTTTTACTTATAAGAGCAAATATAAAACAATTTTAATATCGTGCAAATTTTTTTGGAAATTTTCAACAATAAACCATTGTTTTTTTAATAAAGGTCAAAAATTCGTAAATAATTTTTTTACAGAAATTCAGTGTTTCCAAATGCTAAAATCATGCCAAGTAACGATGAATAAAGGCTTTTTAAATATCTGTTTAATTTTATTTTCAAATTATGAATTCCTAAATTATAATGTCGGAAATTGCGCAAATGGAAGATTTTGTTACCAAATAAGCAGAAAAAGTCCTATAAAACCGTGGTTGTGTACAATTTAACGACAGCGAAGATGACTTGTATTTTTATTGAAAATTTCATTTTTTTATTAATAAATTTGCGCCATGCTAATTGAAGTTTTCAAATCTAAAATTCACAGAGTCCGAGTGACGGAATCTGATCTGAATTATATAGGCAGTATTACCATCGATGAGGATCTTCTGGATGCGTCCGGAATTATTGTAGGGGAACGAGTGTATATCGTTAACGTAAATAACGGCGAGCGTTTCGATACCTATGCAATTAAAGGAAAAAGAAAATCCGGGGAAATCTGTCTTAACGGTCCTGCGGCAAGAAAAGTTCAGAAAAACGACATTATTATCATTATTTCTTACGCACAGATGACGCCTGAAGAAGCAAAAGACTTTCAGCCAAAGATTATCTTTCCGGACGAAAAAACAAATTTGCTGACCTAATTTGAAAAATCAGAAAAAAAATATCTCAGTAAAAACAATACTTACCATTGTCATTTCCATGGCAGTGGCTGTTTTTTTTATGTGGTTGGCTTTCCGCGGTCTTGAATTCGAAAAGATTAAAGGATATTTTGCCAAAGCGAATTATCTGTGGGTTGCTGCAGCAGCAGTTTTTGGGATTCTGGCGTATTGGTTTCGGGCAATCCGATGGAATCTTTTGTTTGAGCCGCTGGGTTACAAGATTTCCAATTCCAACTCATTCTGGTCGATTTCTTTTGGTTATCTGATGAATTTAACAATTCCAAGAAGTGGAGAAGTGGCAAGAGCAACAGCTTTGTACGGTGTGGAAAAGGTTCCTGTTGATAAATCATTCGGAACCATTATTTTAGAGCGAGTAGTAGACTTATTCTGCATGATCGGCTTTTTGGCTTTGACATTGGCTTTTAAATACGACGCGATTTTGGCATTTTATCAGCAAGCCAATATTGATGTTTCTCCCAATAAAGTTGCCTTGATTTTTGGAATCTTAACTGCTGCGGGAATTTTGTTTTTCGCTTTCAGAAGCAAGTTCCGCAATGTTCCGGTTCTTGGGAAAATTATAACCATTATCGACGGTATTTTGGATGGCGTACTTTCCATTTTTAAACTAAAGCAACCCGGGAAATTTATTTTTCATTCGGTGATGATTTGGATTTGCTATTTTTTGGCTGCTTATTTAATCTGTTTTGCACTTCCGGAAACTTCCAACTTTACCATTGCCGACGGTTTCTTTATTATCGTTGTCGGAACTTTGGGAATGATGATTCCTGCATCCGGCGGAATTGGCGCATTTCATTTGGCTTTAAAACTTGGGATTGGTGCTCTTTTTCTTTCTATGGGAAGAACTTTCGCAGAGGGCGAAGAAGTCGGTTTGGCTTATGCGTTCATTTCACACACATTGCAGTTGGTGATTATGGCGGTTCTCGGTTTTATTTCAATTCCGATTCTAGCCAAAGCCCGAAACGCGGTGGTGAGAAAAGAGGAATTCAAATAAATTCTGTGATTCAGGATTTCTCCTTTCAAGTTGTCAATCTGGCAGTTTTGCTATCTAAGGCAAGGTAGTTGTACTTTTTATCAAAGAAAATTTTAAACTTAATACAATAAAGCAATGACAATCGACAACAATCAGGCGGTAACGCTAAAATATGTTTTGAAAACCGATGACGAAAACGGAGAAAAAGTTGTGGTAGAAGAAACCACCAACGAAAATCCACTTTCATTTATTTACGGCGCAGGAATGATGATTCCGAAATTTGAAGAGCACATCAAAGGTTTGAAAACCGGAGAGACCACATCTTTCACAATTCTTCCTGCAGAAGGTTATGGCGAATTGAACCCGGAAGCGGTAGTTCAGTTGCCACTCGACATGTTTGAGGGACAGGAATTGCCTCCGGTGGGAGCAATTTTACCACTTTCCGACAATCAGGGAAATCATTTTCAGGCATTTGTGGTGGAAGTAACAAATGAAGCAGTAGTGGCAGATTTGAATCATCCGATGGCAGGTAAGCCACTTCATTTCGAAGTTGAAATCCTGAACAACCGCGAAGCAACGGCGGAAGAGCTTTCTCACGGACACACTCACGGAATCGACGGAAATTCCGGACATTAATTCCTGAAAAAAATAGAAAGTGCCTGTTTTTGCGGGCGCTTTTTTTATTTGATAAAACAGTATTTCTTGGATAGCACAGAGTTTTCAGAGTTAATTTTTAGAGTATCCGCAGTTTTCTGATACTTAAAAAAATCCGGAAAATTAGGGAAGACCTTAAAGGAAACCTCCTTTAACACTGTGCAAACTCCGCGTTACTCTGTGAAACAAACCTACGATAATCAACCGAAAGCACGCTTCAGCAAACTCTCCACTTTCGGTTCGCTGCCACGGAAATTTTTATACAATTCCATCGGATCTTTGGTTCCGCCTGAAGAAAGCAACCCTTTATATTTAACTGCAATTTCCGGATTGAAGATACCGTTTTCCTTGAAGTACTGGAATGCATCAGCGTCCAAAACTTCGGCCCATTTGTAAGAATAATATCCAGCCGAATAACCACCCTGAAAAATATGGGAAAAACTCGGGCTCATCGCGGTTTCCGGGTTGCTTGGATATAGATTGGTTGCTTTGGTTTCTTCGGTTTCAAAGGTTTTAATATCGGAAACTTTATCCATTTTTGTATGATAAGCCATGTCTAAAAGACCGAAACCAAGCTGTCTCAAAGTTTGATACCCTTCCATGAAGTTTTTGGATTCTGAAATTTTCTGAATTTTTTCATCCGGCAAAACTTCGCCGGTTTGATAATGTTTAGCAAATGTCTTCAGGAACTCCGGTTCGTAGCAGTAATTTTCCAGAAACTGAGACGGAAGTTCGACAAAATCCCATTTCACAGATGTTCCGGAAAGATTCGGATATTGTGTGTCTGCAAGAACGCCGTGTAAAGCGTGCCCAAATTCATGGAAAAGTGTCGTCACTTCCTGGAAAGTCAATAAGCTTGGAGTTTCCTTCGTTGGTTTCGAGAAATTACACACAACAGAAATCTGCGGTCTCGAATTTTTTCCATCCTTTTTAAACTGGCTTTTGTAGCTCGTCATCCACGCTCCGGCTCTTTTTCCTTTTCTTGGGTGATAATCTGCATAAAGAATCGCCTTATGATTTTCACCTTCGAAAATTTCGTAGGTTTTAACTTCTTCGTGGTATTTTGGAATGTCGTTCCGGTCAACAAATGTGAGTTCGAAAAGCTTTTCAGCCAAACCGAAAACCGCTTCCTGCACCTTTTCCAGCTGGAAATAAGGTTTCAATTCTTCATCATTAAGGTTGAATTTTTCTTTACGAAGTTTTTCCGCATAAAAACTGTGATCCCAACTTTGCATTTCGTCGATACCATCCGCTTTTGCAAGAGATTTCAGCTCCTCAATTTCTTTCAGCGCGTATGGCGTTGCTTTTTCAAGAAGTTCTTTCAGGAATTTTTCAACTTTCAGTGGCGACTGTGCCATTCTTTCTTCAAGAACATAATCCGCGAAATTTTCGTAACCCAGCAAAACTGCTTTTTCGTGACGCAATTTGATGAGTTCTTTTATTAAATTCTGATTGTCGAGTTCGCCGCCGTCAAAAGATTTTTTTCCGTTGGCCAGTGCGAGTTCTCTTCTGAGCTCTCGGTTTTCAGCATACGTCATTGCCGGAACATAACTTGGATATTGCAGCGTGATTGCGTAGCCGTCAAGATTGCGTTCTTTGGCTTCTTCGGCGTATTGCTGCAATATAGTTTCGGGAATTCCTTTCAGTTGCTCTTTATCTGTGATGTGTTTGAAATAAGCATTGGTCGAGGCCAGAACATTTTGCCCAAACTGCAGTGATTTCACCGAAAGGTCCATGTTGATTTTCTCCAGTTTTTTCTTGTCTTCCTCATTCAAAAGCGCACCACTTCGAACAAATCCTTTGTATGTCTCGTTTAGCAAAGTCTGCTGTTCTTCATTCAGGTCGTATTTGACTTTTTCGTCGTAAACGGTTTTAATTCTCTCAAACAGTTTCTCGTTTTGTGAAATTTTGGATGAAAATTCAGTTAAAAGCGGAGAGACTTCCTGGGCGATTTTCTGTATTTCATCATTGGTTTCAGCCGAATTCAGATTGAAGAAAATGCTTGCTGCCAAATCCAGTTGATCTCCGGAATATGCCATTGCTTCAATAGTATTTGCAAAAGTGGGTGCCTCCGAATTTCCGGTTATTTCGTTAATTTCCTGTTCAGCTTCAGCGATCAGCTGTTTGAATGCAGGAAGAAAATCTTCGTTTTTTATCTCGTTAAAAGGTGGAGTCTGATGGGGAGTTTTGAAAGGTTCTGTAAGAATATTTGACATTTTTAAGTGTTGTATTTCAGGGAAATAAATTTACAAAATTTGTTCCTTTCAAAAGAGTTTGCCGCAATCTGGACAAATTTTCTACTTTTGCGTTACTTTAAAAATTAAACTATGAAAAAATTTCTTTACGTTTTGTTGGCATTGGTTGCCTCAGTGGTGATCGCCATGTTCGTGGTGAGCGAAAAATATCATTTCGAAAAATCCATCGTCATCAATGCTCCGGCTGATAAAGTGTATTCGCACATCAGTTCAACTAAAGCCATTAACGAATGGAATCCGTGGCTGAAAATTGATCCGAATATGCCGATTACGTACACCGGAACTCAGGGTTCAGTGGGCGACCGTTACTGTTGGGACAGCAAAGATGACAATGCAGGAGCCGGTTGCCAGGAAATTGTGGAGTTGGTGCCGAACAGCAGACAGAAAACCAGGATGGAATTCAAAAGGCCATTTGAAGATACTTCGTACTCCGAAGTTATTCTAACGCCACAGGGAAATCAGACGAAAGTTACATGGACACTTGATTCCGAGCTGGAAAGACCAATGAATTTGATGTCGCTTTTCATGGATGGAAGAATGGATGAATCGTACGGTGAAGGTTTGGCTAAACTGAAAGAAATCAGCGAAAAATAGTATTACATTAATGAAAATTTGGGAGCGGACGAAAGTCCGCTCTTTTCTTTGGTGAAGATTTTGCAGCGTACCGTTTAATTTCAATTCTATATTTTAGTGCGGATGAATGTTGCGGATTACGATAAAAAAGCCATCAGAACTTTTGTAAAAGATATGATTTCAGGGAAAATAAAAACGCTGGAATTTTATCTGAATTTCACATTGGAAGCTAGCCGCGACATTAAGAAAACTCCGAAATACGATTCTTTCCGTGAAGAAATGCAGGAAGAGATTTATCATCTCGACAAACAGATGTGCGCACTGAAAAAAATGCAGAAGGATTTTGCAAAAGTAATTCCAGCAAAACATGAAATTGCGCAGTTGGGCTCTTTGGTAATTACGAATAAAGCACGATTTTATATTTCGGTTGGTTTAGGTGAATTTTTCTTTGAAGGCGACCGTTTTTATGCAATCTCAGAAGAAAGTCCGATGGCACAGATTATGAAGGATAAGAAAGTAGGAGACGAATTTTTTTTGAACAAAATTCATCAGAAAATTAAACTGATTTTATAATCTTAAATCGCAATTATGAAAAATTTGTTTTTGGTTTCAGTGCTTTTAACTCTTTTCAGTTGCCGTGTTTCCGAGGAAAATTCCCATGCTTATTATAAATTCGATCAGGCTGATCAAAGTAAATTGCTTAACCATTTGACAGTTGGAAAAGTGGTGAAATATAACAATCAGGAAGATGAGGTTTTAACCTTCACAGTGCAGGATGTTAACGAAAGTACGAGTAACGATTCCAATTCGCCGATGTTTGGGGACAAATGGATTCATCTAGATCAGAAAACCATTACTCTTGCAAATCAGAACAGAAATATCAATTATCATTTCGTGAAAAGACCTGTTGATTATGATTTGGCTTTTCAACAAGTTCCTAAATTAATTGATGCATATGTTCAGGGAACCGTTGATGGTCAGTTGATTGATTATAACAGCGCCACACAATCACTTAATGCGAACGGTGTCACTTATGAAAATGTCTTTATCTATACCGCTCAGCAACCATTCGAGATTTACCAGAAAATTTATTACGACACTCAAGTTGGATTGGTTGGCTTTGATTTAAGCGACGGAAACCAATGGAGGTTAATCCCTTAACTTTCATTGTAAAAGAGGTATTTATTGGTTTTTTTAATCATCGGCATTTAGCTTCCACTTAAGTTAAATGCCTATTTTTGTGGGATATGAATAATCCTGAAATTTTAAAAAATATAATTGAAAACCGCAGAAGCCGTTTCCCAAAAGATTATACTGGCGAAGTTATTCCGCAGGAAATTTTAGATGAAATCCTGAATGCTGCCAACTTCGTACCCAATCATAAGAAAACGAAACCTTGGAGATTTATCGTTTTTCGCGGCACTGAAAAAGAGTTGCTAGGTGAAAAACTGGCGGAACTGTATAAGCAAAACACACGTCCTGAAGTTTTCCTGGAGAAAAAATACCTCGATATTTCTTCAAAAGTTCAGAAATCTGATGCAGTCGCAGCGGTTTGCGTAAATTTTTCAGCTCTTGTTCCCGAATGGGAAGAAGTGGCTGCAACCGCAATGGCTGTTCAGAATATGTATCTTACTTGCACTGCTCATAATGTCGGTTGTTATTGGTCAACTTCCGGAATGAAAGACCACATCGGTGATTTTCTTGGTTTAGAAGAAAATCAGAAATGTTACGGCTTTTTCTATATGGGAATGGTGGGGAATTAGATAATGAGATAATTTGAGAATTAGATACTTTGTAGTTTTGAAAACAAATCAAAACCATTTTGCTTATTCCTACGAGAAAGTTGTTCCTTGGATCTTGACCGTCTTTCTGCTGGCTGTTGTAACTCCAATGCTTGTTGAGTCGCTGCGATACGGTGAGTTGAGATGGTTGTGGCAAATAGGAAGTTTTGGAAGTTTTATTCTGATGATTGCTGTTAACTTGTTTGCGGTAGGAAATGGATTGTTCACTTTAATGGAATTTGCGGAAAGTGGTAAATATAACTGGTATTGGTTTTTTTAGGGATAATTCCTGTTTTATTTTATGGCGGAATTTTGTTGTTTGCGCTAATCTCTAGCCCTGATTGAACGGCCTGTTTGAGCTCTTTTTGGTGGCTGAGCGAAGTCGAACCTGCCAAAAAAGCGAGTAGTGAAAGCAGGTTCCCGGCTTCTAAAAAATTATCTAATTATCACATTCTCATATTATCACATTCAAAAATTTTTCCTATTTTTGCACTCTCAAAATAATTAACCGGGACGAGTTCCCAAAACTTTAAACAATATGTCAGTAAAAATCAGAT
>JAEWZO010000030.1 GCA_023458415.1 Bacteroidota bacterium
ATTAGCAGTACGTGACGATGTTCTGCGCGGGTTTCGGTGAGAAGTTTTGCAAGAGCAACACGTTTAATCTGTCCACCGGAAAGTGTTCCCATTTTTGCGTCCAAATCGGTGATTTTCAGTTGGGAAAGAATCTGTTTCATTTCATTTTCCAAATCCCATGCTTTGTGAACTTCCATGTCTGCCAAAGCTTTTTCAATGAAATCATGATCGTCGGAGTGCAACGATTTATGATAGTTTTTCAGCGCTTTAATAGGTTCGGAATCCAGTGTCATCATGAATTCTTCCACTGAAAGTTTCGAATCGAATTCAATTTCCTGATCGAAAAGAACGACCTGCACATCTTTGTTGATGATAACTTCTCCGCTGTCGGCAATTTCTTTTCCGAGGAGAATTTTAAGAAGGGTAGATTTTCCACTTCCGTTTTTGGCTACAATTGCTATTTTGTCGCCTTCATTAATGTTGAATGAAATATTATCGAAAAGAGTTTTGACGCCGTAAGATTTGCTGAGGTTTTCCGCAGAAACGTAATTCATTTTTTTGAAATTGAAATTCTTCTGCGAAAATACGAAATCAGAAATCAGTCCACCGTGAGGCGCCGTAAATTCCAGACACTCCCGTTGAAAACGTTCAGGTCAACTTTCGTATTGATGCCGTAAACAATTCCATTCTCGGTAAACTGCCACATTTTCCAGTCGTCTTCCTCACTCGGTTCTGGGACGTTGTTGTAGTTGGCAAGCCAAAGCGGATACTCGTCGAACTCTCCGCGAAGATTGTCTTTATAGTAATGATAAAATGTGTAGATAATCGGTTTTTCACCATATTTTTCTTCTACAATTTTCAGCCAGATTTTTATGTTTTCCCGCAGTTCTTCTTTTGAAAATTTCACAGGATTCCTTTCGATATCCAGGACGGGAACCAAATCTCCTTCTTCCAGTTTTACAGATTCCAGGAAGTTATTGGCCTGTTTCACAGGATCTTCGTCCGGTCTGTAAAAGTGATACGCACCGCGGATGAGATCGTGCTTTTTTGCCGTCTGCCAAAATTCATCGAAGTTTTTGTCTTTACTTCTGTTGCCCATTGTTGCGCGAAGAATCACGAACTTTAGCGGAATGGTTCTGTTCCCAATCGAAAGTGAATCCCAACGGATGTCGCGGCTTTCCTGGTAGTGCGATATATCGAAACCAAAGGTTTTATCAGCATATTTTCCAACAATTCGGTCGATTCTGGCTGCTTCACGTTCGGAATTGCGAAGTTTTTTATGTTCAAACCGGTCGAAAAACATGGCGTAATAGAACGCAATCTTTTCCTTAAGGAAAAAACCCGTTCCAAGAAGCGCTATAAAAAGAAAAACAAGTACAAAAATCCTCCGGAAACGCCATTGCTGTTTTCGGTTTTTATGAATTTTTCGGGTGGTTTTTTTTGTCGGTTTTCTTTTCGCCATCAGGTTGCAAAACTAAGATTTTAGCTAAAATTCAGCTAAAGAAAATTCAGTATTTTTGTGCAATGCAAAGCAGGGAGAAAATTGTGATTATTGGTGGCGGTTTTGCGGGTTTACAACTCGCCAAGACGCTCAATAACAAAAATAAAAAGGTCATCGTAATCGACAGGGTTAACCATCATATGTTTCAGCCGCTGTTCTATCAGGTTGCCTGCGGACGGATCGAACCTTCCAATATTTCATTCCCTTTCCGGAAAATATTTCAGCGGTCCCGGAATACGCAGTACAGAATGACCAATGTTCTAAGAATAGATCCGGAGCAAAATAAAATTATTACCGAAGAAGCAGAATTCAGTTATGATAAACTGGTGATCGCAACAGGCTGTAAAACTAATTTTTTCGGTAACAAAAAAATGAAGGAATTGGCTTTTGGGATGAAAAACACCCAGGAAGCCATTGCCATCAGAAATCATGTACTGCAAACCTTTGAAAAACTGATCATCGAAAGAAAACGCAGCGATGACGGTAACTGGAATATCGTGATAGTCGGAAGCGGCCCGACTGGAGTTGAACTTGCGGGAGCTTTCGCTGAGATGAAAAAGGAAATTCTTCCACGCGATTATCCGCACATGAATTTCAGCGATCTTAACATTGTGCTCGTAAGTTCTACCGATATGCCGCTGAGCGTGATGAGCGATGAAGCACAGAAAAAATCCGAAAAGTATCTAAAAGATCTTGGTGTAAAATTTCTCAGTGGTGAAAGAGTTAATGATTACGACGGTGATCGTGTTTTTCTGGATAGCGGAAAATCTATTCCGGCGAATAATGTGATTTGGGCAGCAGGTGTTACCGGAAATGTTATTGAAGGATTAAACCCAGAAATACTTTTCAGAAACCGCTACAAAACCGACCGCTTCAACCGTGTTGAAGGCTATGAAAATGTTTTCGCTATTGGTGATATTGCTTACATGGAAACGCCGCTGTATCCACAAGGACATCCGCAAGTTGCAAATGTTGCAATAAACCAAGGGAAGAATTTGGGAAAAAATATTCTGAAAAAATCTGAAACAGATTGGAAAGAGTACGAGTACAAAGATCGAGGCAGCATGGCCACAATCGGAAAACACAGAGCAGTGGTCGATTTGCCTAACTTTAAATTTCAAGGGATTTTTGCGTGGTATTTCTGGATGTTTCTGCATTTAATGCTCATTCTTTCGGTACGAAATAAACTCGCAATTTTCTTCAACTGGATGTGGAGTTACTTCAATAAAGATTCTTCACTTCGCCTCATCATACTTCCTAACCGGAAAAACAATACAGAACAATGAGAATTGATATCATCAGTGTGCTTCCCGAATTAATGGAAAGTCCTTTTCAGGCTTCAATTTTGAAAAGAGCAAAGGAAAAAGGTTTGGTGGAAGTTCATTTTCATCATCTTCGCGAATTTGGTTTGGGTCGTCACCGTCAGATTGACGATGAACTTTATGGAGGTGGAGCCGGAATGGTGATGATGGTGGAGCCATTGGATAACTGTATTTCTGAACTGAAAGCGCAGCGAGACTACGACGAAATTATTTACTTAACACCGGACGGAGAAACGCTGAACCAGAAAATTGCCAATACACTTTCAATAAAAAATAATCTGATTTTTCTCTGCGGACATTACAAAGGAATTGATCAGCGCGTTCGCGATTTGCATGTTACTAAAGAAATTTCCATTGGAGATTTTGTACTTACCGGCGGCGAATTAGCGGCTTGCGTTTTGGCTGATTCTGTAATCAGGCTGCTTCCCGGAGTTTTGAATGATGAACAGAGCGCATTGACAGATAGTTTTCAAGACGGACTTCTTTCACCGCCCATTTACACAAGGCCGGAAGATTATAAAGGTTTGAAAGTTCCTGCCATATTGCTAAGTGGAAATTCGGGAAAAATTGAAGAATGGAGGCACGATGAAGCCGTCAGAATAACCACAGAACGCAGACCAGATCTTCTGGAAGATTAAAGATTCACACAATGCGGAACGAAATAATGAATGAACCGGAATTTTCAAAGTCAACAGTAGATCAGCAGTTTGCAGTTTTCTACAATCTTGAAAATCTGTACTCTGTTGATTATCTCATTACCACCAAGAATGGTAACAGAGTTCCGGCACTTAAAAACTGGACAGAAAAAAGATACCAGAACAAAATTCACAAAATCGCTCACGTTTTCGAACTGGTAAAGGAAGATAAAGGTCAGCTGCCTTTTCTTATCGGGGTAAGTGAAATTCAGGGAGAGCAGCCGCTGCAGGATTTGCTAAAACTTGAGCCTTTTTCCGGTAATTTCGGATACGTTCATTATGATAGTATGGACGAGCGCGGCGTTGATGTAGCGCTGCTTTACGACAGAAATGAAATAGAAATTATTTCCTCCGAACCAATCAGTTTTTTCTTTGAAATTGTTGATGAAAATCCTGAAAATTACGATACAACAAGGGATGTGCTTTACTGCAAATTCAAATATCGAGGCGAGTTGCTTCACACTTTTGTTCTACATTTACCTTCCAAGCGCGATCAGGATATCAATCTTCCAAAACGGAAATACATTCTTAACGAAATCAAGGAGCGTATTGTTGGTTTAACGAAAGAGCAGGGTGGAGCTGTAATGATTTTAGGCGATTTTAATGACAATCCGAATTCAGAAAACGTTCAAAATTTCCTTAATGTTCCGGATTCTGAAACTCGACTGTTCAATCCGTTTTCCCAAGTTTATCAGGACAGAATTTTTTCAAATTTTCACTCAAAGTTTGGTCTGCTTTTTGACCAAATTATAATCTCAAAAGAGTTTTTCGATGGGGTTTTCCCACTTCAGTTTCGCAAGGCAGAAGTTTTCAAGCCAATGAAAATAATGGATTGGGACAAAAGATTCCACGGAAGACCTTTCCGAACCTATGCCGGTACAAGGTATATCGGCGGTTACAGCGATCATTTTCCCGTTATTATGTCGCTGGAGAATATAAAACGTTGAGAAAAAAATGAAAAATATCACCAATTCCGATTATCACCTGGACGAAACCGACAAGAAAATTATTCATATGTTAATGGATAACGCAAAATCTTCTCTGGCTCTCATTTCAAAAAATGTAAATATTTCCACTACAGCCGTGCATCAACGGATTAAAAAACTGGAGCAGGCAGGAATTATTGAGAATTCAATTTCATTTCTGAATCCTAAAAAAATCGGGTATAAAGTGGTGTGTTACATCGGTGTTTTTCTCGACAGACCGAGTCATTATCCGGATGCGGTGAAGGCACTGAATGATATCAGAGAAGTGGTTGAAGCGCATTACACCACCGGAAATTACACTATTTTTCTAAAAGTTTTGTGTAAAGATAACGATCATTTGATGACAGTTTTGAACAAACTTCAAAAGCTGAAAGGAGTTACCAGAACAGAAACGATTATTTCCCTCGATCAGAGCATCAGTCGTCAGCTTCGCGTGTAAATAACGCTAAATTTTACGTAATTTTGCAACAAACAATACTATAATGAACGTTGCAGAATATTTAGATTCCACTTATTTGAAAACTCCGTTGCAGTCTGGTCTTTCAGATGATGCTACTTTACAGAAAGTTTTCGAACTTACTGATGAAGCCATCGCCAATAAACTCTTTGCGGTGATGATTCGTCCTGATTATGTAAAGCTGGTTTCGGATTATCTCAAAGAGAAAAATTCGAATGTGAAGTTGGGTACAGTAATCGGTTTTCACGAAGGTACTTACACTACTGAAGAGAAAATGGCTGAAGCACTTAAAGCTATTGAAGACGGTGCCGACGAACTGGATTTTGTTATCAATTTCGAAGCGTATAAAAAAGGAGAGCTCGATTTGGTGAAAAACGAATTTCTTTCCTGCACAAAACTTTGTCTGGATAATAATAAGATTGCAAAATGGATTATCGAAATCGCTGCATTAAGTGATGTCGAAATTGCGGACATTACTTCCAAAATATCAGAATGGGTCTCTGAAAATTTTTCAGGAAAAGAGCAGTTGGTTTTTGTTAAATCTTCAACAGGATTCTTTCAGACAGAAGGCGGAAAACCGAATGGTGCCACTTTTGAAGGAATAAAAATCATGCTGGATCATGCTGGAAATTTGCCTGTGAAAGCAGCGGGTGGAGTTCGAACTCCGGAGGATGCCGAGAAAATGATTGCGATGGGAGTAAAAAGAATTGGAACTTCCTCTGCGGTTTCTCTGCTGAATAATGAATCTGCTTCATCAGATTATTAAAAAAATATCAAACAAAGAAAAAGCGCCGGATTTTATTAAAATCTGGCGCTTCTATTTAAAGGGATTTGGTGTCAATTATTGTTTGATAAACTGCGTCACTTTCTGGGTATTATCGCTCATGGTATATCGCATCAGATATTTTCCTGGTCTCAGTCTGTCCAGACGAATCTCACCGGAATTTCTATTGACAGCATATTCCGCAACCTGAGTTCCGAGAATGGAGTAAAAAGTTACGCTCTTAATCTTAAGATTGCTGTCTTTTGATTTAATAACGATAAAATCTCTCGCCGGATTTGGGTATGCAACGAGCACACCGTCATCAGTTTTCTGAGATGCGGACATCGGTTCTCTTAAAGAGGTTTGCGCGGAAATATTTTCCGAAAAAACCGTTAAACTGCCGATGAATGTTATAAAAAATAGTAATTTTTTCACTTATAATAACTTGATTTATACTAAAATCCTCACAAATGTAAGAAATCCAAATTAATTTACAATAGTTTTTGTGTAAAACTATAATTAAATTTGCAGTGGAATATTCAAATACTATTCCAAAAGAAAATAATGATGATTTACTCCAGAAACAGAAGATTAAGAACCACACCTGCAGTAAGAGCACTTGTGCAGGAAACAGTACTTACGACCAACGATTTTGTGATGCCGATGTTTATTATGGAAGGCGAAAACAAGCAGGAAGCCATTCCTTCGATGCCTGGAATTTACATAAGAACACTTGATCTTGCAGTAGAAGAGTGTAAAGAACTTTTTACTCTTGGTGTAAAAGCTGTAAATCTCTATATGAAGGTTTCGGAAAATCTGAAAGACAACACAGGGAAGGAATCCTGGAATCCCGATGGTTTGATGCAGAATGCAATCAGAGCGATCAGAAAAGCAGTTCCCGGAATGGTAATTATGCCGGATGTTGCTCTGGATCCATATTCAGTTTACGGTCACGATGGGATTATTACCAATGGAAAAATTGATAACGATGCCACCAACGAAGCTTTGGTGAAAATGTCTGTTTCCCATGCCGAAGCAGGTGCAGATATCGTTGCACCAAGTGATATGATGGACGGAAGAGTTGCAGCCATTCGCACAGGATTAGAGGAGAACGGTTTTACCGATGTTGGTATTTTAAGCTATGCTGCAAAATATGCGAGCTCTTTTTATGGTCCGTTCAGAAGTGCTTTGGATAGTGCTCCTAAAGAAAATACAGAAATTCCGAAGGATAAGAAAACCTATCAAATGGATTTTCATAACTCACGTGAGGCGATTGATGAGGTTTTTAAAGATATCGCCGAAGGAGCAGATATAATAATGATAAAACCGGGAATGCCTTATCTTGATATCGTTTCACAGGTTCGTCAGAATATCGATTTGCCAATTGCTGTTTATCATGTTTCCGGAGAATATGCTATGCTGAAAGCAGCTGCACAAAACGGTTGGCTGGATAATGATAAAGCCGTTATCGAAAGTTTAACCTGTATTAAGCGGGCCGGCGCGGATATGATTTTTACGTACGCCGCAAAAGAAGCCGCCATACTTCTCAACAACAAATAAAAAAAGCTCCCAAAACGGGAGCTTTTATGTTATTAAAACCAGGCTTTTTTGTTTCTGATGTAAGTATGGTCAAACTGTTCATCACTCATGGTTAAATAAATAATTCCTTCAATCAACGGAACAGTTGCTGCCACACCGCAGGTAATTAAATTCAGGACAATTTGGATGATACCCTCATTAATGTACCCCAGAAAAAATTTATTTGCACCAAAGGTTCCCAAAAAAATACCGAGTAATCCTGCAGCAAGTTTTTTCTCACTTTTATAAGGATCGGAATAGGGACGTGGAGGTTGGTTGTTGTTTTCCGGATTGGTGTAGCCGTAAGTTTCCATAATTTCTTTTGTGTTTGATTTTTAATAATCTGTCGCAGTTAGTACGCTATTTGTTACAGTGTTTAGCTCAGAACAAAAATAACATAAAGCAAAAACTATATATTTGCAGATATGATTTTACGGGGAGAAAATTTAATCAAAGAATACGGTCCGAAAAAAGTAGTGAAAGGTGTTTCCGTTCAGGTTGAACAGGGACAGATTGTTGGACTTCTCGGTCCGAACGGAGCCGGAAAAACTACAACATTCTACATGATTGTGGGCCTCGTAAAACCTACCGCCGGAAAAATATTTCTCGATAACAAAGAAATTACTACCGATGCAATGTACCGCCGTGCGCAGAAAGGAATAGGTTATCTGGCGCAGGAAGCGTCGGTTTTCAGAAAACTTTCTGTGGAAGATAATATTATGGGCGTGCTTCAGCTTACGAAACTTTCAAAACGCGAACAGCAGATGAAATGCGACGAACTGATTGAAGAATTTTCCCTTCAACATGTCCGTAAAAACCGAGGTGATTTGCTTTCCGGTGGAGAAAGAAGAAGAACTGAAATTGCGCGCTGTTTGGCAACCAGTCCCAACTTTATTCTTTTGGATGAACCGTTTGCCGGAGTAGACCCAATTGCGGTTGAAGATATTCAGAAAATTGTAAGAAGTCTCGTTGATAAAAATATTGGGATTTTAATTACCGACCACAATGTACAGCAAACGCTGGCTATTACACATAAAACCTACATTATGTTCGAAGGAAGAATTCTGAAAGAAGGTCTTCCTCAGGATTTGGCGAACGATCCACAGGTTCGTGAAGCTTATTTGGGTGAAAACTTTGTATATCAGGATATTCTTAATAAGCCAAAGAAAAGACAGTTTGTTTACAATATTTGGGCGGGGAATTTCGATTCAAGAGATCAGTTTCAGAATTTCGTGAACGAAAATTTTGCAGGAACCGATAATCTTCGTTTGATGTTTGGCTTCGACGAGATTGGTTTTGCATCACTTGCCAATCCGGAAATCGAGCATATTTTCAGTTCAGTGGTAGATAAATCGGCAAATAATTCCTATCTTTTTCAAAAGAAAGAAATCACAACACAATATCCGCTGCAACAGGCGGAATCCGACGGAAAAGTTGCGGGTAAACCTGAACTTCAGTACGTTACCACGCATTCTTTCGAAGGATAGAAAAATTACAGTATTATTTTTGCTGAAACGTTGCGCATGGCAAAACCTTTTAAACGAACAGTAAATCTTATCGGCATTTACCGCCAGATTCTTCCCTTTATCAAGCCATATAAATGGATGATTTTCGGAACTTTGGCGCTTACTTTCATTGGCGCATTAATGGCGCAGGTAAATCCGCTCGTACTGAAATATACCGTTGATGAAGTAGAACAGTTGATGAAACTTCCTGAACCAATGAACGAAGGAATGCAGGTTTTAATCATTATTTCTGCAATTCTTTTAGGGAAGGAACTGTTGAATATCTTCATCAATTTTGGTCAGAAATGGTACGGAGAAAAAATCAGGATTAATGTAAGTTCTGTGTTGGCGCAAACCGCGATTGATAAAATTCTTACGTATCGTGTGGCGTATTTCACCGATGAAAATCACGAATCAGGAAAGCTGCAAACGCGTATTGATCAGGGTATATCCAGTTTGACGCGTTTGGTTCAGAATTTCTTTATCGATATTCTTCCGCTTTTTTCCAATGCTATTATTGCTTTGGTCGTGATGTATATGCAGAATGCGTACGTCGGTTTAGTTTCTACTATTGTTGTTCCGATTTACTTTTGGGTAAGCTCGGTTCAGGCGGGAAAACTTAGCGGTGTTCGCAGGACTTTGCGTGATCAGCGTGAACAGAAAAATTCCGGTCTGCTTAATCTCATCAATTCAATTATGGTGATTAAGAGTTTTGTCCGTGAAAAATTTGAAGGAAAAAAACAGTACGATCTTCAGATGCAGCTTATGGAAAGTCAGTTGCATACAAGACGAACAAACTTCGTATACGACGGACTTAAAACTTTTATCGAACAGTTTGGTGTAGTAATAATCATACTTTTAACCGTGTATCTCGTGCTCGATCAGCAGATGACAATCGGTGCGATTATGCTTCACATCATGCTTTTCAACAATGTTTCTGCGCCTATTCGTCAGCTTCACAGGATTTATGATGATATGAATGATGCGATGATTTATGCCGAAGGATATTTTGATATTTTGAATGCCGACGACGAAAAAGAACCGTCCGGAAAAGAAAAACCACAGATTAACGGTACGTTCGAATTAAGAAATGTCGATTTCGCTTATCCGGGTGGTGCGAAAGCTTTGAGAAATGTTTCAATGACCATCGAGGACGGAAAAACAACGGCTTTGGTCGGGCTGAGTGGCGCCGGGAAATCGACCGTAATTAATCTTTTGTGTAAGTTTTATCTTCCGAATTCTGGAAAAATTGTACTCGATAATATTGATTTGAACGATTACGACAACGAATATCTGCGAGATGATATTGGTCTTGTTCTGCAAAAAAACCACATTTTCCAGGGAAGTATTGAGGATAATATCCGTTACGGAAATATGAATGCCTCTTTCGAAGAAATTGAAATCGCAGCGAAAAAAGCTTACTTGCACGATCAGATTATGGAACTTCCTGAAGGTTACGATCACGAAGCGACACAACTTTCCGGTGGACAGCAGCAACGTATTGCTATTGCGCGTCTTTTCCTTAAAGATCCTCCGATTTTATTCCTTGATGAGCCAACTGCAAGTTTGGATGCCATCGCAACAGAGCAGATCAAAAACTCACTGGACGCGATTAAGAAAGGAAGAACCGTAGTTATTATCTCGCACTCGCTTTCGCAGATTTTAGATTCAGATAAAATTTATGTAATGAAGAAAGGTGAAGTCGTTGAAAGCGGAACCCACGACGAATTAATCGATCTGAACGGTACTTACCGTGAAATTTTCGATGCTTCGGCAAGAAGTCTCAATTTGGATAAATTGGTAAATTCGTATCGCGACAATTAACAAATTCAAAATGAAAAAAATAATCATATCAACACTGGTTTTTTTAATCGCGCTTTCGTGCAATAAAATTGAAGAAACAGTAACTTCAACAGTAACAACGGCGCAGGAAAAAGCGCAACAGAAAGCCAACGAACTGGTTCAGGAAACCGTAAATGAGCAGCTTAACAAAATTGTTAACGCTGAAACTGTGACTTTCAGTTCAGTTTTTCCGCATCAGAATCCAACAATGCTTGAAAATGAAACCGGAAGAAAAGTTGCATTTCCAAACGGTGCACCTTTTTACATTTTCCGTTATAAAGCTACCGATAGAGATTTATTGCTGAAAACTTTAGTGGAACAGCCGACTACTGATGAAGCTAAATCTACCAAAGAATTCAAGAAAGTTGACGGTGCGAGTTTTGTGGAAAAAATTACATTTTTTGAAAAATTTCTTCCGCCCAATACCGTCGATACCAGTTTTCTTGATGATATTAAAAACGACAAAAACGTGGAATTCTACAAGGTAAACCGTTTTCCCAATTCCAGTACTGTTATCTACAATCCGAAAAACCAGATGGTATATCAGTTTGTGGAAGTGAAAAAATAATCTGAAAAACTGAGCGATGAAAGTATATACGAAAACAGGAGACAAAGGACAAACTGCGCTCTACGGCGGAACACGCGTTTCGAAAGCATCTGCGCGCGTCGACAGTTATGGCACAATCGATGAGCTGAATGCCTTCATCGGTGTTGCGAAAAGCCAGGTGGAAAATGCTGAGGTTTTAAACCAGTTGAAAAAAATTCAGTTTGATCTTTTTACAGTTGGTTCGGAAGCTGCAACGCCGGTTGACAAGATGTTTTTAGCCAACGGTAAATCCAGATTGCCGCTCGTTATTTCCGAAACTGAAATTGAAGAACTGGAAAGCTGGATCGACAAGATGGAAGAATCTTTGGAAGCGTTACAATATTTCATTTTACCGGGTGGCGGAAAAGCGGCGACATCGCTTCATGTAGCAAGAACCGTTTGCAGAAGAGCAGAACGCTCTTTGGTTTTTCTGAATGAATCGGAAGAAGTTCGCCCGGAACTTATCAAATATCTCAATCGTCTTTCGGACTATCTTTTCGTTTTGGCGCGTTATGTTTCCAAACTTCAGAACGAAACCGAAGAATACTGGAATCCTTCAGATCGCAGCTAGAATTTTCAAGTGTTCAATAAGTCGTGAATTCAGCAATCCAATACAAAGCACTTTTGTTTATTAACGGAACGCCGCCGAAAAGCTTTCCGTCTTTAGAAGGATACGGACTTATTGCCTGTACCGATGGTGCATATCATTATTTGAAACAATTGGGTTTTCCGGTTGAAAAGCTGGATTTTATCTCGGGAGATTTCGATTCTCATTCCGGAGCGCATGAAAAAAATTATGGTGAAAAATTTATTTTCACGCCTGATCAGGATAAAACAGATTTTGAAAAAGCCCTGGAAATTTTAGTGGAAAAGGGAATCAAAAACCTTGATGTTTACGGTGGAAGCGGTGGAGAAATGGACCATTTCCTTGGAAATCTTACGGTGGCATTTTCGTTTAAGGACAAAATGGAAATTCGTTTTTACGATGAATTTTCAACGTATTATTTTATTCCGAAAAATTTCGTACTGGAGAATGTAAGCGGTCGCATGATTTCGCTGTATCCTTTTCCTAAAGCAGAAAATGTGGTTTCAAAAGGCTTAAACTGGGAAATCGATAACGTTACTTTAGAAATGCACAAAGGTTTGTGGGCGCGCAATTTCGCAGCAAAAGAAACAGTTGAGATTAATTATTCTTCCGGCGATTTGCTGTTTTTTGTCGGCGAAAACTACCTCTAAAAATTCATATCCAAAATCGGATTTATCTTTACTAAATAGTTATTTTTGCATCTCAATTCTTAATTTTAGACGACTGATGAAAATCAAATATTCCGAACTTATTGACCAAACTTTGTATTTCCCAACGGAGGAATTCAACGTTGCCGAAAACAGTCTCCTTTTTCATGATATTCCTTTAATGGAAGTGATTGAACAGTTTGGAACTCCATTGAAAATCAGTTATCTGCCAAAGATTTCACAGAATATTCAACGTGCAAAAGGCTGGTTCAAAGAAGCTTTTGAAAAGCACGACTACACCAAAACCTACAGATATTGCTACTGCACAAAATCCAGTCATTTCAACTTTGTTTTGGAAGAAGCTCTGCAGAATGATATTTCCATCGAAACTTCTTCGGCGTATGACATGGATATTGTGAAATCTCTTTTCGATAAAGGAAAAGTAGACCGAAATATTGAGGTGATTTGTAACGGATTTAAAACTGATGATTACCTGGAGAAAATCTCCGATTTGGTAAACGATGGTTTTCAGAACATCATTCCGATTCTTGATAATTACCGCGAACTCGACAAGCTTACGGAAAGTATTGATGCGACATTCAACATCGGAATCCGCATTGCTTCCGAGGAAGAGCCAAAATTTGAATTTTATACATCGCGTCTGGGAATTGGTTACAAAGATATCATCCCATATTATTCACAAAAAATCGCTGAACATCCTCATGCGCGTTTAAAAATGCTGCATTTCTTCATTAATACAGGTATCAAGGATACGGCGTATTACTGGAACGAATTGTATAAATGTCTTCGTGTTTACGCAAGACTGAAAAAAATTGCACCGGAAGTTGATTCCCTGAATATTGGAGGTGGTTTCCCAATCAAAACTTCTTTGAATTTCGATTACGATTATCAGTACATGGTGAATGAAATTGTGTCGCAGATTAAGAAATTCTGTGAAGAAGAAGGAGTGGAAGAACCAAATATTTATACTGAATTCGGAAGTTTTACAGTAGGAGAGAGCGGTGCGAATCTATACAAAATTATTTCACAGAAACGCCAGAACGACAGAGAAAAATGGAACATGATTGATTCTTCTTTCATGACAACTTTGCCCGACACTTGGGCAATTTCGCGCCATTTCATCATGCTTCCTCTCAACCGTTGGGACGACACATACGAAAGAGTTTTCCTAGGAGGTTTAACCTGCGATTCCGATGATTACTACAACTCCGAACAGCACACGAACGCAATTTATCTTCCTGTTTTTAGTGATACAAAACCTTTGTACATCGGGTTTTTCCATACAGGAGCATATCAGGAAACGATTGGTGGTTATGGTGGTGTTCACCACTGTTTGATGCCGCAACCGAGACACGTCCTCATTCAGAAAGATGAAGAAGGTAATTTCCAGTATGAAATCTTTCGCGAAAAACAGGAGCCGGAAGATGTGCTGAAATTACTCGGATACTAGAAAAAGTAAATACTGCCACATTCTACGGATTTGTGGCTATATTATATCTTTGAAAAAAATAAATTATTATTTAAATACAAAGTATATGAACACTTACGCAGGAATTCCTGAAGAAAATGCAACTCTGGAAAACTCAAAAGTTATGTTGGTAACCGTTCCATACGACGGAACTTCAACTTGGGGCAAAGGAGCCGACAAAGGTCCGGAACTCTTTCTTGATGCCTCCGAAAATATGGAGCTTTACGATATTGAAACCGGGACTGAACCCTATTTGGAAGGAGTTTGGATGGCAGGAGAAGTTTCTGAAAATTCCACACCGGAAGCGATGACCGAAGCTGTTTACCAGAAAACGATGGAAATGATGCAAAACGATGGGAAACTGTTCACGCTTTTTGGCGGAGAACATTCGGTTTCCATTGGCTCGATCCGTGCGTTTGGGGAAAAATATCCTGATTTAACTGTTCTTCAACTGGATGCTCACACAGATTTACGTCCGGAATTTCACGGTTCAACATCCAACCACGCCTGTGCGGTTTTTGAAGCGAGACAGAAACTAAATCTTGTTCAAGTAGGTATCAGATCCTGCGATGTGGAGGAAATGGAATATGTTCCTGAAGGACAATGTTTCTGGGCTCATGAAATCGCTGCAAATCCAAAATGGATTGATGACGTTTTGGAAAAGGTATCGGGAAATGTTTATATTACAATTGATTTGGATGCGTTCGATCCTTCAATTGCTCCTTCTACTGGAACGCCCGAACCGGGCGGACTGCAATGGTACCCAACCTTGGAGCTTTTGAAAAAAGTTTTTGAAAAATGCAATGTAGTTGCTTTCGATATTGTGGAACTGATGGATTCGCCGTATTCAAAACCAACGGCATTTTTGGCAGCGAAACTTTACTACAAAATGTTGGCTTATTACCATCTGAACAGCAAATAATAGAAACTTCTGAGTTTGTTTGATTTTTCCGCCGACAAGAATAAAAACCTTCTGCCTTACGGCGGAACGGTCAATTATTATGGAAAAGTGTTCAGTAAAGACGATTGTGATTTTTATCTTAATTTTTTGCTGTCGGAAATTCCATGGAAAAACGATGAAGCAATTATCTTCGGAAAACTGATTGAAACCAAACGCAAAGTAGCATGGTTTGCCGAAAAACCATTTGAATACACCTATTCCGGTCGCACTAAAAGAGCTGAAATTTTCACAGATAAATTGCTTGAGCTGAAGAAAAAGTGTGAAGAACTGACTGGTGAAACTTACAATTCATGCCTTTTGAATTTGTATCACGACGGAAGAGAAGGAATGGCTTATCACAGTGATGGTGAAAAGGATCTCCAGAAAAACGGTGCAATTGCATCACTAACTTTTGGAGCCGAAAGAAAATTTTCTTTTAAACACAAAACTTCCAAAGAAAGGATCGATGTTCTGCTGGAAAACGGAAGTCTGCTTGTGATGAAGGATGAAACTCAAAGCAATTGGCTGCACCGGCTGCCACCGACAAAAAAAGTTACAGAACCAAGAATCAACCTTACCTTTCGGACTATTGTATCAGAATAAGTTTCAAAACTTAACCACATGGAAAAGGCAAAATTTTAAGAAAAATTTATCATTTTTTAAAAAGGTGGCACGTTTATTATTGGTAAATTTGGGAATAAACTATTTATTAAACATTTAAAAAATTTCACTATGAAAAAAACAATCGCAATGGCTGCTTTGGCGCTTGCAGTGTCTTTCGGATCTGTAGCTTGTAAAAAGAAAGTATCTGACGCAGATTTGCAGACTCAGGCAACAACAGTAGTAACTTCTAACCCAAATGCATCAGTTGAAATTAAAGACGGAACTGCACACCTTAGCGGAACTTTCGCTGACCAAGCTTCTAAAGATGCAATGATTGCTCAGCTAAAAGCAATCGACGGAGTGAAGGATGTACACGATATGTCTACAATTGCAGCACCTGTAGTAGTAGAAACTACTTCAGCTGTTGATCCTGCTAACGTACAGAAAGTAACAGATGCACTTAAAGATTTCCCATCAGTTAAGGCTGAAGTAATCAACGGTGAGCTTACACTTACAGGAAACGTTTCTCCTGAGCAGGCTAGAAAAATCAAAATGTCTGTAGATGCTCTACAGGTAGGTAAAGTAAACTATAACTACACAGTAAAATAATTGAAAATGAGTGCATTACAAGATAAATACGCAAGCGTAATTTCTGCAGCACAAACTGCAGGAGTTTCTAACTTACAGGTAACAGAACAGAACGGTATTCTTTACGTATCCGGAAGTGCAGCGAGTTCTGCAGCGAAAGATCAGGTATGGAATGCTCTTGGCGCTATCGACTCAACTTACTCTGCTTCAGATATCAACATCGATGTACAGGTTGCTGGTCTTGCTTCCGGAGCGACTCTTACTGTTGCAACAGAAGATTCTAACCTTAACATCAGACAGGAGCCTTCAACTGAAGCAGCTATCGTAGGAAAAGCAGCTAAAGGTGAAGCAGTAACTCTTGTTGAGCAAACTTCTGATGATTGGTGGAGAATCAAAACTGCCGACGGAGAAGAAGGTTACGCATATGCAAGATATTTGAAAGCTTAATTTTTCTCAGGAAAAATTGAAACCTCTGAATTTTCAGAGGTTTTTTTGTGTCTGAGTATGAATGAAAGCCAGAATTATTACTGCTTTTCATCAAAAAAACTATATTTGTAGTCTTCACGAAAAGAACTATGAGCAGCAAATCCCTGAAATTTTTCCCGTTTATTACATTGACGATCGCTGTAATTTTACACGCAATTAATTTTATCAATCCATTGCCGGCGGATTATTTGGTCTTCGGACATCTACTGTTGATTCTTGGGATGATAACGTATGGCTTGCGCAAGAAAAATTTGACCACATGGATCCTGATTAGTATCGTGATGGGTGTAATTATCGGTCGGGATTTTCCGGGTATTGCACTTTCGCTGCAGCCACTCAGTCAGGGATTTATCCGATTGGTGAAAACTATTGTAGGTCCTATTCTTTTTGCCACTTTGGTATATGGAATTGCAGGTCACTCGGATTTAAAGCAAGTCGGTAGAATGGCGTGGAAATCTTTACTATATTTTTATTCGGCGACAACAATTGCACTGTTTATCGGACTTGCGGCAATTAATATTTCAAAAGCTGGAGTTGGTATTGATGCCTCAAAAATTCCGCAACACGAACTTCCAACAACCTCCTCTGTAAAAGAAGCCGATATTCGCGCTCTGGAAAATATTCCTGAAGCCAATCACTGGATATTTAAAACAACCGCATTTTTCAGAGATGTTTTTCCTGAAAATATCATAAAATCAATATATGAAAACCAAGTATTGCAGATTGTAGTTTTTGCTGTAGTGTTTGGTATTGGTTTAGCCCAGCTTCCGGAAAAGAAGAAAAAACCGATGGTTGATTTCATGGACAGTCTTGCGGAAACCATGTTCAAATACACACATATCATAATGTACTTTGCGCCGATTGGGGTTGGTGCAGCAATGGCGTATACAGTGGGACATATGGGAATAGATATCCTGAAATATTTATTCATGCTCCTCCTCACTTTGTACTGTGCTCTGATTGCGTTTCTGCTTTTGGTTTTACTTCCAATTGCGCTGTATATGAAGGTTCCGATTAAGAAGTTTATTGAAGCCATTAAAGAGCCTGTTTCCATCGCATTTGCGACGACGAGTTCGGATGCTGCACTACCTGTAGTGATGCAGAATATGGAGCGTTTCGGAGTTCCAAGAAAAGTTGTTTCCTTCGTTGTACCAACCGGTTATTCATTCAATCTCGATGGAACAACACTTTATCTTTCTTTAGCGTCGATTTTTGTAGCTCAGGCTGCCGGAATGGATTTGTCTTTCGGACAGCAACTTTTGATTTGTTTAACGTTAATGATTACAAGTAAAGGCGTTGCCGCGATACCGAGAGCTTCTTTGATTATTTTGATTGCAACAGCCGATCAGTTTGGTTTGCCAACATTTATTATTGCAGCGATATTAGGAATTGATGAACTGATGGATATGGGTAGAACTTCCGTGAATGTAATCGGAAACTGTTTGGCTTCCGTTGTGATTGCGAAGTGGGAAGGTGAGTTCGATCAGGAAAAGGCGCTGGCTTTTACAGAAGAGTAATTTTACTAAAATTAATATAGAAATCCGGAGGTTTAATACTACCGGTTTTTTTGTTCATTGTCAGTTTTTCAATAACCGTTATAGGTTCTTTTAATAATTCTAAATAAGAAAAAAAGCGTAAATTTGTAGGAACAAAAACGAGCAGATATTTATGTTGACGAAAGCTACAGTACAGGAGTTTTTAAAAGAGATAGAAGTTGATGATTTGGTTAAAAACTTCCAGGTAATGGGAAACGATGTGTACATCGATATGATTGCACATTCACCGGCGATGCACGAGAAGAAAAAGCTGGAGGCAGCAATGAAGCAGGCTTTCGCAAGTCAGTTTGGTGAAGATGTAGTCCTTAAACTTAAGATTGAATCACCTGAACCTTCAGAAGTTCAGCAAAATCAGATCAAAGGGAAGCAGATTCCTGGAATTCAGAATATTATCGCCATCGCTTCAGGAAAGGGTGGTGTCGGTAAATCTACAGTTGCTGCCAATTTGGCTGTAACACTCTCAAAAATGGGTTTTAAAGTTGGTTTGCTTGATGCTGATATTTACGGACCATCAGTTCCGACGATGTTGGATACGGAGGGAGCAAAACCGCTTTCTGTTGAAGTTGACGGTAGAAATCTGATGCAGCCTATTGAAAATTACGGCATTAAAATGCTTTCCATTGGATATTTTTCCGGAGCTAATCAGGCAGTTGTTTGGCGTGGACCGATGGCAAGTAAAGCACTGAATCAAATGCTTCGTGATGCGCATTGGGGCGAGCTGGATTTCCTTCTGATTGATCTTCCACCGGGAACGGGCGATATTCATCTTTCCATTATTCAGGAAGTTCCGGTAACGGGTGCTGTCATCGTTTCAACTCCGCAACACGTGGCTTTAGCTGATGTTCGTAAAGGAATTGCGATGTTCCAGATGGAAAGCATCAACATTCCGGTTTTGGGACTTATTGAAAATATGGCTTACTTTACACCTGAAGAATTGCCGGAAAATAAATATTATATTTTCGGAAATCAGGGAGCACAGTATTTAGCTGAAGATTTAGGCATTCCGGTTTTGGGTGAAATTCCGATTATTCAGAGCATTAGAGAAGCAGGTGATGTCGGAAGACCGGCTGCGCTTCAGGAAGGTTCAAAAATTGAAGAAATTTACACTAAGACGGCTCAGAATATGATTGAAAGTCTGGTAGAAAGAAACAAAAATCTCCCGCCAACCGAAGCTGTGAAAATTACAACCATGGCCGGCTGTTCACCAAAAAAATAGTTTACTGAACACATTGAGAAAAAATTATGAAAGAAGTTAAAAACCATGAAGAAACAGTAACGAAAGTTCTGGATGCGCTGGAAAGTATTCGTCCGTTTCTGAATAAAGACGGTGGCGATATTGAACTTGTTGATGTAACCGATAACAAAGTGAGAGTGAAACTGATTGGCAACTGCAATGGCTGCCCAATGAGTTTTTCAACGATGAAACTGGGCGTGGAAAATACGATTAAACAACACGTTCCTGAAATTGAAGAGGTAATTAGTGTTGATTAAAATATTAAAATAAGAAACAAAAAAGCGGACCGTTAAGTCCGCTTTTTTTATTGAAGGCCAAGTTCTTTAATTGATATTTCACGCATTTCAACTTTCCGAACTTTTCCGGAAATCGTCATTGGGAATTCATCAACAAACTTCCAGTATTTCGGTACTTTATAATGGGCAATCTGCTTCTTGCAGAAATTTACGAGTTCTTCTTCGGTCAAAGTTTTTCCTTCCCGAACTTTAATCCACGCCATCACTTCCTCCCCAAATTTTTCACTTGGAACACCAATAATCTGAACATCAAGAACATTCGGATATTGATACAGAAAATCTTCAATTTCTTTTGGAGAAATATTTTCCCCGCCGCGGATAATCAAATCTTTAATTCTGCCGGAAATATGAATATATCCTTCTTCATCCATCATGGCCAAATCGCCGGTATGCATCCAACGCGAATCATCCAGAACCTGATGTGTTGCTTCAGGATTGTTCCAGTATTTCAGCATAACAGAATAGCCGCGTGTACAAAGTTCTCCGTTTTCTCCGCGGTTTACAATGGCTCCTGTTTCCGGATTGATGATTTTTATTTCCAAATGATCTTGAACCGTTCCAACAGAATGAATCTGCTTTTCAAACGGAGTTCCGATTTTTGTTTGTGTTGAAACAGGTGAAGTTTCCGTCATGCCGTAGCAAATCGAAACTTCTCTCATGTTCATCAGATCTTCAACTTTTTTCATCACTTCCGGTGGACAAACCGAACCTGCCATTACACCTGTTCGTAGCGAAGAAAGATCAAAATCCTGACTCAGCATTTCGTGCAGTTCCGCAATAAACATTGTAGGAACGCCGTACAGCGAGGTGCATTTTTCCTTTTCTACGACTTGTAGAGTTTTCACAGGATCAAAACTGTCATTCGGAATCACCATCGTTGCGCCGTGTGTTGTACAGGCCATATTTCCAATCACCATACCGAAACAGTGAAAAAACGGAACCGGAATACAGACACGATCTATTTCCGAATAATTCAGACGAATGCCGATGAAATAGCCGTTGTTTAGAATATTATGATGAGAAAGCGTCACACCTTTGGGAAATCCTGTAGTTCCGGATGTATACTGAATGTTTACAGGATGATCGAATTCTACTTTTTCTTCCCATTCAGTTAAAACATCATCATTTACATTTTTCGCACCCTCAAGAAAAGTTTCCCAGGTTTCATCAAAGAAAATTTCATCTTCCAAATGTGTGGTGAATTCCCGCGCGTCTTCAATCATCTGTTTGTAATTGCTTGATTTGAAGCTTAGTGCGGAAAAGATAAACCGAATTTCCGACTGGTTCAGTACGAAAACAAATTCGCTCGTTCGGTACGCCGGATTAATGTTCACCATTATCACTCCAATTCTTGCGGTTGCATACTGTAGCAAAACCCATTCGTAACGGTTAGGGGACCAAATTCCGACGCGGTCGCCGTTTTTTACACCAAGGTTGATCAGTGCTTTTGAAACTTCATCAACCTGTTGATTAAACTCTCGGTACGTCGCGCGATAGTCTTGTTGCGCACTGATGAGCGCCATGTTTTCAGGAAATTTTTCAGCAGTATTACGAAGGTTGAAACCTATCGTTTCACCTAAAAGAGCAATATCTGATTTTCCGTGAACGTATGAAGGATTGAAACTCATAAAAAAAGTGATACCCGTTTTATCGAATACCACTTTAAAATTAATGAAATAATTTTTAGTTCATGTTAAAGCAATAATAAATTACGGCTGGTTCGCATTTCTTCCGGCTTCCAAAATTGGTAAATTTCCTTCCGTCGGAATATAAATAACAGTTTTGTCGTTCAGGTTGTTTTGCTGTCTTACCCACAAGTACTGAATGTATTTGTCGGTAAGTGCACCGTTTTCAATTTTTATTGCTGCAGAAGCACCTTTTGCGCGTTCAACTTCGGCTTGAGCATTCAGTTTTTCGGCTTCAAGATTGGCTTTAGCTTCTTCAATTTTAATTCTTCTGTTCTGTTCGGCTTTGGCAAATTCTGCTTTACCTTCCATTTCCTGAGACCAAACTCTGTATTTTGGATATCCAAACATGATGACTCCAATTCCGATCAAAAATATGAGTCCTACGACAACTAATCCTGCTAAACTTAAATTCTTCATTTTGTTATTTTTTTGCATTTGCTTTCTTATTTAGGTTACCGTAAATGTTATGGATAAGTCCGTCTGCGACAGAAATCTTCGGTACAAAAATTTTGTTGATATCGCTCCATAACATCACTTTCGTGAAAATTTCTAACGCCGGTACAATTACATCGGCGCGGTCTTCACGAAGACTGTATTTGCTCATTCTTTCCGGAACCGATAACACGCTCAAATCTTTGTAGAAATTTTTCAACGTTGAAAGAAAAAGTGGTTTTCCGTCTTTGGTTTTGCTTAAACTGAACACTTTATTAATGTTACCTCCTGATCCAATGGCAACAATAGGTTTTTTGCTGTTGATGTTTTTCCTGATTTCTTCTTTCATCTCTTTCCAGTGATCTTCTCCAACCAGCTTATTCAGCAAACGGATGGTTCCGATATTGAAAGAATTTTTGTATTTCATTTTTCCGTTTTCGTAGAACGTAAGTTCAGTTGAACCTCCACCAACGTCAACATAAAGATATGCTGATTCTTTGTCAAGGCCTTCTGCAACGTGGTTTTCGTAAATCAAGGTAGCTTCTTCGTCTCCAGAAATAATTTCAATGTCTATTCCGCAGTTTCCTTTCACGGTTTGGCGAATTTCATCTCCATTTTTTGCATCGCGCATCGCACTGGTTGCGCAGGCTCTGTAATGTTCGACCTGATAAATTTTCATCAGATCTGAAAAAACTTTCATCGAGTCGATGACCATTTTCTTTCTTTCATCCCCGATTTTTCCGTCGCTGAAAACATCCATTCCCAAACGCAGCGGAATTCGTAAAAGATTAAGTTTCGTAAAAACAGGTTTCCCTTTTTTTTCTTCGGTAACGTCGTTGATAAGCAGTCGTGCAGCGTTACTTCCAATATCTATAGCGGCAATTCTCATTTATGATTTTTTACAGGTAAGATGCATCAAACGAAAAAGGAAGCAAATCCCTTACAGATTCGGTTTTAATAATTTCTCCATGAACCGAGGTGAAATAAACTTCTATAGTTTCGTTCTGTTTAGCTTCATATTCCAGAATAGACTGTCGACACGCTCCGCACGGCGGAATCGGGACTGAACTTTGGGTTTTGTCCGGCGCTCCAATCACAAATATTTTCTTAATCTTAACATCGGGAAAGTTGCCTCCAACCCAGAAAATAGTGGATCGCTCAGCGCAAAGTCCGGAAGGAAATGCAGCATTCTCCTGATTGCTTCCGGTAATTATTTCTCCGTTTTCCAGCAAAATTGCACAGCCGACGGAAAAGTGAGAGTAAACAGCATAAGCTTTTTCACGGATTTTTTTGGCTGCATGAAACAGTTTTTTTTCTGTTGCATCCAACGCGTCGTAACCTGCAATACTTTGGTATTTTATAGAAATTTCTTTTTCCATTTGTTGAAAATGTAGGAGAGTAAAGATAATTCATTTCCGAGACAATCGCAATGTAGAGCGGCAAAAGATTGCCTCGAATTCTCGTTAAAATACCTTAAATTTAGGCAACAGAAATTTTTGATATGCTTTATTCTCCGATTCAGTTTCGTAATGTTGAACTTAAAAACCGCTGGGTAATGTCGCCAATGTGTATGTATTCCTGTGAAGACGGAATGGCTACAGATTTTCATTTTGTTCATTATGCAAGCCGCGCGAAGGGTGGGACAGGACTGATTATTGTCGAAGCAACCGGAGTTGTTCCCGAAGGCAGGATCACAAATAAATGTATGGGGATTTGGAATGATGAGCAGGCAAAAGCTTTAGGTAAAATTGTAAACTTCATCCATGAAAATTCTGAAAGTAAAATAGGGATTCAGCTTGCACACGCCGGAAGAAAAGCTTCTACGTGGAACGGAAAACAAATCTCCCTGGAAGAAGGTTGGGAAACGGTAGCTCCGTCTCCGATTCCTTATATGGAAGGGGAAAGAATTCCGCATGAACTTACCGTAGAAGAAATAAAAGGAGTGGTCCATAGTTTTAAAGGAGCGGCAAAACGTTCGGTTGGTGCAGGTTTCGACCTGATTGAAATCCACGCAGCTCATGGTTATCTGATTCATCAGTTTCTCTCGCCACTTTCTAATATCCGAACAGATGAGTATGGCGGAAGTTTTGAAAACCGAATCCGGTTTCTGCTCGAAATTACAGATGCTGTGAATGAAGTACTTGATGAAAACCATCCGCTTTTTGTTCGGATTTCCGGAACCGAGTACGCTGAGAACGGTTGGGATATTGAAGACAGCGTAAAGTTGGCCAAACTGCTCAAGGAAAAGAATGTTGACTTAGTTGATGTTTCCAGTGGAGGAAATATTCATGGTGCAAAAATCACTTTGTTTGACGGTTACCAGGTTCCTTTTTCGGCTGAAATTAGAAAAGAGGCAGGAATCCGAACCGGTGCAGTTGGACTCATCAAATCCGCAAAACACGCTGAAGAAATTTTGGAAAATGGAGATGCAGATTTAATTTTTGTGGCTCGCGAAATTTTGCGAAATCCTTATCTCGCGGTTCAGAATTCATTCAGTAAAGGAGAGGATTGCTTTTTTCCTCATCAGTACGAAAGAGCAATACCATGAAAAATCCCGGAACTTCCGGGATTTGTTTTAACTGTAATTGAATTTTTCAATAACTTCCAATGTTGTCTGTATTTCTTTTTCTTCAATAGCAGAGGAAATAAACCACGTTTCATAACCGCTTGGCGGCAGGTAAATTCCGTTTTCCAGCAGATAATGAAAGAAATAATTGAACAGCGAATGGTTCGCTTCAGTTGCATCGTCGAAGTTAGAAACTGCAGAAGTATGAAAGAAAATACTCATCATCGAACCTTTTCTGTTGATGCGGTGTTGAATTCCTTTCTTATTCAGGATTTTTCCGATTTCAAAGTCGAGTGTTTCCGTAGTTTTATTTATTTTCTCGTAGAAATTTTCTGTATTGCGAATTACCTGCAGCGTGGTTAATCCGGCACGCATGGCTAAAGGATTTCCACTTAAAGTTCCGGCTTGATAAACAGCACCTTTTGGCGCAAGATGGTCCATTATTTCGTTTCTACCAGCAAATGCTCCTACCGGTAGTCCACCGCCAATAACTTTTCCGAAAGTCACCAAATCAGCTTTCACACCGAATACTTCCTGTGCACCGCCAAAAGCCAACCTGAAACCTGTCATTACTTCATCAAATATCAATAGTGCGCCGTGTTGGTCGCAAAGTGTTCGCAGTTTTTGCAGAAATTCGTTTTCTGGAAGCACACAGCCCATATTTCCTGCAACAGGTTCAATAATAACCGCTGCAATTTCTCCTTCATTATGACGGAATAAATCTTCAACCTGTTCAATATCGTTGTATCTGGCTAAAAGCGTATCCTGCGCTGTTCCTTTGGTAACACCCGGCGAGTTTGGATTACCGAAAGTTGCGGCGCCGCTTCCTGCCTTGATCAGAAAAGAATCAGAATGACCGTGATAACAACCTTCAAATTTTATGATTTTATCTCTTCCTGTAAAACCTCTTGCTAAACGAACGGCACTCATACAGGCTTCTGTTCCGGAAGAAACCATTCTGATCTGGTCGATATTCGGTACGTTTTCAATAATCAGTTTTGCAATTTCTGTTTCCAGTTCCGACGGTGTACCGAAAGAAAATCCTTTCTCTGCCTGATTTTTCAGGTTTTCCAATACTTCCGGATGAGTGTGTCCTAAAATCGCAGGACCCCAAGAATTGATGTAATCGATGTAGGTTCTGTCGTCTTCATCGGTAATGTAAGCTCCTTTTGCCGATCTCATAAAAACCGGAACTCCTCCCACAGATTTAAAAGCACGAACCGGAGAATTTACACCTCCCGGAATATATTTTTTGGCTTCGTCGAACAAAGCTGAACTTCTTTGATATAGCATTTTTGAAAATGAATTGTATGCCTGCAAAGGCGTTGGTTTTAACTTCTTGGTTTTTTCTGCTGAAGGTATATCAGCTGTCCCGGTTTTGGTTGGTCGCCATAATCCATACGGTTTTTAGAATAAAGCGTAGCCAATCTCACACCGAATTTTTGTGAAATATCATACATCGTTTCGCCCACTTTTGCTTTGTAAGTCGGGACATTTCCCCAAGTACCTTTTGCCTGCAGAAAGATGATGTCGTTGGTGTCGAGTTTACTGCTGTCCAGTTCATTCCATTTCATTAAACGGTTTTCGCTGATGCCGAATTTTTTCGAAATAAAGGAAACGTCAGTATTAGACGGGATCACAATGAATTTTTTTCCACCGTTCGGATGGTTTTTCACGAGAATAGTTTTCAGTAACTCCGCACGCGATTTGATTTGTTCAACAGTTTTCTGCTGCTCTTTATACGAGGTTTGCTGATACGGAACTTTTACGGTAACCGGCTTTTTGGATGCTTTACTTTGATCCAACTGAGCCATGAATATTCTGTCATTTTCCAAGCCCGGATAAAGTTTCAGAACGGTGTACAGAACTTCTTTTGAATTGGTTTTATCGAATTCATAAAGTTTATGTTTCTCGATTTTATCAATCAGAATATACGCATATCGCGGATTGGTTGCGTATCCGGCTTTTTTCAGTCCATGCGCCCAAGCTTTATAATCTCTGATGTCAAGTTTGAAGAGGTTGACGTAATATTTTCTGAAAGCCAGAAACTTAGAATGATCTTCATAGCTTTGCCGCGGATCGTCGTACACTCGGAAGCATTCGTTGGGTGCATCATCGGTGTGTCGCATTGTTTTTCCCGTCCATTCTTCCTTACATTTTATTCCGAAATGATTCTTTCCTTCAATAGCGAGGCGGCTTTGTCCACCTCCGGTTTCCAGTAAACCCTGCGCAAGTTTGATGCTCGCCGGGATTTTATATTTTTCCATTTCCTCTACAGCATAAGCCGCAAATTTTTGGATGTACTGTTCGTCGTTTTTCCAGGTTTGTGCACCCAGTTTTGAAATTAAGATAAATCCAAAAGCCAAAAAGATTCTTTTCATCAGGTTTTCTTCTTTATGATCTATTTATATTTCTGTATTAATCAGTGTTCCGTTTTTTTTCATTTGCCGTTCGTTGGTTCCGGCGATTCCCTGCAAGCCTCCGGTATGAAATGCCAAAATTTTTGATCCTTCCGGGAAGGAGCCAACATCAATCAGCTCAAAGAGTTTCATCATCATTTTGCCTGTATAGACCGGATCGAGCAAAATTCCATATTGCGCAGAAAATTCATTAATGAAACGGATAATCTTCTCAGATATTTTTCCGTAACCGCCGAAACTGCTTTCTATTAGCTCAAAATTCTGCCTTCCGGATAATGTTTCGATTTTATTTAGAAGAGAATCATCATTCACCACTTTAAAGCCGATAACTTTCTGATGCTCTCCAGCAAATCGGGATAATCCGGCTGCAGTTCCTCCCGTTCCTACTGCGGTACAAAGATAATCAAAACTTTCTGTCTGGTCGTTCAGCATATGTTTTATCCCTAAAACTGCTTCTTTATTTGTTCCGCCTTCCGGAATGATGAGCGCGTTTGGAAATTCTTTCAGCAGTTCATCGGTGAGCTGTTCTTTGTTTCTGAATTCATCACGTGTTACGAAGCGGAATTTCATTCCATTCTTATGTGATGAGTTTAACGTTGGATTCTGCATCCATTGATGAGTGAGCTCTTCACCGCGAATAATACCGAAAGTTTTGATATCAAAAAGTTTTCCTGCGGCAGAAACTGCTGCGATATGATTGGAAAAGGCGCCGCCAAATGTGATGATAAGTGGTTCTTTAGGTATTTCTTTCAGATATACATTGAGGTTGTAGAAAAGTTTCCAGTATTTGTTTCCCGAAATTTCTGGATGGATGATGTCTTCTCTTTTGATGGACAGCTGAACGTTGCTTTTCAGAGGGATTTCTATGATGGGAATTTGATGATTAGGAAGCGGAATCATTTGCCAAGATATTTCCAGAAACTCCAGAGTTTTCGTGTCTCGAGATAATTTAAATCAAGTTCCATAGCATAAGCTTCACGTTCAAAAGAAATGTAGCGATAAGCCAGGAAACTGTCATTCAGGCGAAAATACCAATAATAATACTCGATAACATACCAAATATAAAAGAAAATCACCAACATTTCAATCTGTTGTCGCAGGTGAATTTTTTCGTGGTTGATGAGTATTCGATTGTTGATATCTTCCGGTTTCTTCAGCAAAATAAAAGGAAAAAGCGTGATGCCGTTTATTTTTGTATTTTTGAGAAGCTTATGACAGATAATCACCATAAAGCAAAAGTAAAAAATAATTGCTACAATAATTTAACTTATGCGCAGTTACGATATCAAAGAAAATGAGGACTTTTATTATAACGAACAGGGTTATAAAGTGTTTACAGAAAAATTCCATTTAAAAAGAGGATACTGCTGTAAAAGTGGATGCAAACACTGCCCATATGGTTATGATAAAAAAACCGACCGATTTATGAAACCAAAAAAATAAACCCATAAAATGAAAAAATATCTTTTTGCTTTGCTGGCTTCCGCAACTTTGCTGTTAACTTCCTGCAGTCCTTTTCAGGTGCGTTCAGACTATGCGGAAACTGCCAATTTTAGTACTTACAAATCTTACAAGCTTAGAATTGATGATTTGAAATTAAACGATATTGATAAAGACAGAGTGCTGAACGAAGTTTCCAAACAACTTCAGCAAAAAGGTCTTCAGCCGGGAGAAAATCCGGATCTTATTGTAAACGTGAAAGCCAACCATAAAAAAATTCAGGATATCCAAAACAGTCGCCCGATGGGAATGTACGGTTGGGGCGGACCTTGGGGATGGGGCGTTGGAATGGGAAGAACCTGGACCAGCAACTACAACCAGGGAACTTTGATTCTCGATTTAATTGATGCAAGAACTCAAAAACTGGTTTGGCAAGGAATAGGCAGCGGAATTTCTGTAGATTCCCCGAAAGCCAAGCAAAAGCAGATTCCGGAAATCGTCGCCGAAATAATGGCAAAATATCCACCACAACGTGGAAACTAATCATATAAATGAATATAAGAGTGAAACTGCAGCCAACGCTGCAGTTTTTTTATTTTGTACACGCGAAAGGACTGCTTTTTGCATTCAGTTAAGAAAATAAATTTTATGGAAATACTTATCAATTCAGACAATGCAACCCAAGTTGATCAGGCAGCAAAAGATTATTTCAGAGATGAAGCTAAGAATTCACTTCAGCGTTTTGAAGATTATGTAACGAGGTTTGAGATTTTCTTTTCCGATGACAGCAGCAATAAAGACACAGAGGGAGACCAAAAATGTGTGGTGGAAGCCAGAATAAAAGGAAGAAATCCTGAAGTGGTTACGAATAACGCGTCAGAACAGAAAGCAGCTTTTGACGGAGCCATCAGTAAAATCCGTACAGTATTGGACCGTGTGGTTGAAAAACAGAGAGGCCACTAAGAATAAACACAAAAAAAAGCGACTTTTTCAAGTCGCTTTTTTTTATTTAGTCTTCAAAAACTTCCACTATCGGTTCGCCGATGTTTCCGCTTGGGTTTTCTATTTTTAGAATTTGAGCCAGCGTTGGCGCAATGTCACTCATTTTGTAAGGTTTTGCGCTTTCGCCGTTATTGATTCCTTTTCCGTAGAAAATCAGTGGAATGTGTGCGTCGTAAGAATTCCAAACACTGTGTGTGGTTCCTTTTTTAGCGTAGTTTGGTAACATTCCATCATGAGAAATTACCTGAATGTCACCACTTCTTTGCCAGTTATACCCATTGATAATACGGCTTTTGATAGGTTCCGGAATTGCGGAAGAGCCTACTTTTTTTAGATCAACGGCGTATAAAACTCTCGGATCTTTATTGAGTTGAGTGATAATTCTGGTTTTGATTTTTTCTTCGTCCAGACTGTTTTCTCTGATCAGATTGTGGTTGATGTAAATCTGGTAATTATCCACCGCCATGATTAACTTTTCGTGTGCAAACTGCTGTTTTAGGTCTTCCTCAAGGTTTTTCTGAAGTCCGTCATCAAAAAATCCGGTAACCATTTTGTTGGCTTTCATATAACCTTCTGCGTGTGCAGCACCGTGATCTGCGGAAAGAAAAACGATGTATTCCCCTTTTCCTACTTTCTTGTCAAGCATGGCAAAGAAATCCTCCAAATCTTTATCCAGTCTCAGATAAGTGTCCTGAACTTCGATTGAATTTGGTCCGAATGAGTGACCCACATAATCCGTAGAAGCGATATTGATCGCAAGAAAATCCGTCACTGCGTCTTTTCCCATTTGGTAACCGTCCAATGCAGCTTCTGCAACTTTCAGCGTTAATGTGTTTCCGAAAGGTGTTGTACGGATAATGCCTTTCTTCTTCTCATAATCTGCAGCGAGATTGTTATATGGAAAAACCGGCGAAGTGGAACTACCCAAGTTATGTTCCCAAGGAACGTTATCTGCTGTACTTTCTTTGTATTCGCTGATTGGTTTTACGGTATTCCATCCTTTTGCAACCAGTTTTTCTCCCCAGTTTTGAGCATTAAAAGTTTTCAACCACTGTGGAAGTTCGTTCATGTAATAAGTGCTGGTTACAAAATGTCCGCTGCCTTCATCAAACCAAAATGCTCCGGTTGGATTGTGACCTGCAGGTAAAATTGAAGCCCTGTCTTTTAGAGAAACTCCAACAACTTTTGACTGAAAATTGGTAGCAATTCCCAACTGATCCGTAATGGTGGTACTCCAAAGTTGGTGAGGAGAATGCGCACCGATTTTTTCGGAAGTGGAGCCGACTCCTTTTACTTCTTTGTCGGTTGTGCAGTAGACATCTTCACCGGTTTCACGGTCTGTCCAGTTATTTCCGGCAATACCGTGAATAGAAGGAACCGAACCTGTGTAAGCGGCAGTATGTCCAAGAGCTGTAACGGTGGGAACATAATCAATCATTACGTTATTCAGGTTGTAGCCGTCGTTCATAAGACGTTTGAAACCGCCGTTTCCGTAATGGTTTTCATATCGGTAAAGGAAATCCCAACGCATTTGGTCAACCATTATTCCCACGACAAGTTTGGGTTTATTGGAAGTTTGGGTTTTGTTTTTCTGAGCACTGAAGCTTGCAGTTGTGAATAAAGCCAACGCAAGAATCTGAATTTTTCTGAACATTTTTTATTTGCTTATTGCCACAAATTTAAGGTTTAGTTTTGAAAGCTGAATGAATAGAATGTGAATAGAAGATACTGATGAGGTTTTAGCCCCGATGGAAATGGAAATCCTTTTTTGTGAGAGGATATGCCGAACAAAAAAGATTGCAATGTACAGCGGGACCGCTTTTGAAAGAAATCCAAAAACTTGAAGCTCCCAAAAAAGAAAAACGCCCCAAAAAGAAGCGTTTCTGTTTATTTAATTACTGAATTTTTACAGTTTCAAATCGCCGTTTACGTTTCTTACAGCATCGGCTGCTTCAGCGAATTTTGCTTTTTCAGCGTCGGTAAGTTCGATTTCAACAATTTTTTCAACACCGTTTTTGCCGATAATTGCCGGAACACCCAGACAGATATCGCTTTGTCCGTATTCACCGTCCAACATCAGCGAGCAAGGAATCATTTTTTTCTGGTCGCAAGCAATTGCCTGAACCATTACGGAAACCGCCGCTCCCGGAGCGTACCACGCAGAAGTTCCTAAGAGTTTAGTAAGTGTAGCACCTCCAACTTTGGTTTCTTCGATTACGTAATTCTGTTTTTCTTCGTTCAGGAATGCCGTCACAGGAACTCCGTTTCTGGTAGCTTTGCTCAAAAGTGGAAGCATACCTGTGTCGCTGTGCGCTGCGATTACCATTCCGTCTACGTCAGAAATTGGTGCTTCCAAAGCTTCAGCCAATCTGTATTTGAAACGTGCGCTGTCCAAAGCACCGCCCATTCCGATGATTCTTTCTTTTGGAAGTCCGGAAGTTTTGTGAACCAAATACGCCATGGTATCCATTGGGTTGGAAACCACGATGATGATTACGTTTGGTGAGTTTTTAACCAGGTTTGCGGTTACTTCTTTTACAATTCCGGCGTTGATTCCGATCAATTCTTCACGCGTCATTCCCGGTTTTCTTGGGATTCCGGAAGTAATCACTGCCACGTCGGAACCTGCAGTTTTGGAGTAATCGTTGGTAGATCCTGTAATTTTTGTATCGAAGCCGTTCAGAGATGCAGTCTGCATCAAATCCATCGCTTTTCCTTCAGCGAAACCTTCTTTAATGTCTACCAAAACAACTTCAGAACAGAAGTTTTTCATGGCAATGTACTCTGCGCAAGATGCTCCAACGGCACCTGCTCCAACTACGGTAACTTTCATAATATACTTATTTATTGTTTTTTTAGATATTATAAACCTTACGGTTTCCTATTATAAATTAAAAATGTTGAATTCTGGATTATGAATAATCCCGATTCCAAATTTACGAAATGTTGAAATTTTGCACAATTTTAGGAGATAAAAAATGCGCACAAAGAATTCAGTATGAGATTGCACAGATGCATGCCGATTTTCTCATAAAAAACTCTCACTCACTCCGTGAAAAACTCCTAAAACTCTGCGGAAGAAAATTTTAATCTTCCTTCTCGAAATACAGCCGGTAAAATTTTCCTTTTTCGTCCTGTCCGGTTTCTATCATTTTTCGGTCACCGTGAACGTAAATGTGGAAATTCTTGTCGAGTTTGATGATCGATTTAAAATAACGCTGATTTTTTTTCACCGCCGCAGTGTTGATTGGGAAACTTTCCTCAATTGAAACCTGCATATCCTGTTCGTAATCGCTTTTGAAATTGCCGAAACTTTCAATCACATTTTCATCCTGAAGCACTTCTTTCGTAAATTCCTCATAGTCGAACTGCTCTTTTTCCTTAAAGAAATTGAGAGATTTATTCAGAAAATCGGCCTGATCAGCTTTCGAAACTTCAAATTCCGTTGGTAACTGTTTTGTGATGTAATCTTTATACACCTGCAGTGTTTCCTGCGTGTGGAAATATTCATCATTTCGTTGACGAACCTTCAGGAAATCTTCAACCAATAGTATTCATCGCCATTTTTATTATTATCAACCACCGAAACTGCAAATCCTGTTTCCTTGAAATTATCGTAAATCAGACAGCCTTTATCCAGTTTTGAAAGTCCGATTCCGAAGTCTTTTTCAATTTCGAAAGATTCGTTCTGAGGAAAAATCTTCAGGAAAGGATTTTTATTTTCTGTTTTGAAGATGCCGATTTTATCTATTTTATTTGCATCAGTGTTTTCTTCACTTTCAAAGTAGCAGATGAAAACTTCACCGCTCTGAACACGTGGATTTTCTGTGATTTCGTACAGGTGTTTTGCAATGTTCTCACTTTCCCACAAGAATTTATCGCGGTCCTCAAAAATTTCAGCAACTGAGGAGTAAACCGGATTATTCACCAAATAAGAATCGCTGTAAAACTGAAACTGTTCTTCTGACTTAAATGCCTTCAGGAAAAAATCCGAAAGCAGTTCCTTCACATCATCTTCCAACTGAAGCTCTTCTGAAGAAAGGATTAAAGCTTCCTGATTAATGTGGTTTCCGACTCTGTGAACAATTATTTTTGAAAGCATTTTTATCTGAATTTTAGAGGTGCGAAGATAGATTTTTAAGCCGTCAAAAACAAAAGCCAATTTCTCGAGTTGCAATTTTTTTCGAGATTAAGCTGCAGTTTCATTCAAGAAAAAACATCGGTGAGATAGATTTTTTCAACAGGTTTTAAGGCGGTTTCACAACAAAATTCCTTAAAATTGAAAAAAAGAAAAAAATGAAACTTTCCATACTTGACCAAGGACCGATTTCCGACGGACAAACTCCCCAAAAAGCCCTTGAAAACATGCGAGAAGCGGTAAAACTCGCCGATAAATTGGGATATCACCGTTTTTGGTTTGCGGAACATCATAATACACCGGGTTTTGCAAGTTCTGCACCGGAACTTTCCATTGCTCATCTTGCCGGACAAACCGAAAAAATCCGACTCGGAACCGGCGGAACGATGATGATGCATTATGCTCCTTACAAGATGGCCGAAACCTTCAAAACGCTTTCTGCATATGCACCCGGAAGAATTGATTTTGGCGCAGGACGCGCTCCCGGTGGTGACGGAAAAGCGATTATGGCTTTGTCGGAAGGAAAGGATACAAGATTTCAGGATTTGTACCAGAAACTATCGGAAACACTGCAGTTGATGAAAGATGAGAACGGTGAAGATTTTTATAATCAGAACG
>JAEWZO010000031.1 GCA_023458415.1 Bacteroidota bacterium
GAACGTTACATTTTGAGCAAAACTGTCTGCTAAATCCTGAAGAAATCGAAGTTGAAAATCTAAGTTTCAATCCGTTTGAAAACCCGGAAACACTTTTGCCGGTGGGAAAACTGCAGCAAATCAGAAAGGAAATCTACACAACTTCAATAGAAACCAGAACGCGACTGAACGCTAATCAGATTCTGTAAATTTCATTTTCTGAAAACGCAAAAATCTCTGATTTTTCAGGTAAATTCTTCGTATCCAATCCTGTAAATTCGCTGAAAGCAGGCATCAAAAGTTGCCTCTCTGAAACGGCAAAACACGGCAATCTGAAGTTTTTCACAGGAGTTTTTAAAATAATTCCTGGGTGAACATGACCGGTAATTTGAAATTTTGGATCGTTCTCATCAAATTCATGCACGAAACTGAAAGCATCGAATTCCATTTTAGCGACAATTGAATTCAACGCTAATTTTTCTTTAAGCGAATCTGAAATCCGGTCGTGATTTCCCTGAACCAAATGAAATTCTGCATCAATATTTCCCTTCCAGTTGCAGAAATTTTCCACATCCGAATTATCACCGGCGTGAAGCAAATCACCATTTACAACGACTTTCTGCGCTGAAAAATTTTCAATCAGAAAAGAAAGCCGCTGTAAATCTTTTTCAAAAATTTGATTTGGAATTGCAATACCGTTTTTCCGAAAATGTGCTGTTTTTCCGACATGCAAATCAGATAAAATCAATGCAGATTCTTTCTCCCAAAAAATCACGCGCTGATTAGTAAGAACGAGTTTTTCACCTTGAATTTCAACTTCTTTTGTAGCAATTTTCATCTTTATTTTTTCTTTTGGAGCTCGAATGGATTTTTGAAAATCAGTTCTTCATGCCTCGCTTTTAATTCAAATTTTCTCATCAACAGTTGGTGCGCCATTTTTCTAAGAAACAGATCTTTGTCAACAAGTTTCCAGTACGGTGTTTCGTGAATCGGTCTGGGTTCGCGAACGGTCCTGAAAGTCGTTTCCCAGTTGTCTACATCGTGATAAAACTCAATAATTCCGCAATGTTCCGGAATTTTATCGTGCTGAATCATTCCCATCGGAAGCAAAAAACTGAAACGGTTGCAGGCATAATCACCGCATCCAATTTTGTCGTGTTTCAGAAATTTTTCGCCGGTGTGCGCGTTGATGTATTTCTTTTTAAAATCGTTTTTGAAGTCGCTTTTCGAAAATTTGATCTCGATTTCGTGACTGAAACCTTCCGCATTAATCAACAAAATATCGGCTTCCCAATCGGCATGAAAATAATTGGTGAGCACAATTTCATTTTCGAAATCGCATTGCGTGTTGATAAAAATATGGACGAGTTCCTCGATTTTGAGCATTGAACAAAGGTATTAGTTCTTTTTGCTTGAACCAAAGTAATTCTAGTACCACTCTTATTCTTTTGGCTTGAACCAAAAGAACCAAAAGTTCAAGACTTGGATTTGTTTTGCTAAAAATTCTAAAAAATTCCTAAAATTCCCAAAACTCGGGCGGATTCAAGATTAGTTATCCTCTTCTCATAATCGCTGCCCTCAAACAGTGGGAATTTCTTCACGGAATTTTTGAAAATTTTCTTAACGCAAACAACTCCGAAGTCAATTGCTGATCTCTAATAAACCTAATCGGCGCTCGCTTCGCTCGCGCCTGAAATATCTGCGTAAAACAGTATAATCTGTCGGAGATTATTTTCTTCTTTTTTTCATCGCCTGTTCCTGCATTTTCCGGATGCGCGCATCCAAATCTTCGCTGGACAAAGTCGAACGAAGACTGTCCACTTTGATGGGAAAACTGAGCGGCGTAAAAGCAGTGGCATTTTTCAGAATAATTTTGGATTTTGAAATCCGGCGGAATGCTTCAGTTAAACGTACTTCTTCCAATTGCTGATTGAAAACTTCCGTGTACGCTTGCCGAATAAGCAAATTGTTGGGTTCATATTCTTCCAGCACGTTAAAAATAAGTCCGGCCGATGCCTGCAAAGATTTGTTGGAACGTTGCTGCCCGGGAAAATTCTGCACCACCATTCCCGAAATTACGGCGATATCACGGAATTTTCGTTTTGCCATTTCTGTGGAATTGATGCTTGAAGCCACATCGCGCAGCAGATTATCCGACGAAAGAATTTCAGACAGATTTTCTTCATTCACAGGGATTTCTTTATCGCTGAACAGTTCAAAACCATAATCGTTCATCGCCATCGAAAACGAAATCGGAGCAATTTTAGAAATCCGGAAAGCAATTAAAGCCGCCATCACTTCGTGCACCAAACGCCCTTCAAAAGGATACATAAAAAGATGATAACCTTCGCGGTTTTTGATTAATTCAACCAAAAATTCGTCTTCCTTGGGAATATGCGACGACTCTACCTGACTTGACAAAAGCGGATGCAAAAACTTAAGTTCCTTTTCAGAACTTGCCGGATGAAGTGCATCAGACAATTTTTTCCGCAAAAAATGACCAAGACTTGAACTGAGCGGTAACCTTCCACCGAGATAACTCGGAACCAAAGCTTTTCCCTTCGCTGCGCGAACATACACCGTCATTTCCTTCATCATCACCATTTCTACTACTCTTCCGGCGATTATAAATTTATCTTCTTTCTTCAGTTTTGAAATAAAATATTCCTCAATCATTCCGAGATAACCGCCTGAAATAAATTTCACTTTCAGCATGGCATCGCTCACAATAACGCCCAGATTCATGCGGTGAAGCATCGCAATTTTTCTCGACGTAACGCGGTAAACTTCATTCTCGTCAATCACAATTTTATGGAATTCTTCATAATTTTTAAGCGCGCCTCCAACTGTCAGAAATTTCATCATCCAGTTCCATTCTTCTTCTGTCATATCACTAAAAGCATGTGTTTCTTTGATTTGTGGAAAAACTTCATCAGGCAGAAATCCGTCACCAACAGCCAAAGTCATCAGGAACTGCACCAAAACATCGTAGCATAAAACCATTGGTTCGCGCGGTTCCACCACTTTCTGTTTCACGGCTTCCTTGAGTGCCGCAACTTCAATCAGCTCCAGAGAATGCGTTGGAACACAATAAATTTTTGAAGTTTCGAACGGTGAATGTCCGCTTCTTCCGGCGCGTTGCATAAAACGGGCAACACCTTTCACGGAACCAACCTGAATTACAGTATCCACAGGTTTGAAATCAACGCCTAAATCTAAAGAAGAAGTTGAAACGACCGCTTTCAGATAACCGGAACTCAGATTTTCTTCGATCCAGATTCGTAATTCGGCATCGATAGAACTGTGATGAATGGCAATTTGCCCCGCAAAATCCGGATAAACCTGTAACAGCAACTGATACCACATTTCACTCTGGCTGCGCGTGTTGGTGAAAACGATGGTTGATTTTGAATTTAATATAATTGGAACAACTTTATCGGCTAGTTTTGCGCCTAAATGTCCTGCCCAAGGCAAAAGTTCAACTTCATCCGGAAAAACAGGAATGATATCGACTTTCTTCTTTTCTTTCGCGACAATTTTTGTTTTTTTGATGGAATACGGTATCAAAACTTCCAGCGACTGATCAAGGTTTCCGATTGTAGCGGTGATTCCCCAGATTCTGACTTTCGGAACGTAACTTTTAATTTTTGCGATTGCGAGTTCAACCATCACACCACGTTTGGAACCGAGCATTTCGTGCCATTCATCTGCGGCGATACATTTCAGGTTTTTGAAAAATCGCTGATTGTTTTTCTGCGCCAATAAAAGATGCATACTTTCCGGCGTAACCAGCAGAATATCGGGCATTTGTTTCGTTTGCTGTTGTCGGATTTTCGGATCGGTATCGCCATTTCGGACACCGACAGTCCAGTCGAGACCAATCTCGTCAATCGCTTCCTGCATGGCTTTCGCAATATCTTTGGCGAGTGAGCGCAGCGGCGTGATCCAAATTAATTTCAAACCGGAATGATAGTTTTCCGGATGATTAAGAAAATCTGTAACTACCGCTAAAAACACCGAAAATGTTTTTCCGAAACCAGTCGGAGCGATGACCATTCCACTGTACCCTTTTCCGAATTTTTCCCAGGTTTGCGACTGAAAAGAAAACGGAGCAATGCCTTTTTCAGTCATCCACTTTTGGATAATTTGAAAGCCGGTGGTATTTTGGAAATTATTTTTCATTTAAATGGCAAAAGCGAAGTGTTTTTATTTTATCAGTTTTTTCACTTCTTCAAGATCATCAATTTCGTCGACGGTTTTATCTTTTCGCCACCGAAGAATCCTTGGAAAACGCAGCGCAACACCACTTTTATGACGGTTGCTAAACCCGATTCCTTCGAAGGCAATTTCGAAAACCAATTCCGGTTTTACGGTGCGAACCGGTCCGAATTTTTCCACCGCATTTTTAGTCACGAAACGGCTGACTTCCATAATTTCTTTATCTGTTAAACCAGAATACGCTTTTGCTATCGTCACCAGTTTATCATCATTTTTCACCGCAAAAGTATAATCTGTATAATAAGCGCTTCTTCGGCCACTTCCTTTCTGGGCGTAGATCAGAACTGCATCAATGGTTAAAGGATCGATTTTCCATTTCCACCAGTCGCCTTTTTTTCTGCCGGAATGATAGATGGAATTCTGCTGTTTCAGCATTAATCCTTCACTGTTGATTTCGCGGGCATTTTGCCGGATTGAATCCAACTCTTCCCATTTTTCAAATTGGATTTTTTCTGAAATTTTGATTTTATCCGGATTTTGATTCAATAAAAGTTCTTCGAGCATTGCTCTTCTCGAACTCATTTCTTTTTCCCTCAAATCGGTTCCTTCGAGCTCAATTAAATCATAAACAAAAACTTCCACAGGAATTTCTTCGAGCATTTTCTTCGTGATATTTTTTCGGTTCAACCGTTTTTGAAGTTCATTAAAATTGAGCACATCATCATTTTTTACCGCGAGAATTTCTCCATCGAGGACAAAATTTCCTTTCATGTTCCGTACCACATCAACGATTTCAGGAAACTGAGTGGTAACCAATTCTTCGCCGCGGCTCCATATAAAAACCTCATCATTCCGTCGGATAATCTGCCCACGAATTCCGTCCCATTTGTATTCAACCAGCCAGTCATCAGGTTTTCCAAGTTCATCCAAAGATTTTTCAAGCGGATAAGCGAGACAAAACGGATAGGGTTTGGAAATGTCCTCAGTTTCGGAATCGCCGTAAATCAGGTCATCAAAAGAAATATTTTCAACATTCCAGTTTCCCATAATGGAATGCATCAGTGAAGATGGTTCTCTGTCCGAAAATTTCGCCAAAGCGTTAACCAACATTTTATTTGAAACACCGATTCGGAAACTCCCACCAATTAACTTATTGAAAATCAAACGTTCAGTGACATTTAAACCATTCCACGCTGATATGACAAACTCTTTTTTTTCAGTTTCAGACTGATCTCTTAAAGCCAGAATATCATTCATCCATTCTGAAAGTGATTTTTCAATTTTGTCAGTCGGAGGCGGTAAAATCAGAGCCAAAGTTTCGCCCAAATCTCCAACTGAGGAATAACTTTCGACAAAAAGCCAATACGGAAGTCCGGTAATTTCCAAAGCCCAGTCTTTCATAAGGCTGGTATTGACAGGGCGTTTCGGACGTTTTCCTGTAAATAGTGCAATGAACCACAACTTATCTTTTTCCGGCGCACGCTCCAAATAATCGATAATGGCATCGATCTTTGCGTTGGTTTTGTTGGTGCTTTCCAAAGCGGAAATTAATGTGGCGAACTTCTTCATTTTTTTTTCCTTGTTCTTATGGCATGAAATCCAGAGACGTCGTAATAATGCGAAGCAACTAAATGTTCATTATGGATTTCCTGAAAATCTTGTTCTTTTGTCTTGAATCAAAAGAACCAAAAATTCAAGACTTGGATCCTTTTGCTAAAAAAATCTTCGTTTCGCTAAAAGATTTAAACTCGCGCAGATTCAAAATTACTTTACAATTTAAGATTATTTCCGCGCTCAAACACTAAATCTTTATTAACGCAACAATGTCATTATTGAAATTTGTGCACTGACGCTCTCTTCGCTCGCGACATAATTTATTTTTCGATAATTTCTTTTTCGGTTTCTTCTTCATCCTCACCGAAGTGCGTTTGTACAACTTGTGAACGGATTCCGATTTCATTTAAATATTTCGAAAAAACTTCGGTTTGTCCGTGCGTAACATGCACCAACTCCGCTTCTGTCGCTTTAACCGCCGTGAGCAGACCGTTCCAGTCCGCGTGATCACTTACTGCAAAACCTGCATCGGCGCTTCTCCACCTTCTTGACCCGCGAACCTGCATCCAGCCGGAACAAATTGCGGTTGCAGCATTCGGAATTTTACGGATAATATTGCTGTCGAGCAGCGCAGGAGGCAAAATAATAATTTCACCATCGAGGTGAGATTTATCCTCGAAAAAATTGGGAACCTCATAATCAGGAAGTGCGATTCCGGCGTTTTCAAATGATTCATTCAATTTTCCAATGGAATAATGCACATAAATTTTCCCCAACTCTTCAACTGCCTTCATAATCCGCTGAGCTTTTCCCAACGAGTACCCTATAAACACAGAAGTTTTTCCGTTTTCCCGGTTTCGCAAAACCCAGTTCTGAAGATTTTTGTTGATATCATCAACCGAAAGCCAGTTGTAAATAGGCAAACCAAACGTACTTTCTGTTACGAACTCGTTGCATTTAACCACTTCAAACGGTGTTGAAAGCCCATCGTCCTGAATTTTATAATCGCCAGAAATTACGGCAACGTAACCTTTATATTCCAGCCGAACCTGCGCCGAACCAATGATGTGACCAGCAGGATGAAGAGAAACTTTTACACCATTGATGTTTAAAATTTCACCATATTCCAGACTCTGAACTTTGATATCAGGAGAAATTCTTCTCTGTAAAATCGGTTTTGTAAAATGATGACACAAATATTTTTTCATTCCCCAACGAGCATGATCGCCGTGACCATGTGTAATCACAGCCTTATCGACCGGAAGCCAAGGATCGATATAGAATTTCCCTTTTGGGCAGTAAATTCCTTTATTGGTAAACTGGATGAGATTCAATTCAATTCAATTATTAAAAATACACAGCAAGATACTTCATTTAATCCGCAAAATTGAACATAAAACCTATTTGTGGAAACCTTGTAAACTAATTCCCTTAAATCAAAAAATGAGGACACTGGTTTCAGTGTCCTCATTCAAATAAAGGAATAATTAAAAATGAAATTATTTCTTGTCTTCAATTGCAGCCTGAGCAGCAGCCAGTCTTGCAATCGGCACTCTGAATGGTGAGCAGCTCACGTAATCCAGTCCAAGTTTGTGACAAAGTTTCACAGATTCAGGATCACCACCGTGTTCACCGCAAATACCCACTTTCAGTTTGGATTTCACACCGCGGCCTTTTTCAACAGCGATTCTGATCAGTTCACCAACACCTGTCTGGTCGATGGATACGAATGGATCTTCAGGAAGAAGCTTCAGATCAAGATATTCAGGAAGGAAGCTTCCGATGTCGTCTCTGGAGAATCCGAATGCCATCTGCGTCAGGTCATTGGTACCGAAGCTGAAGAATTCAGCAACCTCAGCCATGGAATCACCTTTCAGGGCAGCCCTTGGCGTTTCGATCATGGTTCCGTACAGGTAAGGGATGTTCTTCACTTTTGTTTTTGCAAGAACTTCTGCATACACTCTGTCCACGATTTCTTTCTGGTGACGAAGCTCGTGTTTGCCCATGGTTACAGGAATCATGATTTCAGGGAAAGCTTTTTTGCCTTCTTTCTGAAGTTCGGCAGCCGCCTCAAGGATGGCGCGAACCTGCATTTCTGTAATCTCAGGATAAGAAACTCCCAGACGAACACCTCTGTGACCGAGCATTGGGTTGTTTTCTTTCAGACCTTCAATTCTATGGGTCAAGATATTATTGCTTACACCTAATTCCTTAGCAAGTTCTTTAAGTTTTGCTTTATCGTGAGGTACGAATTCGTGCAATGGTGGATCAAGCAGACGGATGGTTACCGCTTTGCCGTCCATAACTTCAAGGGTCGCCTTGATGTCTTTTTTCACATATTTGAACAGGTCGTTCAGTACCGCTTTTCTTTCTTTCTCAGTAGAACTCATGATCATTTTTCTCAACAGGAATAATGGTTTGTCACCACCTTCACCGTAGAACATGTGCTCGGTTCTGAAAAGTCCAATACCTTCTGCACCGAAGTAAGTTGCCTGCTTAGCATCTTTCGGCGTATCTGCATTGGTTCTTACACCCAGCTGCTTGGTTTTGTCAACAAGCTTCATCAGGGATTTGTAAGAAGCGTTTGTATTTAGGTCAGAATTAGTCAACTCAAGAACACCGTCGTAAACCAAACCTTTCGTTCCGTTCAGCGTCAGCCATTCACCTTCATGAATTTTGTGACCTTTAGCTGTTTTGAAATATTTTTCTTTTTCGAAGATTTCGATATCTGAACATCCAACGATACAGCATTTACCCCAACCTCTGGCAACAAGTGCAGCGTGGGAAGTCATACCGCCTTTGGAAGTAAGGATTGCCTGAGATTTGTGCATTCCGTCCACATCTTCAGGAGAAGTTTCTTCACGAACAAGGATTACTTTTTCACCTTTCAAGCCCCATTCTACAGCGGCTTCAGAAGAGAAGACCACTCTACCCAATGCTCCACCCGGACCAGCAGGAAGACCTTTTGCGATTGGTTTGTTTTTCACCTCTTCGGCAGGGTCAATCATCGGTAGAAGAAGCTCTACCAATTGGTTCGGATGAACGCGCATGATGGCAGTTTCGGCGTCAATCAGTTTTTCTTTGTACATATCGGCAGCCATTTTCACGGCAGCAACACCGTTACGCTTACCAACGCGGCACTGAAGCATGAACAATTTACCTTTTTCGATCGTAAACTCGATGTCCTGCATGTCTTTGTAGTGCTTTTCAAGACGTCTTTGATATTCATCAAGCTCTTTGTACTGAGCAGGCATGAATTTCTCCAATGTAAGAAGGTCTTTGGAATGGTCGTTTTTAGAATCGTTGTTGATTGGAGAAGGAGTTCTGATACCTGCTACCACGTCTTCACCCTGAGCATTAATCAGGTACTCACCGTAGAAATGGTGATCTCCGTTTCCTGGGTTTCTTGTAAAAGCTACACCTGTACAGGAATCTTCACCCATGTTACCGAATACCATCGCCTGAACGTTTACTGCAGTTCCCCACTCATCAGGAATTCTCTCAATTCTTCTGTACTCAATGGCACGTTTTCCGTTCCAGGAAGCGAATACGGCACCAACACCTCCCATCAACTGATCCCATGGATTTTCAGGGAATTCAACTTTAAGGTGTTTTTTCATTAAGGCTTTAAATTCCTTAACCAGTTTTTTAAGATCGTCTGCGGAAAGTTCTGTATCCAGTTCTACGCCTTTGGCTTTTTTAGCAGCTTCCAGTCGTTCGTCCATAATCTTGCGGATACCTTTTCCTTTTGCAGGCTCCATACCTTGAGCTTTTTCAACTACAACATCGGCATACATCATCACGAGTCTTCTGTACGCATCGAACGCGAATCTTTCGTCACCAGAAACTTTGATAAGACCTTTAACCGTTTCATCATTCAGACCAAGGTTAAGAACGGTGTCCATCATCCCCGGCATTGAGCGTCTTGCACCGGAACGTACAGACATCAATAGAGGATCTTTAACATCACCGAATTTTTTGCCCATCAGTTTTTCAACCTGAGCCATCGCATCTTTTATCTGTTTTTCAAGATCTTTCGGATACTTTTTCTTGTTGTCGTAGTAATAGGTACAAACCTCTGTAGTTACAGTGAATCCCGGAGGAACCGGAAGTTTAAGGTCTTTGCTTCCTGCCATTTCGGCAAGGTTTGCTCCTTTACCACCAAGGAGATTTTTCATCGATTCGTTTCCGTCTGCTTTTCCTCCGCCGAAAGAATAGACATACTTTTCAGCTTTTTTCGCTTTAGTAGCCATAATATATGTTTTGTTAGATTCAAAAATTAACTATGTAAAGGTAGCTCTATTTGTAAGAATGAGAAGTTGTAACTAACTGAGAAATATCAAGTTTGACAAATATCATATTTCTTATTGCACACAAAAAAGCAGATATCCAAATCTGGACATCTGCTTCTATGAAGAACAAATTTTTTTTAAGGTTCAGGCTTCACCGGAACCTCATCGCCAACATTCATAGCTTCAAAAAGGTCCGGGAAAATTGCTGCTAATATAAAATAGAGAACAATCATCAGAACAATAAGTCCTATCGCGATAACGACGCCTTTGGGTGGTGTATTTTTACCTGAAGCCATAATTTTATTTTTAAAATGATAAAACAACTGAAACAAAAGCTGTTCCCGAAATACAGCGAAATGAGAATTATGAAAAATAAAACAAAAAAAACTAAATTTGTAGTTCTTTAATAATCAATAAAAATAAACCATTATAATGTCACAAGCGAAAATCTATTACACTTTAACAGACGAGGCGCCGATGCTGGCAACGCACTCCTTTTTGCCAATGGTGAAGGCCTTTACTAAAACTGCAGATATCGAAATTGCGGTACCGGACATTTCTTTGGCCGGAAGAATTTTGGCCAACTTTCCCGATGTTTTGACTGAAGAGCAAAAAATCCCGGATTATTTGGCAGAATTGGGTCAATTGGCTACACAGCCGGAAGCCAACATCATCAAACTTCCGAATATTTCAGCATCTGTTCCGCAATTGGAAGAAGCCATTGCCGAATTGCAGAAGCAGGGTTACAATCTCCCGAATTATCCGGCTGAACCGAAAAATGACGAGGAAATTGCCATCAATAAAAAATATGCAAAAGTATTGGGTTCTGCAGTGAATCCGGTGTTGAGAGAAGGTAATTCTGACCGTCGCGCTCCGAAATCCGTAAAAGATTACGCAAAGGCAAATCCACACAGAATGGGCGAATGGAAATCTGATTCAAAAACTTCTGTCGCTCACATGAATGAAGGTGATTTCTACGGAACTGAAACTTCTACAACAGTGGAAAACGCAGGAACTTTCAAAATTGTTTTTTATGGAAACGACGGTTCTGAAAAAGTACTGAAAGACGCTTCTCCACTGAAAGCCTGTGAAGTAATCGATTCTTCTGTAATGAACCTGAATGCTTTGAAATCATTTGTTCAAACAGCAATTGATGAAGCGAAAGAAAAAGACGTTTTACTTTCTGCGCATTTGAAAGCGACGATGATGAAGGTTTCTGATCCTATTATTTTCGGGGCGATTGTGGAAACCTATTTCAAGGATGTTTTTGCCAAATACAAAGATACTTTCGCTGAGCTGGATATCAATCCAAACTTCGGTTTGGCCACTTTATTTGAAAAAATTGCCGGAACTCCGAAAGAAGCGGAAATCAAAGCCGATATTAACACAGCCATTGAAAACGGACCGAGAATCGCGATGGTGAATTCTGATCAGGGAATTACCAACTTCCACGTTTCTTCCGATGTTATCGTTGATGCTTCGATGGCGGCATTGGTTCGTGGCGGCGGAAAAATGTGGAACAAAGAAGGCAAGGAAGAAGACACGGTTTGCATTATTCCGGATAGAACGTATGCCGGTTTCTACGACGCAATTGTACAGGATATGAAGCAGAACGGCGCTATTGACCCAAAGACTTTCGGTTCGGTGCCGAATGTTGGTTTGATGGCTCAGAAAGCTGAAGAATACGGCTCTCACGACAAAACGTTCCAGATTTCAGCAGATGGAACGGTGAAAGTTCTGGATGAAAACGGAAACACTTTGCTTGAACAGAAAGTTGAAAAAGATGATATTTTCAGAATGTGCCAAACGAAAGATGCACCGATTCAGGACTGGGTGAAACTGGCTGTGAACAGAGCAAGACTTTCCAACACAACTGCAATTTTCTGGCTCGACAAATCAAGAGCGCACGACAGAGAAATCATCAAAAAAGTTGAAAAATATCTTCAGGACCACGATACTAACGGTCTTGATATCAGAATTATGGATGTGAAAGACGCGATGCTGGAAACATTGAAAAGAGGTCGCGAAGGAAAAGACACGATTTCGGTTTCCGGAAACGTTCTGAGAGATTATTTAACCGATATGTTCCCGATTCTGGAGCTTGGAACGTCTGCTAAAATGCTTTCGATCGTTCCATTGATGAATGGTGGCGGTTTATTCGAAACCGGAGCCGGTGGGTCTGCACCAAAACATATCGAACAGTTTGTAGAAGAAGGTTACCTTCGTTGGGATTCATTAGGTGAATTCCTTGCACTGCAGGCCTCTTTGGAGCATTTGGCTCAGACGCAGGACAATAAAAAAGCGCAGGTTTTGGCCGACGCTCTGGATACTGCAAACGCGAAATTTTTGGCGACAGATAAATCTCCTGCAAGAAAAATCGGAGGCATCGACAACAGAGGTTCTCATTTCTATTTAGCGATGTACTGGGCAGAAGCTTTAGCTAATCAAACTGCGGATGCAGAATTGGCTGAGAAATTCAAACCGGTTGCTGAAGCAATGAATTCAAATGAAGCAAAGATTAATGAAGAACTGATTGGTGCACAGGGAAAACCACAGGAAATTGGCGGTTATTACCATTCAGATTTTACAAAAACTGATGCTGCAATGAGACCGAGTGCAACGCTGAACGAAATTGTAGATTCTATCTAATCTACATTGGAAATAAAGAAAAACTTCCCGCATTTTCGGGAAGTTTTTTTTATTGTGACTTTTCCACCACTTTTTTCTGCCTGATTTTTAAGGATTAACCAAAGCCATTATAAAACCGATTGCAAAACCAAAAACCGAGAAAACCATCATCATCAGAAATATCCATAAAACAAAATTCAACACTTTTCCTGCGACACCCAGTTTTGAAACCAGAAAATTCTGTGTACGGTTGAAAACCGATTTCTTTTTGTAATCGCCGAAATAATTTTTCCCAAAATTATAGCCGATGTCGCCGTTGCCTAATTCCCTCGAAAGCTCAGAAATTGCGTTGATGTATTTTCCATAAAACTCATTAAACCACCATCTTCCTAACTGATAAACGAAGAAAAGCGCCACAACAACAGACAAGATAAATAGAGTAATAAGCTGGCCGTAATTTACCTTTTGATACATCGGTGAATATTCGAAAGTCAGAATGTAACCCGCAATGAAAAACGGCACAAAAGACAGGTAATATGAAACATAGTATTGGCGGTTTAGTTCCAGATTAAACAGCAAATCTTTGATGCTGTCTTTCGTGTTCATTGCCGTGTCGGAAAGGTTTTTATACAATAAGTAAAACCTCGAAAAATAAAATCCGGTAACCAGTGTCATCGCAAGTAACAGCATGATGATGTAGAACTGAAGCCTTTCGTTCTCGATAAAAAAAGCAACAGCTATAAACAGAAGAAGGCATAATGCGCTGCTCCAAAACTCCATACGCATATTCTTTCTGATGCGTTGTAGCGGCATTTTCAGTTCAGTTTTATGATGTGTGGAAATTTCGGGAGTTTCGCTGATATTTTCCTCTTTCCAGGTATTTTTTAAATGATCCAAATCCATAATTCAGATTTTTTTTTACGTTAACAGTTGTTTCAGTTTGTCTTTTGCGCGATTCAGTTTTACGCGGCAATTGCCTTCGGTAAGTCCGAGCTGATCAGCCATTTCTTTTCCGGAATAATCTTCCAGATAATAGAAAATCAGGGCTTTGTCAACTGGGTTCAGTTGGTGAATGGCGTCGTACATTTTTTTCAGATTCTCTTCCTCCTCATAGTTGTAATCTTCGCTAAGAACTTTAAGGTTTTCGGTTTCAGTGTTCTGAATAAAACTTTTTTTCTTCTCCGATTTCAAAAACATAATGGCCGTATTCAGTGCAATTCGGTAAAGCCAGGTCGAAAACTGACTTCTGCCTTCAAACTTCGGATAAGCTTTCCAGGCCTGGAAGGTAATTTCCTGAAACAGGTCTTTTTGGTCCTCAAAATCATCCATGTACATTTTGGATATCTTGAAAACCACACCTTTGTGCTTCTCCATTTTTTCCATGAAAATACTTTCCGATACCGACATTGACTGAGTTCTAAACCGTTGGTACGAAATTTAGAAAAATGTTACAAAAAAAGCCCGATTTTATTTATTAAATTTACGCTATGCAAAGCAAGTTCGCCGTAAAGAAAGTGAGTTCCGAAGTTTTTTCAGAAAATTTCAGCGACAGTCTTTACCATATTTTTCTCATCGATGCACGCGGAAAAATTGTCATTGATTTTGCAAAATATGAATTCGACGGAAAAACTGCACTTTTTACTTCACCTTATCAAAACATACAGATTCTGCTTGAAGAGGAGACACAAATTTCTCAGCTTGATTTTCACGGAGATTTTTACTGTATTGAATATCACAAGAAAGAAGTGGCGTGCAACGGACTGCTATTCAATAACATTTATCTTTTCCCAAATGTTTCGCTTGATGACGAAACGTATGTGGAAATTTCAGGAATATTTGACAAGCTGACCAATTCAGAAACCGATGAAAACTTCTGGGATGCAGTTTCGCGGTCTTATCTACAGGTAATTTTGGCTATCTCAAGCCGTGAAAAAAGTAAAATTCTGGAGGAACATCAGTTGGGAACGAAAGATTTTGAAGAACTGAAAACTTTTCAGAATTTGGTTGATGAGAACTTCCGGAAAGAAAGAACTCCCGCTTTCTATGCGGATTTGATGCACATTTCACCGAATGCTTTAAGCAAAAAAATCAAGAAAGAATTTCATAAAACGCCGTCGCAGATTATTCAAGAACGTGTGATTCTTGAAGCTAAGAAACAGATTCATCTCACCAGAAAATCCATCAAGGAAATCGCTGCCGAACTTAATTTTGAAGACGAATTTTACTTCAGCAAATATTTCAAAAAAGCAACAGGCGTTTCGCCCACTAAATTCCGTGACGATGTTGGAATTTCTGTGGTGGCTGATCTTTAGTTTTCCAAAATTTTCCATTCAATAACCAAAATTTTCCATTCTGAATTTTTCATAAGTAGACTAATTTTGCATTGCAGTTTTTAATAAAAAGTAAACTGAAAATGAAAGGGCTTTGTATTCTGTCCGGTTGATAAAGATTTATTCCGGGCAGTTGCAAAGCAGTATTAGAAAGAAAAAGTATGAGAAATTTATTGGAATTTTTTGCAGGTTCGCAAAGGCAGTTTATCAATTTTGTAAGAATCGGAATCTTCATCGTCATGGCGTGGATTGGTGGTTTGAAGGCGTTTCATTATGAAGCAGATGGCATTATCCCGTTTGTAGCCAACTCACCGTTTTTTTCCTGGACGCTGAATTACAAAGTTTCCGATGCAGATAATTACAAACTTCATAAAAACAAAGAAGGCGAAGTAGTTCCTGCTAATATCGAGTGGCATAAAAAGAACGGAACTTACGCCTTTTCCTACGGACTTGGAGCGATAATCTGCATCATCGGAATTTTAGTTCTCTTGGGAATTTGGTATCCAACCATCGGTTTCTGGGGAGGAATTTTAACGTTCGGAATGTCAATAGTTACGCTCAGTTTTCTGATTACCACACCTGAAACCTGGGTTCCAAATCTTGGAGGTCCTTACTACGGATTTCCATATCTCTCCGGTGCAGGCCGACTGGTTTTGAAAGACGTTATCATGATGGGAGCCGGACTTGTTTGTGCTTCAGAGGCAGCCAGAAGAATTTTAAAAAGCTAGTTTTTTTTCATAGTTAATAGTGTTTACAAGAAACTTTCCGTAAGAAATTGCGGAAAGTTTTTATTTTTTTATTTGGTCGAGTAAAATAAATTTCTACATTTGTAATAAATTCAACCGAATAAATGAATCAATTCCTAAATAACAACTGGTGGTGGCAATCGTTTTTTACAGACGATTTGCAAACGCATTGTATTATTTAGGGAACTGATCTGTTGTATAAATAATTACAGGAAAATTGTATAAGCCGTCTGTTTTTCAGACGGCTTTTTTTGTGTGCAAAATTTTAAAAATTCAACTCAAATAAATTCAATATTATGAAATCAAAAAAAATCATTCTCAGCGAAAAGGAAATGCCTACACAATGGTATAACATTGTGGCGGATATGCACAACAAGCCGCTTCCGCCACTTCATCCTGCAACAAAAGAACCGATAAGTCCGGATATGCTTTCTCCTCTCTTTCCGGAAGAAATCATCAAGCAGGAAATTTCTCAGGAACGTTTTATCGACATTCCAGAAGAAGTTCAGGAGAAGTACAAAATCTACCGACCTTCCCCACTCATCCGCGCCACAGAACTGGAAAAAGCGCTCAATACAGACTGTAAAATATTCTTCAAATATGAAGGTGGAAGTCCAAGTGGATCACACAAACCGAACACCGCTATTCCGCAAGCATACTACAATGCAAAAGCCGGCGTAAAGAAAATTACAACCGAAACCGGCGCCGGACAATGGGGAACAGCACTGAGTTTCGCCTGTGCGCAATACGGAATTGAATGCGATGTCTACATGGTAAAATCCAGTTATCAGCAAAAACCTTACAGAAAAATTCTGATGAACACTTTCGGAGCTAATGTTTATCCGTCTCCAAGTGAAAGAACCGAGTCCGGAAGAAATTTCCTTGCCGAAAATCCTGAAAGCAACGGAAGTTTGGGAATGGCCATCTCTGAAGCTATTGAAATGGCGGTTCAGGATGAAAACACAAAGTATTCTTTAGGTTCTGTTCTAAATCATACACTACTCCATCAAACAATCATCGGTGAAGAAGCGCTGAAACAAATGGAAATAGCACAGGAAGAACCCGATGTAATTATCGCTCCGCTTGGTGGAGGTTCCAATTTTGCTGGAATTACTTTTCCGTTTCTACGGGCAAAACTTCAGGGTAAGAAAGATGTTCGCTGCGTAGCTGTTGAACCCGCTTCATGTCCGAAACTAACCAAAGGAAAATTCAAATATGATTTTGGCGATACGAAAGGTTTCACTCCGCTTCTGCCGATGTTTACGCTGGGACACAATTTTGAGCCGGCCGCCATTCATGCGGGTGGATTGAGATATCACGGAGCGAGTGTGCTGTGTTCGCAACTTCTCAAAGATGGAATAATTGAGGCCACTGCAATTCAGCAAATTGAATGTTTTGAAGCCGGAACTCTGTTCGCAAAAACGGAAGGAATTGTTCCCGCACCGGAAAGCAACCACGCTATTGCTCAAGTGCTTAGAGAAGTTCAGCGCGCCAAGGAAGAAGGCAAAAGCAAAACAATACTATTCAACTTGAGTGGACACGGTTTTGTGGATATGATGGCCTACGCAGATTTTCAGACAGGAATATTGGACAACCATCATTTAAGCGATGAACAGATTGAGCAAAGTCTTGAAAAGATTGCTGCACTGCAACCGCAAAAGGAACTTATTGTATAAAAATTAGTTAATATTTAGATTTGTAGCTCTCTGATTTTTCAGGGAGTTTTTTTCTGAATAATACCGTAATCTTTTATATTCGCAAAAAATACGGTATTGAAAAATCTCGCCTTTCTCGCACTTCTACTTTTTGCTGCCTCCTGTACTTCCGTGGCCAAATTCAACAGCCACCTCGAAAAACCGCTCACGCCTGCGCAAATGCATGAAGACGTGGAAACGGCGCACGCCGCCCTTCGAAAATACCACCCGAAACTCTACTGGTTCATACCGCAATCCGAGCTAAACCGTAAGTTTGACTCGCTGAAAACCGCGCTCAATCAACCCTTGCAACCCAATGAGTTTTTCTACCAACTTGCGCCCGTGATCGGCTCCGTGAAAGAAGGACACCTACGTCTGAGACCGCTGCAGAAGAAGCTTACGAAAGAAGAGGAAAAACATTTCAAGAAACTGAAGCCGTTGTTCGGCAGTTTCGAATACCGGATTTTTGATGACCGTATGTACATCCTCAAGAACAAAGACAGCATCCAGAAAATTCCGGTTGGCGCCGAAGTTTTGAAAATTAATGATATGCCGGTGCAGCAAATGATTGAAAAGTACCGTCCGCTGATGTATTCGGATGCAGAAAACACTACCTATCAAAAGTATTCAATGGTCAAATCATTCTTTGGGCTGTATTCTGTTGATCATCATTTGCAAACCCAGGCCAAACTGGACCTGAAATACCGGGACAGCCTGCATTCGCATCTGATAAAACGGGATACGCTGGACAAATTCCGAAAGGATTTCATCGCCAAAAAAAAGAAAAAGACAAAGAAACCAACGGAAGAAAAGCAAAAACTGAGTCCGGAAGAACAGAAGAAAAAAGACAGCCTCGCCCAGCGAAAAGCCGAAGAGCGGAAAGTAAGATTCGTGCGTTTCCTGGATGAAGACAGCGCAACAGCCTACCTGAAAATCAGGAAGTTCGCAGGAACCTCAAAATCATTCTATAAAAGGGAATTTCAGAAGATAAAAGATGCGGGAAGCAAAACGTTGGTCATCGATTTGCGCGATAACCCCGGCGGTTCGCTTCACGAAATCAACGATCTCCATGGCTATCTCACGACAAAGGAGTATACGCTCATCAAGCCGGCGCAAATGAATTTCAGCAAGGCCAACCTACACCGCGATTATTTCCGCGGAAAACCTGTCGGTGTAAAAATGGCATTAGCCCCATTCTACCCAATTTACTTTGTGGCCAGTTACTTTTCGGCCCATGACAAGAATGGGAAACATTATCTTTCGGACAAAGCCGCAAAACCCAAAAAACCGCACGAAGACAATTTCGAAGGTAAGGTGTATGTGCTCATCAATGGTGGCAGTTTCTCAGCGTCCTCCGTTTTTGCGGCTAAACTGAAAGACGATGAACGAGCCACGTTAATTGGTGAGGAAACAGGTGGCCACAACGACGGCACCGTTGCAGGATTTTACCGCACCGTGAAGCTCCCGAATTCCAAACTGAAACTGCCCGTTTCGATGCTCGTCATTCAACCCAACATCGAATTTGATGGCAGCAAAAAAGGTGTGACGCCGCACATCGAAATCCTGGAAAGAGCTGAAGATTTAGCGGTGGGCCGCGATCGTGTGATGGATTGGGTGATGGCGGATATTTCTAAATCCGTTCAGGATTGATAAATTAAAACTCAAAAATAAATCCAAAATACGGCAGTGGCGTTGTTCTGTCGGCTTC
>JAEWZO010000032.1 GCA_023458415.1 Bacteroidota bacterium
TGATGGTTTGTTCCGGAGGAAATCTTCATATACTTCGTAAAACACCAAGCGAATGGAATAAATTTGCAGGAATTGGCGGGATCGTCCTTTTCACATCGGTTTTTGCAACACTTTCAGCAGGTTACGCAATATTCACAGTATTTGATAATCTGTGGATTTCTGTTGGTTTTGCGATTCTTTGGGGTTTAATGATTTTTAACCTGGATCGTTATATTGTTTCTTCCATCAAGAAAACCGGAACATGGTGGAACCAATTATTAATGTCTGTTCCGAGGCTTATCCTGGCCACATTTCTCGGTATCATTATTTCAAAACCGTTGGAACTGAAAATCTTCGAAAAAGAAGTCAACAAACAGCTCAATACTATCATTCAAAGAAACAAAACACAGCTCCAGGCTGAAATGCAGGGAAGAATTCTGCAGCAGTCCGGACCGTTTGAAACCGAAAAGAAAGCCATTCAAACTAAAATTGCGGATTACCAAAGAGCCTACGACTCGGCTGCCGTTGAACTCGAAAAGGAAATCCTCGGTAAACAAAGTACGCTTACGAGTGGAAAAGAAGGTTTCGGACCAAATGCAAAAAGAAAATCTGAATTGAAAGAACAACGTCGTTTGGATCTCGAGAATTACCAGCAGCAAATGCAGCCCAGAATAGCGTATTTAGACAGTGAAATATCTAAAGTTTATACAAATATAGAAACCGAGCGTAACAAGACCGAAACTGTTGAAAACCGTTTTAACGGATTTGCTGCAAGACTTCAGGCGCTTGATGAATTGGGAAAAAACTCAAAAACCATAGCCATTGCAGCCGCTTTCATTATGGGTCTGTTCATCTGTCTGGAAATTTCCCCAGTTTTGGTGAAACTTATTTCCTCAACCGGACCGTACGATTATCTTTTGGACAAAACCGAGAACGATTTCCGCCTATATTCCAAAGAGAAAATCGAAAAGGGAAATGCAGCTACTGAATGGCGAATCGATGATTTCAAGGACAAGCTAAATCAATAAACCAGGATGTCAAAATTCATATCGAAAGATTTTAATGTGATATAAATCCTCTGTATTTTTGAAGTTGATAACCAACTTTGAAACCTAAAACCACAAACCGCTGGCTGATTGCAATTGCTGCAACTTTAACACACCTTTTACTGGGAACGGTGTATGCATGGAGTTTTTTCCAGTCTCCCATCGGCGAAAATTATGGCTGGAGCCAAAGTGAAACAGCCTGGACTTTCAGCGTAGCGATTCTGATGCTTGGAATTACTGCAGCCTGGTGCGGAAGCAATATTGAAAAATTTGGGGTGAAAAAACTCGCTGTTATCGGAACCATTCTGTACGCATTAGGTTACATTATTTCCTTCCTTGCTCTGAAATATCACAGCTTACCGCTTCTTTATTTTGGTTTTGGGATTGTTGGTGGAATTGGTTTGGGAATGGCTTACGTGACTCCTGTTGCTACAGTTTCCGGCTGGTTTCCCGATAAACAGGGACTTGTAACAGGGATGGTTGTTATGGGTTTCGGTTTGGGAGCCTTTGTAATGTCCAAGATTTTAGCTCCATTTTTTCTGGATATTTTTAGTGGGAATCTTCAGCACGTTTTTCTATCAGTCGGTATTATTTTGTTAGTCGCACATCCCTTGTTGGCTTTATTTCTAGAATCAAAACCGAATATTGAGGGGAAAAACATCAACGAAAAAATATCAGTCAAGGATCATATTTTGTCATCAAGCTATATTTTTATCTGGCTCATTTTTACCTTTAACATTATTGCAGGGATGATTTTCATTGCTTTCCAGTCGCCTTTGCTTCAGGATCTCTTGAAAAATGAAGGAGTTTCTGGTTCCGCCACTCTCGCAGAGAAAGGCGCAACATTAATCGGAGTCAGTGCAATTTTTAATGGCGTCGGCCGATTTTTGTGGGGAAGTGTTTCAGATAAAACAGGAAGGATTACGGCGTTCAGAATGCTTTTAGCTCTGGAAATAATCCTATTTCTGATTCTGATTTTCACCAAAAATTCAATGGTTTTTTCAGCCGGAGTTTGTCTGGTTCTGTTGTGTTATGGAGGCGGTTTCGGAATTTTGCCGGCGCTGATCAAAGAAAAATACGGAACAAAACTAATGGCATCAATGTACGGAATTACACTGACCGGTTGGGGAATTGGCGGTGTTTTTGGACCACAGATTACAGCAGTTTTCAAAGATTACTATCCAGATAATGCCTCTACATTTTCGTTTCTAATGGGATTAATTCTGCTTATTATCGCTCTACTTCTAAGTTTCTTCGTTAAAAAGAACCCTATTCTTTCAGAATAAATTACTGCCCTTCAGTTAGAGTCATGGTCGCGCTGTCGTAAAATGTCTTTGTCGAAGAAAACCTTGATCTGCAAAGGTTTGCGCCCATTGCATATGTGCCTTTTGGAATCACAATAAAGTTCCGGCCGTTTTTTGGAATAGGCAAATTATAACTTTTTTCTCCAGCGAAACGAACAATTACATTACAGTTGCTGCTATTGTTTATTATTAAGGAAACTCTGTTTTCATCGGGATCATCGCCCAGTAAAACTTCAAGAGATTCAGCGGCGGTGATTTGTTTATTTATAGAATCCTGTTTTATTAAAGCATTGAATTCTTCACTTTCAATCTGCTCTGCAGTTCTTCGCACTGAAGTCGGCGAAGAGTAAGTATCACAACCTATTAGCAAAAGCAAAATAAATGTAGCTACCAATATTCTCATTACGACAAAAATACATTTTATTTTGCTAAAAATAATGCCGGAATATGTCCCGGCATTTGTTTAGAATTTAAGAATAATAACTATTGCTTAATGAATTTAATATTTGTGACATGCCCATTTGAAGACTTTCCAGTCAGTATGTATGTACCCGACTGCAATGCTTTAACATTAACCTCGTCTGTATTTTGTGTTGAAACAACCTTACGCCCTGAAATTGAGTAAATGTTGATTTCTATAAGTTTCTGTGTTAGTTTAAGGTGTTCTCTTACTGGGTTTTGTTTTAAATTTACTTTGGCAACTGAAGAGTTTTCGCTTATAGATAGCAATTCAGTCGGAAGATTAAATCTTCGTAAAAATAAAGTGTTATAGTCTTCATCGTTGGTCATGAAATACGCTTTACCATTTGCAGCATTATATATGAATTGCGTCCCGAACTGAGTGTCATTGCCAAACGGCCTAGTAAAAATGTATTCGCCATTGGAACCAAATGTAGTATCTATTGCCCCGTTAGAAGTAAATCTTATGATACTCTCCTCCACGCTTACAGGAGTTTCACCATCATAAACCAGCTCAGTATTTCTTGCAATTACACTTCCCATTGACTGAATTTGGAACTCACCGTACGATTTGTCCGTAGCAAATGTCGCAATGCCTCCCGAACCGAAACCAACGACCGGATTAAGATTATAACCTAACTATTTTTGCAGTGTATGCTGCGGTACCATTGTCAAACTCATTAAAATAAAGAAGGATAATGCGTCCGCTTGAATCTACATCAACTTTATAAAAGCTTTCGTAATTATCAATATTGTTCGGAGCGATATCCATAGAGAAAAAACCGTTGGTCCCGAAGGAAGTGTCAATCGTTCCGTCCGGATTCAAGCAGAATACTAAAGCCGCATTCCCAAAACTGCTACTATCTGTTGCTCCGTGTACTATAATTTTTCCATTTGGAAGAACAAACATTTCGAATTCACCTGGGATAGAATGTGTAAAGACACCTGCATTTCCGAAGGTTGTGTCTAAAGACTGTGCATGAAAAAAGTTCAGCACTAATGCTGTAATCGCTGTAAAAAGTAGTTTTGCTTTCATAGTTATGTATTTTTTTGTAAAACTACCATGTAAGAGTTAACCTGTCAATTACAATTTTGTGTAATATTGCAGTATATAAAAAAAGCAGTTCTCTTGGAGAACTGCTTCTAAAATTTAAAGATCATTACATTTAAAGAGAGTAATTCGGTGCTTCCTGCGTAATAATTACGTCGTGCGGGTGGCTTTCTTTTAGTCCGCTTCCTGTTATCATCACCATTTTTCCTTCTTTCTGTAGAGTTTCGATGTCTTTAGTTCCGCAATAACCCATTCCGGCACGAATACCGCCTGTTAACTGAAATACAACATCTTCCAGTTTTCCTTTATGTGGAACGCGACCCTCGATTCCTTCCGGTACAAATTTCTTCGCTTCACTTTGAAAATAGCGCTCTTTGCCGCCTCGTTTCATTGCGGAGAGACTTCCCATTCCCTGATAAGATTTGAATTTTCTGCCCTGGAAAATAATTTCTTCGCCCGGAGCTTCATCAGTTCCGGCAAGAAGAGAACCCAACATTACAGCTCCCGCTCCACTTGCAATGGCCTTCACGATATCTCCGGAAAGCTTGATTCCTCCATCCGCAATTACAGCAACATTGGCTTTTTTCGCATAGTCGTATACATTGTAAATTGCGGAAAGTTGTGGTACACCTACACCTGCAACTACTCTGGTTGTACATATAGAACCAGGACCAACACCGACTTTCAACACATTTGCACCGGCTTTTACCAGATCTTTTGCTGCATCAGCGGTTACAATATTTCCACCGACAATGTCCAAATCAGGGAATTTTTTTCGGATTTCAGCAATTTTATCCAACACTCCTTTTGAATGTCCATGGGCAGAATCTACAGCAATAATATCAACTCCAGCTTTCACTAAAGCATCAACACGGTCGAGCGTATCTTCGCCTACTCCAACTCCGGCTCCAACAATTAAGCGACCATCTTTATCTTTATTGGCATTCGGATATTCCAGCTGATTGTCGATATCTTTTATCGTAATCAAGCCGACAAGACGGTTTTCTTTATCCACTATCGGAAGCTTTTCCACTCGGTTTTTCAGTAGAATTTTCTTGGCTTCTTCTAAAGTGGTCTCTTTATCGGAAGTGATAAGATTATCTTTCGTCATCAGATCTTCAACTTTGGCTTCCAAATTTTCCTGATACTTCACATCGCGATTGGTGATAATTCCAATCAGCTTATTATCGGAACCCACAACCGGAAGTCCGGAAATTTTATACTGGGCCATCATGTTTTTGGCCTGCTCCAGCGTATAATCTTTAGATAAAGTTACCGGATCTGAAATCATCCCGTTTTCAGAACGCTTCACGCGAAAAACCTGTGCTGCCTGTTCAGCAATTGTCATGTTTTTATGGATGAAACCCAAACCTCCAACTCTTGCCAAAGCAATCGCCATATCTGCTTCTGTCACCGTATCCATCGCAGCGGAAACTATGGGAACATTAAGCGTAATTTTATCAGAAAGTCTGGATTTTAAAGAAACCTGGTTAGGCAAAACCTCTGAATATGAGGGAATAAGAAGTACATCATCGAAAGTGATGGCTGTTTCTACAATTTTGTTGTGTATAGACATCTTTACTTTCTGTGCAAAATTAAAGTTTTTTTGAATACAAAAAAAGTGGCGTTTATTCTGTGAACAAAAATTCACAAAAAATCCGGCTGTTAACAACCGGATAATTTATTCTTCATTTTTTGAAGTGGCGATCAATTTCTTAACATCTTTCTTTTCTGAGTAGATGATTAACCGTGAAATATCTTCTGGTGTGAATTTTCCTTTTATGTCAATCAGCACCAACTCGTCCCCGGAACTTACCGTAAACATTAGTTTTCTGATGGCATCTTTGCTTTGTTGAGCCTGAAGTTTAATCACTTCTGTATCTTTTCGGATGGTGACCCATTCTTCAAATCTGTTGTTGTCCAGAAAATCTCTCATGCTGTTCTGAAAGTTACCGTTGGTTTTGCTTACCGTCATTATTTTTACATCTGAAAACTTGCGGATCAAATCAATCATTTCTTCGTTTCCGTCTTCGCGGAGTGCTTTTCGAACGATGGGTTTCGTAATCCACATCGGCACATTTACTGAAATTATTTCTGCGTCTTTCAATTGTTCAGCAGTTAAAAAACTGTGAGTTGGTCTCGTCGAAACCATGCAGGAATGCAGTAAAAAAAATATCCCGAAACAGATAAACAGCACTATTTTTTTCATGATTTCTGTTTTATAGTGGTTTCAAAGAGCCTCCTGAATTGACAACTGCATTTCGGTCCATCGTATTGTTCGGACGATATCGCACATTTGCTTTCGAAGTAATCTTCGCGTTGAGTTTCCCGGAAACATTAATTTTCAGATTTGCAGCAGATGTTGCCGTTACTTTTGCATTTTCTGCGGACAAATCCTGAGCATTTACTGAAGCTGCGCTGGTAAGATCGAAGACTGAATCCTGAGTTTTTCCTACTAACGTCATGTCCGATCCGCTCGTAGCTCTTACTTCTACATTTTTTGCCTGCAAATTCATTTTCAAATTGGCACCAGAATCGGATGAAACTTTGATATTGTCGGCTTTCACATCCGCAGAAACAGTTGCTCCTGAGCTGCTTTTTGCTTCAAAGGAATCGGAGTCAACTACATTCAGTGTGATAAAATTTGCACCAGAATTTGCAGTAATCTTTTCTAATTTCGGTGCAGAAATGTTGACGTGAAGCTTTCTGAAATTCAGGTTTCGGCGTTCCGTGTTGCTCACGAAAACTTTAAGTACATTTCCGCTCACTTCAGTTTTCACATATTTTTGAAGATCTGCATCGGCATTCACCGTTACATTCTGCTTTTGATCCTGGGTAAACGTTACTTTGATACCCGATGAAACTTCTACCGTATTAAAAGCTGCAACATTTCTCACACTTTCTGAAACGTCGGATGTAGATTTTTCCGGCTGAACGGTGTTCTGCGATTCGTTGACCAACCTGTTCACATCATCCATTGAAAGTCTTCCGTCCAACATCATCAAAACAGTATTGTCTTCTGAATTCACGCTAAGCAAAAGATTATCGAGCATGCCATTAACTGCGTTTGAAGCGAGAAATCTTATGTTGTTGCCTTTGCTTTTTACGGTAATCAGTTCATCGTAGTTCATATTCTTTACTGAACCCGCAATTTCCGACTGCAACGTATTAAATGACGAAAGGAGCTTTGCATATTCGGTTTCTTTTCCGTCGGACTTTTCCGGTTTTTCCAATACCAGAATTCTGAGGCCTTCAATTTTATCCAGAACGGGCTTTATGCTTTCCATTCCGGCTTCATCAATCTCCAGTTTGCTCAGCATACTGAACATCGGTTTTGCAATTTTAATGGAGGTTACGCCTTCGGTTTCCTGATATTTATCGAAAAGGCTAACCAGTTTTTCTTTTTGCCCGAAAGCCGTAAAAAACCAGGTGAATGTAAGGGCAAAAACTAAAAATATTTTTTTCATGTTGTTGAATTTTAAGGGTGATAATCGTTTTCCAGGTTTTCGAGAACCTGCGTTGATGCTACTGTTTCCGCAACTTTGTTACTCAGCATCTGAAAAGAATAGCGCGTAACGTTAATTGCATCGGTTTCATCTTTTATCTTTTGGCCATTGATAACTACATAACTTTCCTGATATTCTGAATCAGAAATTTCGGTCGGGGTTTCGGGTTTCGGTTTGGCAATAACATATCTTTCGCGAACCGGCTTCTTCATGCGACCTCTTTTGGGCAGAATGCGGTCCATCATTTCCTCTTCATCAATTTGCTCCGCCGCCGTTACAGAATCTTTTGTTGTTTTTGCCGAATCGGACTGCACCGTTACCGAATCCTGTACAGCAACCACTGTATTTTCTGCAAGGAAATCTGTTTTCTGTTTTTCTATTTCTTCCTGTACAATTTTCTGCTGCTCTTCAATGCGACTGTTGTTTTGCTGATTTATCAAGAACGCTATACCTGCGAACAACGCAACCGCTGCAGCCAGCCAATACAAAACTGAATATTTAGGTTTCACTTTCAAATTCTGAATTGGCACTACTTCGGTCTTCCCATTTTCAGATTTTTTGGCATCTTTAAGAAAATCTTCAAAATCCCAATCGAGTTTATCGTTTTTTATCTCTTTGAAAACCTCATCAAGGTTATCCTGATATCTGTCTGTTTTCATAATTCATTAATTGTGTTATCTGCTCTTTTACTTTCTGCCGAGCTCTCATCAAATTTGTTCGTACTGCATTTTCCTGCATTCCGAGAATCTCTGCAATCTCTGCAATGTCGTACTCTTCAACATCTTTCAGATGGATTACAGCCTTTTGTTTTTCCGGAAGCTGATTGATAAATCCGATGATTTTTTCTTTCAGATTATTTACTTCCGGTTTGTAGATTTCGTTCTGATGAATCTGCAACGCCGCAAATCCTAATTTCACATCGTGATGTTTCAGGCGGTTTAAACATTCATTTCGGACAGATTTCATGGCAAACGCTTTAAGGTTACCGCAATAACCGAGTTGATCCCTCATCTGCCAGAATTTCAGCATTATTTCCTGCACGACATCCTGCGACTCGTCCGAACTTCCCAAAAATCTTTTGGCAAAACGGTACATTTCATCCTTTAAGGAGAATACCGAATTTCTAAAAGTCTGCTGGTCCATGAAGCTTATTTAAAAGTAAGACAACTAAGTTGCTGAAAATATTACATGCCTGAGTGAAAAAATATTATTTGCCGTAATTTTAACATTTATGTCAAAAATCAATCAAAAATCTGAAATAACATAAAAAGATTTAATTCTTGTTAATTTTTAGTTAAAACTGAAACGTTAAGCCAATTGACAATACTTATTTAGCATTATATTTGTTAACCTTATTACAGAATTGAATTTGTAAAATACGTGATAAAAATGAAGAACACTTTGAAGAAATTATTGCCTTACGCAATGGTAGGCATTATCTCCGGAGCTACGACTTTCGGAGCAATTTCTTATTTTAATGGAGGACAAAACGGTGGAGATTTTTCGTATTTCGCACCAAAAAATGAAAACTCACAATTCGCTTCCTTTAATATGGGAGCAGCCAGCGAGGATTTTGTAAAAGCATCTAAAATGACCGTTCCGGCTGTGGTGAGCATTAAAAACTACGCTAACCGTTCCCAACGAAGCGAGCAGGATCTTTTTGATCTTTTCTTCGGGAATCCAATGAGACAGAGACAGCAACCACCGCAAAATATGCCTTCCGGAATGGGATCAGGTGTGATTATTTCTCCAGACGGTTATATTATTTCCAATAACCACGTAATTGCCGGCGCCAATAAGCTGGAAGTGGTTCTTTCAAATAAAAAATCTTACGTTGCCAATCTTGTAGGGACCGACCCAACAACCGATATTGCACTTTTAAAGATTGAAGAAAAAGGACTTCCTTATCTTAATTTTGCCAATTCGGACAATGTAGAAGTTGGACAATGGGTATTGGCTGTAGGAAATCCGCTCGGTTTGAATTCAACAGTTACTGCGGGAATTGTTTCAGCCAAAGGAAGAAGTATCGATTTGTTAAGTCAGCAATCGAGAACTCCGATTGAAAGTTTCATTCAAACCGATGCAGCAATTAATCCCGGAAATTCCGGAGGAGCTTTGGTAAACACTAACGGTGAGTTGATCGGAATTAACTCAGCAATCCAGTCGAATACAGGATATTACGCAGGTTACGGATTTGCCGTTCCAGCTAATCTTGCGAGAAAAGTTGTTGAAGACATTAAGGAATTCGGTCTTGTACAGCGTGGTTTCCTCGGAGTTGTTCCATTGGATCTTTCCGACCAAAGACAGGTAAACAGCTACAACCAACAGAAAAAAACCAATCTGAAAACAGGTAACGGAGTTTATATTGCAGAAGTTTCCTCAAACGGCGGCGCAGAAGATGCCGGACTGAAAGTTGGAGATATTATTACAAAAGTGGACAACACCAATGTAAGCAGCTACTATGATCTTTCTTTTGCGGTAGGAAGCAAAAGACCTGGAGATAAAGTTGCGGTAACCTACCAAAGAAATGGCAGACAGCATACAACTAATGTTACACTGAAAGACCAAAAAGGCGGAACAACTTTCCGTAGCAAGGCAGATCTTACTGTTCCGGAAAAAATCGGAGCTGAGTTTGAACCTTTAAGTGAAAGATTTAAAACTGATTACGGACTTACCAGCGGCGTTATTGCAAAAAATGTGATTGATGGCAGTGAAATGTCCAAAATTGGAGTGGTTGATAATTACATTATTATCGAGGTGAACGGAAAACCTGTTAATTCTCAGAAAGATATAGAACAGATTCTGAACAAATATTCCGGGAATGTTTCCGTGAAATACGTTGACGAATATGGTAGAATAACTACGAGAGGTTTTAAAATGCCTTAAGCAGAAATTAATATAAAGCAGCACGCAGACCAAAAAGGTCTGCGTTTTTTATTGCTTGAGTTCTTTTCTTCTTTTTCTTTTTTTTCGTTCATAAATCACCTCGGTAATTTTTCCTCCAATCCAGGAAAACGGAAAAAACGTAAGAAAAATACAGATTTTATAGAAAGTTGGGTGATACGGAAAGATAATAATATCGAGCATTGCGATAAACAACAGGATGAACCCAATCAGAATTGCATACGCCACTTTTGCATACTTCACTATAATTGCTGTCACCACGCCGCCTACAGTTGCCGCAATTCCTGAAGAAAAAAGCAACGCTACGAAAAAATACGGCTTTTTCTGTACGCTCTGAAGAACACTTTCCCATCGCTGAAACGGAGCCAATCCTTCGTAAGTAATCCACGACGGATTAAGGCGGACTCCCACGGTAATCATTACCGCAGCAACCAGCAAACCTACGGTTACAGCAAAAGTATTCCTTAAGAAATTCATTTAGTCCTGATGCGCAATCATCGAAATTTCAATATCTACATTTTTCGGCAGGCAGGAAACCTGTACAGTTTCACGTGCAGGATAATGGTCTGCATCCAGGTAGGAAGCATAAATATCATTCATCACCGCGAAATCATCCATGCTCTTTAAAAAGATTGTTGCTTTTACAACATTTTTGAAAGTCATTCCGGCTTCAGTAAGAATGGCTTCGAGGTTTTTCATAACCTGATGCGTAGCTTTATCAATATTTTCAACAAGTTTACCGGTTTGCGGATCAACAGGAATCTGTCCTGAAATGTACAGAACTCCATTCGCAAGATTTGCCTGTGCATACGGCCCAATAGCAGCAGGAGCATTTGTGGTAGAGATTACTTTTTTCATGTTTACTGTTTTCTTGTGTTACATAAAGATTAACGGCGCAAATATAAAAATTAATGTTTCAACTAAACATAATTCCCTTTAGAAAGGCGCATTAGGTTGGGTAAAACTTCTGTCTTTATATTTAATAGCGTCCTGAAGAATATTTGCTTTAATCCCAATGAAGAAATCATACACCTTGTATTGTCCGAAAGGAATCCAGTTGAAGTTAATGGTAAAACTTCGCTGGTCACGGCTGAAACCGAACCTTGTATATTCCAGTTTTTTGGTCGTGAAATCGTAATTCGTTTCTCCGTTAATCGTCCAATACGGAGTGAGCTTGATATTTCCGTCCAGTCGCATAGAAGCTACCGTGGTTCCGAAGCGAGTTGCATTTCGGGTATATCCATAATTTGCACTGATGTTGAGCGCCCAAGGTTGCGTAAATCTTGAATAATTATCATCATCGAAGAAATACGGTTCATTGCGGATTTCGCCACGTTTTTTATAAATTTTTCCGGGGTCTTCAGGTTCACCAAAAATCAGGTTGCTCAGCGGATAAGAAAGCTGAACATTAAATCCTTGAACACTGAATTTTCCGAAATTTTCTGTTCTGATTCCCTGATTCTGTCCCGGAAGATAGATGATTTCGTACGGCTCCAAAACCAACTGAGAATTCACATTCAGTTTATTGTCAAAAAACGACGACTGTCCACTGAATCGGAAGGTTGACCATTTATATTGGGGCGCAGCAAAATTGTAATTGGTATTGAAATTCAGATTTTCAAAAATTTTGATTTTTTTGATTCCTGTTGAATCTTTCTTCGAGCGAACTTTCATCTCCAGATTATTCCCGATGTTAATTCCTAACGCCTGTTGCAAGCCGGATGATGGCGAACCAATAATTCCGCGGTCAAAAATGGAATAAGGTGTGAGTTCACCACGGTCGTTGTAATAATTTCTGTAGTAACCGAATCCCGGATCAGAAAAATCAGGAGAATAGGAAAAGCTCAGTTGCGGTGTCACCATATGGCGAATCGCCTGAATTGCAGAACCTTTTCGGAAATTCAGCATTCCGTATAAAACCGTCTGTAAACTGGCCGAAGTTGTAAAAGTGGAATAACCTGCGATTTTCTTGTTCAGCACATCATCCACAGTATTGGTTACCGGATTATAAAAACGGGTTAATGTTTTGGTAGTCAATGCATTGTTTACATTTCCACTCAAGGAAAAAGTAAAATATTTCGCAATCGTTGAGTTCGTCGCCACCTGAATATTATTGCGGACACCGGTCTGCATTTTGTCCCACATTGTTTTCGTGAATAGTTCTCCTTCATTGGTTTGAACAAAATTATTCAGATTCAAACCTGTGTTCACTGTAATATTTTCCAAAAGCCCTTTTCTGACTCCGGTTTTCGGTTTGAAAAGATAAAACTGATTAATTGCGACATTCATCGTAGGCAGTTTCAAATCAGCAATTCCGCTCGAAAAATTCTGCGAGTATGACGCAGCTCCCGTAATGGTAATCGGCAGCGTAAGAAATCTTTTGGTGACACTGATACTCGAATTCTGCTGTGCATTCAGTGCATTACCGTTGAAAAAATAATTATTATTTACGGTGTTGTTGTAAAATTTCTGACTGGTAATATCAACCAAAGCAGAGAAAGTAAAATAAGGATTGGCTTTAGAATCCTGTGTGTGACGCCATGCAATTCTGTAAGTTCCGGTTTTCGAATAATCGTCCAAACCTTTTATTCCCCGAACTGTTGTCCCAACATCCGCTGTGAAGTTTCCGGTGTAGCGGTAGTTCTTTTTATAATTCACTTCGGGTCGTATGTTCCAACTTCCTTTCGTGTACAAATCTGCAAGAATTTTTACATCGAAATGTTCGCCAATCGGTTGATAATAACCTAATCCGTTGAGGAAGAAACCTACATCCTGTCGCTCACCAAAACTCGGCACCAAAATACCCGCAGAACGTTTATCGGCAAAAGGAAGAATGGCAAACGGCAAAATCAAAGGCGTAGGAACCCGTTCAATATACATTTGAATCGGTCCGGTTACCACCTGTGAATTTTCATTGGTTTTTATGAGTTTGATATTCGGTGCAAGCAGGTAATAATCGGCAACGGAATCTTTCTTTTTTATGAAATATTCGTCGGTTGTGTACATCCCGCGACGCATGAAAAATACCGAGTCGTTGTACTTTTTGGTTTTTTCTGCTACAATTACACCTTCGCTTTCTTCGGTTCTTGCATTAAAAGCAATCGCTTGTCTTGTTCGGTAATTGTAAGTAAACTCGTCGTATTCGTAAGTTTTTCCGGCCTGAATAGCTACTGCAGGAGTTTTAATTCTACCCAGAGAATCCAGTTCACCACGAGCAAAAATCACCCCATTATCCCAATTGATCGAAATATAATCCGCATCAATCTGCATATCCTGATATTTTACCTGAGCATTGCGGTTCAGGTAGGTCATTTTCTTGGGAATATCGTTGCGGATGTTGTCGGCCTTGCTGCGTACAATATCGGCCAGTTGCTCATTTTGTACGGCAATGGTATCGGCAATTTGTACGGTATCTTTAACTCCCAGATTATTAGACAATTCTTCAGGTGATGTTTGTGCTAAAAAACTGTTAAAAATTAGGAAAATTAAAATTTGTAATATATTTTTGAAGCCAGTTTTGACCAAAATACTCTTTGTATAATTTGGGGTCAAAATTAAAATAATTTTTATAACCTGAAGATGATTCAAAGTAGTTTTTCCTTTAAAAAATATTTTCTTTTCCTTTTCTCCACCCTCTTTATTTTCACCAGCGCGCAGAAAAAGTTTACAGTTGTGCTTGATGCAGGACACGGTGGTAAAGACATCGGAGCCAACAGACATTACAGTGATTTGGGCACCGTGCGGGAAAAAGATGTTACGCTTTCGGTTGTACTGAAGTTGGGACGAATGCTGGAAAAAGACAAAGATTACAAAGTAATTTACACCCGTAAAACCGACGAATATCCGTCTCTGACAGAAAGAACAACGCTTGCTAACCGAAGCAAGGCCGATTTATTTGTTTCCGTTCACGTTAACGCGAACACGCGTACCGCACCTTATGGAACTGAAACTTACGTACAGGGACCGGACCAGAACAAAACCAATCTTGAAGTAGCAAAAGCGGAAAACGACGTAATCTATCTTGATGCACAAGACCGTGAAACTTTGGCTTCATACGACCCGAATTCACCGGAATCCCTTATTGCACTTAAAATTCAGCAAAGTAAATATTTGGAAAGCAGCCTGCTATTCGGAAGTTTTGTTGAAAACAATTTCGTGAAAAAAGACAAAAGATTTTCCCGCGGTGTTAAACAGCAGAACTTTCACGTGCTTCGTCTTAACGCAATGCCTTCGGTACTAATTGAAACAGGTTTTGTAAGTAATTATGATGATGCGGTTTATCTTGCTTCTGACAGAGGACAAAATCAGATTGCAGAAAGTATCTACGACGCAATTACAAGCTATAAGAAGGCGATGGACCGTAACGGACGCGGTGGAAGAATTGCAGCTGAACCACAAAAACCGGAGGAAAAACCGTTGAAGAATGATTTCAGAATTTTGTTGATGTCTTCACCATCAAAATATAACGATGGCGATCCTGCATTAAAAGGACTGAATTATATCTTAACCCTGAAAGAAAACGGAATGTATAAATATTATTATGCGACCACGAATTACGCGTCAGTTCGAGATAACAATCTGAAAACAGCGCGTGATGCAGGATTCAAGAACGCAACATCTATATCGTTTGTACCTAACCAGAAATTGGCAACCGGTTACTACACCCTTGAAGTTGCGGCCGGAACGCAAAGACTGAGCAGCAATTCCTACATTCTTAATACGCTAAAAGATGTGCAGCGCGTAAAAGAAAACGGAAAATATCTTTATACTTACGGAAGGTATGCTTCTCTGGAAGAAGCCGTAAAAGCACAAAAAGCTATTGAAGCGAAAGGCGTTAAGAACAGCGTAATCCAGAAAAAATTAAAATAGAACCTTTTGCAAAATTGATTTGGAATTGATATTTTTGCAGTCCCAAAAACTTTGGCCTATTCGTCTAGTGGTAAGGACTCAAGATTTTCATTCTTGCAACAGGGGTTCGATTCCCCTATAGGCTACAAAATTTAAAAAATTTAAAAATAAATTTGCAGAGAATTAAAATTGTTATATCTTTGCACCCACAATTGAGAAACAATTATGGCAAATCATAAATCAGCACTTAAGAGAAACAGACAAAACGCGGTGAAAAGACTGCGTAACAGATACTATCATAAAACTGCAAGAACTGCAATGAAAGTATTGAGAAATGAGGAAAGCAAGGCTGCTGCTTCAGAGCAATTGCCAAAAGTAATCTCTCTTTTGGATAAGTTGGCTAAAAAGAACATTATCCACAAAAACAAAGCTGCTAACCTAAAGAGCAAGCTTACTAAGCACGTTAATAAATTAGCTTAATTTATAAAGCGGCCCGTTCGTCTATCGGTTAGGACTCAAGATTTTCATTCTTGCAAGAGGGGTTCGATTCCCCTACGGGCTACAAAGCGAAAAGAAATAACGCTTTAAATCAATCACTTACAATTTGTAGGTGATTTTTTTTGTACTAAATTGTACTAAATAGGCATTTCATCTTTTTTTTTGATGATTTTCACTTGTACTTTTTGGAAGGTAATAAAACAAGATTTATCTTTGGATCGTTATCCATTCCATTCGGATAATATACTTTAACAAGAAACCACCTGAAGAAATTCAAGTGGTTTTTTCTTTGTTTTTCCAATTATACGGCTTGACAACTCTGACAACTATGACAACCCACCATCAATAAAGGCTTTGAAGGTGTTTTTTGGCTTGACAACTCACTGACAACTCTGACAACTTACATAATATTGAATGAATCTAACTTAATTCAATTGATATTCATCCTTCAGTTTGCCGATTAATACTTCAAATTCTTCTTCAGTAAGTTCATCCAATACATTACCAAATTCAATCGCCTTCAGATTAGGAATCACAAACTTTGAAAGATCAATGATAAACTTAAACTTATCCTTTGCTTCAAGTTCATCAAATGCCTGGTGAAGTTCCACCATCTTTTCTGATATAAAATCCGCAAAGAATTGTCTGATCTCATTTGTTTGCTTGTTCTTACTTCCTTTCGGCCTTCCACCGCCTGAATTACCTTGTGCAAAAGTTCCATCTTTATTTCTCATCTTTTATTCCTTTTCCTAAATTAATAAAATTGATCACTTGTGTTTCAGAATCCGCCACGATCTCCACCGCTTCTTCAGATTCAGTTCCTAAATTCAATATATTGAAGATAATATTCTTCTGCTTTTTCTTCCGGATATAACTTGAATACATATCAGGAATATCTTCATCAGTTCCGATCTTTCCAATATGCCTTCCGTTTTCATAAAGAAAGAATTCACCGCCTGAAGTTTTCATCAAATCTTTAATTATATCTTTTCTACTGCTCATATCCGTTAAATATCCGTTTGTTTATCGGTGGGTCATACAAATTCAATCACCGCCTTTTGATCGCCTAAAAGATGAAATTCTTCTTCTGAAATTTCTTTCTTCATTTTGATTCCTTCAAAATACTTTCCTTTTCTGATCAGAATTATCTTGAAATCCTTCTTCTTGAATTCCTGAATCTTCATCAGTTCATTGATCGCTTCCTTTCTATTTTTCATAATGCTTGTGTTCAATCCATTTCAGGATCTTTTCATCCTTCAGTTTTGATTCAAATTCATTTTCGCTTACCTGAATATCATTGATGAAGAATTCATCTTCAGATCCGCTTCTTGTGATTCTTACAAAGAAGTGAAAATCAGTTTCCGATTTATTCTTCACCAAATTTTTAATTATTTTCTTCCGTTCCATCAGGATCATATTTAAATTCAAAATCACCGCTTTTAAAACCACTTACTTCAGTTCCGTAAAGAAGATGAATCATCTGATCGGATTCTTTGGCCACGCCAATTTCAATCAGTTCTTCTTTGGTTTTCCATTCACCTTTCAAATAATACATCATCACATCATTATTCTTCCGGTGAATCTTGTTCACAAATTTTTCAAGTTCTTTTCTTCTTTCCATATCAATCACTAAATGAAATTACATTCTTTGCACCTGGTGAAACTACATCCACAAATTTGATCGTTATTGCTTTATACTTCTTGATTTCTTCTTCAGTATATTCCACGCCATCACTCATCCACCTTCCATCTGTATTGATGAAAACTTTCTTTTCTTGATCGTTTTTGAAGATATTCTTAAGGATTTTCTTTCTTTCCATTATTTTCAAATTTGAATACATCAATCAATCTTTCTTTTCCATCAATTGAATAAATATCATAACCTTCACCGATCAGAAACAAGAATTCATTATCAAGCCTGGATCCGTATTTTTCTTTAATCTGTGCATAAGTGAAAACTTCACCATCCTTCCTGAAGGCCATTCCATTGCGATCATCCTTATCAAGTTTCAATCTTAATATATCTTGAAATCTTTGTTTCCTATTCATCATTAATTCATTTCAGGATTTCCAAAAGGCGTTCTTAATACCAAACCGGTTTTTATTCCGTATTCTGTAGGATTATCATTCATATCTAATATACCATTATTTCGTAAGATTCTTTTGAAATTAGCCGGATCAACTTCAAAGTAATCACACAAAGATTCAATGGAAGTGTATTCAAGTGAAAACATTTCTTTAATTGGTTTATCAAGCCAAACTTTGATCATATAATCAATACAAGTTTTCAGTTCAGGATCAAAGTTCTGTAAGGCTTTTATTTGAAAAGGTGTTAAATTATTAAACATATTAAAAAGGTGTTGAATTAAATAAATAGTAATTTTTATTAGTGGTTAAATCAATGATGTTTTTCAATCGCATCACCATAAGAAGATCTTTTGAATCCTGAACATCCAAACCTTCTTCTTTCCGCAAAGCCAACATCATTTCAGTTTCCGTTCTTGAATCGCATTCCGGAAGAATTCTTTTTGCAAGTTCGATCAGTTCTTCTTCAGAAAAGGAAAGACCAACATCAATTCTTTCAAAATCAATTCCTGATATAATCTTTGAAGGTGAAGGTGATGAAGGTGGTGGTGGATCATCTTTCTTGATTGAAGATTGAATCACTTCAGGCTTTCTTTTTGGTGGTGAATCCTGAAGAAGAAATTCTTCAATATTATTCACTCGCTTGATTCTGATTCTTACTTCTTCTTGAATTTCCACATCATAAAGAATGGATTCCAATTTCTGAAGATCTTCCGCTTCATCAGTAAGATATGTTACATCTTTATTCTTTAAGATTCTGAATGTTTCCGCCTGAATTTCGGCTTTATTTCCACTTGCTAACCAAAGATATTCTGACTTGAAAAGGCTTCCTAAAATCGCATCTGAAGGACTTTCCACCACAAAGATTTTCTTATCCTGATTCGCCTTTAACAAGTGGATTCCGAAAAGACAATTATTGAAAGTTTCATTCTTCAGATATGTTTTAAACCATTCCGGATAATTGCCTGATTTTTGGTGAATCTTCTTCAGGATTGAATGAAGCCAAACTGATTCCGATCCACGCTTCACCATTATTGAATTGATTCTGCCGAATTCATCAATGAATGGAAATGTAACTGAACCGAAATATTCACCTTTGATCAATGTTCCTAAATAATAATCTTCAACACATTTAATGATTGATTTATCAGGAAGATTAAACTTATCCAATGACTTCAGGAAGTTGTTATCTTGGTGGCCGGTTAAGGTGTTTTTGAATATTTCCTTTGAAAAGAAGTAATTTCTTTTATACTTCTTTATTTCAGTATTATCTTTTGTTTCATCCTTTAACCGATCACCATATCCTTCAAAATATAATTGTCTTGAAGTTTCCTTCATATCACCGCCATAATTCTGATATGCTAAAACTTCAAAAGGTGAAAGTAATTTCTCGGAAGGATATATCGTTCCTGTACTGAATAGGTAAAGGCATCCTGAATCTTTATAGATATAACCGCTATTGTTCGCCTTCGATCCCCTCCTTAAGATCGTTTTCATTTCCGAATCTTCAGAAACTATATTGAATTCATCCTTAATCAGATCCCAAACATCTGTCTTATTGTTGTAATCAGTCCACGAAGGATTCTTATCATAATTATCAATCTTTGTTTTGATTTCCTTTTGTGGTGAAGTGTATTCCGGCTTATAATCATAACCTTCCGCAATACCGATAATAATATCTCTTTCTTCATCGGTGATATAATCAATATCAAAATAAGTTCTTTCGGAATAATTGCCATCAGGATAAATCACCACATAACCCCCGATTGATCTTGTTTCCAATAACGATTCTTTGAATCCTTTCAGTTTAGCAATTTTAAGATTCTTCCTGGATATGTTTTTGGCTTTATAAAGAATGTGAAAACCACCACTGATCGTTTGATATATCACCACCTTCTTATCAAAATCTTCAATGTGATTTCTGAAGACTTCAAACAATTCAGAAAGAAATTCATCTTTTTCTTTTTGCTTTTGCTGATCGGTTTTTCCTTCCTGAATCGGATCATTAAAAAATACCTTTGTATCAATATCCAAACATTCTAAATCTTCATATCCGGTGATAATACCGATCTTTTTTGTTGGAAGAAGTTCTTCACCATTCTTCTTGATGATTCCACCTTTATAATTATATCGTTTGATGAATTCTGATTCAGAAAGTTTTATGGTTTGATTTTCCGACCACCTGAAATTCGCTTTCTTGTTTTCTGCAATTGTAACTAAAGAAAATTTCTGAAGAAGATTAAGATAATACTGAAGATCATTTTTTGCTTCCATCTTTCTTGATTTTCCGCCAATTACCATTACTGACTTTTTCAAACAGATCTTTATTCTTCAGGAATTTAGTTCTGAAGGTGGTGTCTTTCATCAATTCCGATTCTTCCGCAATCTTTTGACCTTCACCGGTGGTGAATTCATCAGGAAGAAGATGAAAAAGTTCATATTCATTCGCCATCAGGATTTCCACCGGATCAATAAATTCCGCTTCCAATCTCATTTTTTTAGCCTTCCTTTTGAAGAATTCCGCCAACTTAATCGCATTCTGAACAGATTCACCATCCACTTCCATCCTGAATCCGCCTTCCCTGAAAACATCTTTTGATATTTGAAGGATTAAACAGAATCTTGCACAATATGTTTGAATCTTTGCATCAATGGAAGCAATAACATCGCTTTCTTCAAACTTAAATGAATTGTTATACCAATCATCAAAAATTATTTCCGCTTCTTTTGTAAAGTTTAAAATATGTGGTTCCTTTTCCATAGGGATTTCATAAATCCGCTTCACGATCTCATTCCATAAACCTTCCACATCAAAATCAAACTTCTTTGTACGATCTATCTTTCTTTGCTTGATCTCTTTTCTTTCAGGTTTGAATACTAAAAAACGATCCGCCATTCCATCATTCACAAAATCTTTAGTGAAAACTTGCTTGTAAACTTCAGGCTGAATTCCGCCCATTATGGTAATATGTGGATTCGGAATTGATATTGATTTTTCATCATCCACACGATCCTTTTGAAAAGCCACCCCTGAAAAATTACTTAACCATTGTTGCTGATCACTTCCTTTGCCATACCTTGTAAAATTGGCAAAGAATCCCTTCATTTCATCCATATAAAGAAGTAAACCCCTTGTATTAACGCTATGTCTTTTCGTTACCGCTTCGATTGTTGCATCATTAACGGAATAACGAAGAAGTGAAGGCTTTGAAAGCGAATGTATCTTATCCTTATCTTCTGCAATTTCATCATAATATTCCTTCATCTTCATATGAAAGTATCTTTCTGCTGAAGCATCCATTTTCTTTATTGGACTCATCGCAAACCGCAAAGGCTCGGATTTCATTACGCCTGAATTTCCAACGCAAACAATGTATAAGATAGCACGTTCCAACCATCCTTCCATCACTTGCACCCTACAAGAATTACCAATGGCTGAAGATATTACACCTAATAAATAACCAGCGAAAATTTCAGGCACGAAATTGCTTTTATCGGCTTTTGCATTAATGATTTTTTGAAGTTCCGGTGATAAGGCATCAATTGGAAATCCATCATTCACTTCTTCCAATTCCACTTCATTAAGTGATCTTGGATCTTTAAAATTTAACTTGAATTCGGCCATCGTATTACTTTTTTGGATTCTTGTAATACTTCTTACCACCAATCAGAATCGGATTGATCTTTCCTTCAGTTTCCCACCGCCAAATTGTAGGCATTGACTTTTTAACCACCTTTGAGAATTCTTGTGGTGTTAAAAGTTCCTGATCTTCATCCGGAATTAAGGATAAGGCTTTGTCAAGTTTCAGGTGAAGTTCTTTGTTTTCCTTCCTGATTTCAAAAAGTAATTGTTCAAATGGATTTTCCATTGCAGTAAATGTTTTAAATGTTTAACACTCACCACCTTTGGAATCTTTGGAAATTTGTATCTTTGGAAATGATTAAGCGATCGCCAAATCTTTAATCTATTTAAAAAAGTTTATCTTTTTTTTGATACTTTTCCATCGGTGTTCCGCCGGTGGTTTTTCTTTTGTGGACTTCCACGATTCAAAAATATATCAATTCATCTCACTCTTGTTGTATGGTTTTGTATAAATACACTTTTATACACTTTATACATTTCATAAATATTTAATTAACTGATTTTCAGTGATTTTCAAATCACGTTTATCATAATCAAATTCACATAAATTATTTTCATCCTTAACTAAATACTTGTTTACTGCACTTGGATATTCTAAAGTAAATGATCTTAATAATCCGGTTAAATTTATTTTTTCAGGAAGATAACCTGATTCTTGCAATTGATAAATAATTCCTGATAAATTTTTTCCACCATTATTTTGCATAAATTCCTTCAGTCCTTCAATATCACTCGGTTTAATAATAAAGTATTCTTCAAAAGTTTTATCTTTTTTGATCTTCTTTGGTTTTTCTTCAGGTGCATCTTCTTTCTTTGGTGCTACTTCTTTGTATGCTGAAACAATATTATATCTGATATAATCCACTTCATCCGGTGAAAGATTTCCAAAATATCTATTTAAGGAAATTCCTGGAAGATAGGCATAAGAAAAAACGCCACCTTCTTTAATCCTTTCCAATTCATCTTCACATTCTTTTAGGCTTTCTTTCTTTTCATCACTTAAATCAGGATCGCTTTTCCACTTACTGATTATCATTGATAATTCATTCACTCTTTTTGCATTCCTATAATTTATATCATTATCCATCGCTTTCACCACGTTCAATAATCCGGTGAAGTATTCTTCAATTGAATAATGGTTTGATTCTGCATTTTTCCAATGCCTAATAAAGTGATTCTTCAGAAACTTCCGGTTATCGTAAACCTGATAACCTTCAATCACTATTTTCAAATAATCTATCTTTTCCATTCGTATAATACTTTAACTTTATTACTGAATCAATCCGGATTCATATTTTCTTCTTGCTTCTTCCATCTTCTGAATTTTTTCAGGCTCTTTTCTTGTTTGATAAATAGTTAAGGCCATTAAGATTTTCTTCTTTTGTGTTTCTTAAGTTCATAATACTAATATTTTATAAAAAGTTGTTAAGTAATATTTAACTGATATTCAATCTGTTACATCTGTTTTTATCAAAAGTTGTCAAAGTTGTCAGAAAGTTGTCAAGTGTTTTTTAATTATATCTTTCTGATTATCAATTGTTTAAATGCAAGTTGTCAAAGTTGTCAAAGTTGTCACGCACTTAAATAAAGAAATCAATCTTTTGTTACATCTATTTCATCATAGTATTTCTTCATCATTTTTGCATTTTCAGGATCTTTCTTTCCAATGTAAGAAAGCAAAGTTCTTTCTTCTGAATGGCCTGAAACCTGAAGAAGTAAACTTGTAGGAATCTTTGAATAAAAGTTAGTACAATAAGATTTTCTTCCAATGTGAGATCCTATTAATTCCCACTTTTCATAAATTCCTTTTTGTTTCCGCCACACACGATCCTTCACTTTCTTCAAAACTGATCCCTCAATCTTTTCATTTATACCGGCTAACTTGCAAACATCTTTTATCTGATCATTATAAATGTATTCTTCAATCGGTGAAGGAAATTCCATATTATTTCCCTGAAGATACTTAACCACTTCTGAATGAAGCATTAACGCTATCTTCTTATTAGTTTTTTCCTGGACAAAATCAATATAATAATCTTCACCTTCCTTCCGCATCATCTTCGGATTAAACCGCATAAAATCCGATATTCTTTGGCCTAAAAAACAAGAAAGATATAACCACCATCTTGCATCTTCAAGTTCTTCCGGAATCTTATCTGAATTCTTGATCTGCTGAAGTTCACTAAAAGAAAGATAAACCACATCAGATTCTTCATAAGGCATTGAAACAAGGCCATAACTTTTATTTAATTGTACACCACGCTTCTGTGCATAATTGCATATTGTTTTAAGTACCTTAATCGTTTTTGCTATGGTATTCCTTGAATATAGAAGTTCTTTGGAAAGATATTCTTCCAAATCATATTGGAATTCAGGATTCACTTCCGTAATAAGATTAACCACATCAAAACCTTTCTTCAAGGATTGATATTCTTCAAACCCCTTGAAGATCTTCTTTGTATCTTCAAGTTTCAGGATCGTTCTTGGTGCTAAAGAATTTCTTTTAAGTTTTATGTATCGGTTGAAATGATATTGGATATCCAAAGATTCTTCATCTTGATCCTTTTCAAATTGTATCTTTTTTAGGTTATTGAAATATTCCTTAACAATAGATTGAAACCATTCCTTTGTGGGAAGATTATCTTCAGAATAATTATTGGATTCGCACTTATCAAGAATAAACTTTCTTAAATTTTCCTGATCGTTCAGAATGTTCACGATTCTTGTTTGCTTATCCAATTCAAGTTTTTTCTTCTTTCTGTTATCTTTCCAAAATTTCTTACCATTAACCAATGGCATTTCCAAAACTTCATCAGGTGAGAATACATAAAGTTCAGTTTTGGATTCCAATACAACTTGTTTATCAGGCAAAAGGAATCTTAATCTTGCTGAAAAAGGATCATTGATCTTTAACGATCTTAATTGAAAATCTACTGAAGGCATAATTTGAAATACTTTAACAATTCAAAAGTACAAAAATTATATCCTATTTGTACTAATTTGTACTAAATAATAAGATTAAATTTTACTTTTTGAAACAAAATATTCCTATATTCACTTAATTAATAGGCATTTAAGGAATAAAAAGATAAAACTAAATTAAGTACAATTTCATTGATATTAGTCCCCTACGGGCTACCAAAAAACCTTCAGAAATTCTGAAGGTTTTTTTGTTTTACTAGTCTTAAGATCAACCCAACAAAAGCAGGAGTTTATTTCCCCTGCCTCATTTCTTTAATCTCAGCAATTCGCTGCGCATACACCTCAGATTTTTCCGGGTGCTTTTCGCTCAATATTTCATAAGCTTTAATGGCTTTCGCATAAAGTCGCTGCTCCGCATAGATATTCGCTAAAGTTTCGGTCATCAGGTGCGAAATATCGTCGGTTTTTTCCTTAACTACGAAATTGCTGTCTTCTTTCAGTTTCGAAATTTTTGGTTCGGTTTCAATGAACTTGTCAATCACCTTAGCTTTCTCTTCAACCTTTTTTTCTGGAAGTTCTGAAGATTTTGCCTGTTCAGTTCTGTCAATTTTCAACCAGTTCTGCCATGTGTTGATAAAAACCGGAACATTACTTTCGTGGTCAGAATCTGAATCATTTTTTACGTCAATCTTCTCCTCCTCGATTTTGTCCACTTCATGTGTAAGCGACGAAATATTCACTTCAGTTTTTTCGCTGTTTTCAGCTTTAATTAATTCTGATTCTTCTTGCTTATCCGAAACAACTTCAGATTCAACAGTGATTACAGCATCTGGCTTATTGCTTTCCAAATTAATAGGCTTCCATTCTACTTTCTGCTCAGTAAACTTAATTTCATGATTCGGTTTTTCCGTAGATGCAATCTCTTCAGCAATCACCGCTTCGGCTTTTGGCTGATTTACTACTTCTTCCGGCTGATTCTCTGAAAAATTAATTTCTGTACTTCCTAAAGAATCTTCCTCGACTTCGGAAACTTTCTTTTTGGATTTATTATTCCTCATTTTGGCCTCAACTGCCTCAATTAAACGTTTCATTTCTTCTTCATGACGGTTTAACTGTGGTTTCGGAGCCGTGTAATTTTCTTTAGCTTCCGTTTTTGAAATGGAAACATTCGGCATAAAATCCTCTATTCCATGGTACGCTAATGAATTATCACTCTCTGGATTTTCCTGTTTGTTTTCTTCAGTAACCTCCATGTTTTCTGAAAAATCAACGGCATCTTCTACGTCAACTATTAAGTCCGATTTACTTTCGGCTAGAACTTCAACAACTTTTTCGGGTTCAACTTCTGCTTTAACTTCTTGATTTTCCAATGCTATTTCAGAATCAGCAACGTCAACAGAATTTGCTTCAACTTTCTTATCCGCAGTCTTCTCTTCCTGAATTTCATCAGCAAAAACCTTTTTCTCAAGACTTTCAGTAACGATGGTTCCAGATTCTAAAGTCTGCTCCAGATCAATTTTTTCGGTTTCGCGTTCCAAGAAATCTTCCTCACCCTTAAAAAGAATCCGGTTTCGCTCGCCATTCACAAAAACAGTGGCTGCGCTTTCGTCCTTCGGAACATAATGCTCAGTAAAAGCCGCTGCACGATGATCCTCGAAAGCTTCCTGAGTAGCAATTGGCTCTTCTGAAATAGTTTCCACCGAAGTTTCTTCCGATTTCTGCTCTGTAATATTTCTGTTGATGAACTGATATAATATCTTTTTATCAGTGGTAAACGCCGCCGTTGTGGATAGCTCAGACTGATAATTTTCCGGTGCAAAAAGTTGCGTAGCATACAAATGAAGCGCCCGCAAACTCTGCTGATACGGACGGGAAGAAATCTCGTCGCGCAAAGTTTTTATGTCTTCCTTTTGCAGAAGCTCCGGATTTTTAAGTAATTCTAAAATTCGTGCGTTCATATTACCAGTTGGCTACAATATCATTAAAAATCTTGTTGATAATTCTTTCGTTTACTACACTTACATATGTGGCTTCGATGGTGTTGATATCCAAATCACTGCTGAAAACCGCCTCATCAGAATACGTTCTGTCAAAACTTTTATCCGGTTCCAACCTGTTTTCATAATGAACTCTAACCGTAATCATTAGTTTATTCTGTGCAGCCTGAATGTTTCCGCCTGGAGAATTTACCGCCGTGGAAATCGTGGTTGGTGAAATACTGTAATCGGTAATCTCACCTTCAATAAGGATATCGGGGTTTTCTTTGGTCCCTTTTAGCGTAGTTCTCTGCAAAAATCTGTTCTGAATATCCGTAGAAAACTGCTGCGCAAGATTCGGGTTTACTAACGCGGCATTATTCGGGAATTCATTAATCTGAATGGTTTCGGTTTCCGGACTTAAAGAAGAGAGGGTAAAAGAATAACAACTCTGAAGCACGGCAAACAGAAGTCCGATCGCAATAAAATTCAATTTCACAAAACGGAAATTTGGTAATAACTGAAATTTTCTCATTAATCTTCCAAATTATACTGTTTAATTTTTCTGTAAAGAGTGCGCTGCGAAATCCCCAATTCTCCAGCGGCTTTATTTCTTCTGCCTTTATGTTTTTCCAGAGCTTTTACGATGAGTTCACGCTCGTTGTTTTGCAGCGAAAGTGTTTCCGGTTGGGCTTCTTCAACTTCAATGTCTTCTACATCTTCATAATCGTCATTCGGCGTGGAAATAATGGTTGGATGCTGAATTCCGGAGCCGTTTCCGTTTTCAAAATAGAGCAAAGAATTTGGGTTGGAACTTTGCTGAGTTTCCGGAGTATAAATTCTCTGAATTAAATTCTTTTCCTGATTGCTGAATTCTTCCTGTCCGCGATTTTTGATCAATTCCGAAGTTAGGGATTTCAGATCATTCAAATCGTTTCTCATATCAAAGAGAATCTTGTACATGATTTCTCTTTCGCTATGAAATTCTGAATTGGAAACAGTATTTCCACCTTTGTTGACCACCGCCGGAAGATTTTCCTGCATCGGGATATATTCGGCAAGTTTGGTAGAATTGAGTTCGCGGTTCTGCTCCACAACGGTCATCTGCTCGACCAGATTTCTTAACTGGCGTACATTTCCAGGAAAGCTATAGTTTTCAAGATATTTCACACCATCATCTGACAAACTCAGTTCAGGCATGCGGTATTTTTCAGCAAAGTCTATCGCAAATTTTCGGAACAGCAAGTGGATATCACCTTTTCTATCGCGCAAAGCGGGCATATCAATCTGTACCGTATTCAGTCGGTAGTAAAGATCTTCTCTAAATCTTCCGTCCTGAATAGCTTTCATCATATTCACATTAGTAGCGGCAACAATTCTCACATTGGTTTTCTGAATTTGGGATGAACCCACTTTCATAAATTCTCCGCTTTCAAGCACTCTAAGTAAACGAACCTGCGTCTGCAAAGGAAGTTCACCAACTTCATCAAGAAAAATGGTTCCGCCGTCGGCTACTTCAAAATATCCTTTTCTGGTTGCAGTGGCACCGGTAAATGCGCCTTTTTCGTGACCGAAAAGTTCGGAATCAATCGTTCCTTCCGGAATTGCACCACAGTTCACCACAATGTATGGCTGATGTTTTCTGCGCGATTCGGAGTGGATAATTTTCGGAATAAATTCCTTCCCAACACCGGATTCTCCAATCACCAACACCGAAATATCGGTTGGCGCTACCTGAATTGCTTTCTCCAAAGCGCGGTTCAGTACGGGATAATTCCCGATAATTCCGTAGCGGTTTTTTATTGCCTGTAAGTCTGCCATTTTTTTAATGTGATTTAAGAAACTGTTTCCCCTAAAAGTGTTCCCTGTGTATTTCCGTGTACAAAAACAGTCACAATGTCGCCAATTTTCTGGCCTTCCAGTTTATCAAAAACACACACTGCATTTTGTGAGTTGCGACCTTTCCACTGATTTTCGTTCTTCTTTGAAGTTCCTTCAATTAAAATCTCATGATTTCTGCCTACGTAACCTGCCATTCTTTTTCTGGACAGTTCGCCCTGAAGTTTGATAACTTCTGCAAGACGACGCTGCTTAACGTCTGCAGGAACATCGTCTTCCATTTTTTTATGAGCCGGAGTTCCAGGTCTTTCGGAGTACGCAAACATATATCCGTAATCGTATTCAACCTCGTTCATTAAAGAAAGTGTTTGTTGATGATCTTCTTCGGTTTCCGTGCAGAATCCAACAATCATATCCTGAGAAAAAGCAATATCGGGAACGATTTCCTTGGCTTTCTTGATTAAGTTTAGGTACTCTGCTCTTGTGTGTTGACGGTTCATCAACTGAAGAATTCTGTCGCTTCCGCTTTGTACAGGAAGATGGATGTATTTACAGATATTTTCGTGTTTTGCCATCACTTCGAAAACATCAACCGTCATATCGTGCGGGTTTGAAGTTGAAAAACGAATACGCATTTCCGGAACTTCGTTGGCAACCATATCCAAAAGTTTTGCAAAATTAACAGCTGTTGCTTTCTGCATTTCGGAAGCGTTCTTAAAATCTTTCTTCGCACCGCCACCAAACCAAAGGTAAGAATCGACGTTCTGACCAAGTAAAGTAATTTCTTTATAACCGTTGTTCCACAAATCTTTGCATTCTTCAATAATGGAATGTGGATCTCGGCTTCTTTCACGCCCTCTTGTAAAAGGAACTACACAGAAAGTGCACATATTATCGCAACCGCGTGTAATGGTTACAAAAGCTGTAACGCCATTTCCACCTAAGCGAACCGGATTGATATCGGCGTAAGTTTCTTCTTTTGAAAGAATTACATTGATGGCATCTCTTCCATCCTCTGTTTCTTTCAGAAGATTCGGAAGGTCACGATAAGCATCCGGACCTACAACCAAATCCACCAAATGTTCTTCTTCTAAAAACTTGGTTTTCAAGCGTTCTGCCATACAACCAAGAACGCCAACCGTTAAATTCGGATTTTCTTTCTTTTGATTTTTGAACTGAGACAAACGCATTCTTACCGTTTGCTCCGCTTTCTCACGAATAGAACAGGTGTTCAGCAGAATTAGATCCGCTTCTCTTACATCCAAAGTGGTATTGTAACCCTGTTCATTAAGAATGGATGCAACAATCTCAGAATCAGAGAAATTCATCTGACAGCCGTAGCTTTCCAGAAAAAGTTTTTTATTGTTTTCAGGTTTTTCTGCGATAGCAAAAGCTTCGCCCTGTTTGGTTTCGTCTATATATTTTTCCTGCACCGTTCGAAAAGTTATAATTCAGAAGAAAGCATATTTCCTCAGAAATGTTAAGTGTGCAAAGATAGTAAAATTGTGACAGAATGGCAGAAAAACTTCAGCAGAATTACTCCGCTACATCCGAATTGAAATTGATTCTGATGCGCACCAACGAATCTGTATTTTCGTTACCGCATTTAGCCGGAATCCACTTTTCCTTAATGCGTTTCACCACAAATCGCATATCATTAAAGAAATATTCGCTGTTTTGAACTTTCGGACCCAAGATAATTTCTCTGATATTTCCTTCTGCACCTAAGTCCAGCGTTAAATAGAACGGCCCGCGAAGCGCATAACGTTCCCGGTCGATATAACCCAAAATGTATCTTTCGAGCTCATTTTTATACTGTTGATTACCAGATGGAAAACTCGCAGGTTGAAAATTGGCGCCGACTTCACAGTCGTTATCGTTGAAATGTGCAAATGGCTCAATTACATTCACAAATAGAAGTGCGCGTCCACTTTCTTCATACACCAAACCATCGCGCGATTGCTCCAGATCTTCCTGTGCAAACAGAAAAACCGGAAGAAAAATCCACATAAAGCTGAAAAAAATTCTCATTTTTTACTTCAAATTTAGAAACTTTTTCCAAGAACTGAAAACCGCTATAAAACTTCAATCTGATTTTTCAGCAAATCATCAAACTCTTCTCTTCTGCGGATCAGATGCGCCTTTCCGTCTACAAAAAGAACTTCTGCAGGCTTCAGTCTGGAATTAAAATTAGAACTCATTTCGAAACCATAAGCTCCGGCGTTTCGGAAAACCAACACATCTCCTTCGCGAACTTCATTGATTTTCCGGTCCCATGCGAAAGTATCGGTTTCACAAATGTTGCCGACTACGGTATAAATTCTTTCCGGACCTTTTGGATTGGACAGGTTTTCGATAATGTGATACGAATCGTAGAACATCGGACGGACCAGATGGTTAAATCCGGAATTAATTCCTACAAAAACTGTTGCAGTTGTTTGCTTGATTACATTCGATTTTACGAGGAAATGTCCGCTTTTGCTCACCAAGAACTTACCCGGTTCAAACCAAAGCTGCAACTTCTTCCCGCTCTCTTTTTGAAACGTAGAAAGTGCTTTTTCCACTTTTTTTCCAAGCGCTGCAACATCTGTTTCCATTTCTCCGTCCTGATAAGGAATTTTAAATCCGCTTCCCATATCCAAGTATTTGAGGTTTGGAAAATGTTCAGAAAGTTCAAACATAATTTCCAGACCCTGCAAAAAGACATCGGGATCTTTAATTTCACTTCCCGTATGCATGTGAAGACCTTCAACATTGATTTCCGTTGAATTCATAACACGTTCAATATGACGGAGTTGATGAATAGAAATCCCAAATTTAGAATCGATGTGACCGGTAGAAATTTTGTAATTCCCACCAGCGAAAATATGCGGATTTATGCGTACAAAAATTGGATAAGAATTTCCGTATTTGTTCCCAAACTGCTCCAGAATTGAAATGTTATCAATATTGATATGCACTTTCAGTTCCATGGCTTCCTCAATTTCCGTTAAGTCCACGCAATTCGGCGTAAACAGAATTTTATCTGCGGGGAAACCGGCTTTCATGCCCAGTTTCACTTCATTAATGGAAACGCAGTCCAAACTAGCACCCAGACTTTTTACATATTTCAGGATATTGATATTCGTCAAAGCCTTTGCAGCGTAGAAAAAGCGAGTGTTTTTTGAAAAGGAAGATGTGAGTTTTTCGTACTGGGTTTTAATCGATTCAGCATCGTAAACATACACAGGAGTGCCGAACTGATCGGCTATTTTCAGTAAATTTTTGTTGGTCATTTTTTTCGGTTGAATTTAAATCTGATTAGAAATCAGTAAGCAAAAGTAAAGATTTTTGCGATAAACTACTGCGGCAACGGCATTGTTTTGAAATCACCTTTTAAAAGTGCAATTTTAAGATCGTTGTGAAGATCGGCCGTAGGCATTTTCAAATCGATTTTAAGTTTGGCAATTTTCTCCCAACTTTGAATCTGAGTGTGAAGTTCATAAAAACCAAAAGACAGGATTTTTCCTGCATCCATAATCAGAAAAGCGTGTTCTCCTAAGGTTCTCCCGGCAAAAAGCCACATTTCTTTTCGGTTTTTAAGATTGATAAAATTTTTCAGAACTTCAGGATCTGCAAATTTTTCGTTATTTTTCAGAAAATTAACCGCCTTTAATGCCTGTGTGAACGACTGAAAACTCAGGATTGGTTTTTCCTCTTTTCGGTTGACTGATTTTTCCGCTGCATACTTTCCGTTTTTATGAAAAAGCCCGAACGGATAATTTTCCCGTTTTCGGATGCCCTTACTTTTCATCATCAGCTTTGCAAGAATGTTATTTCCGACCAAATCATAATGAATCTGTTCGGTTTCGTCCTGAATTTTCTGATACTTTTTAGATTTCGCATTGAAAAGTTTCTTCGACGACCGGTTAATATCATCTACAAAACTGGTATACAATATTTTACCATTTTCATCCTGAAAATAAACAATGCCTTTTTCGTTGGGTAAATCCTGAGTCAACTCACGAATTTTATTGATGTAGGTTTTAGCGTTTGTTTCTTCGTGTTGCTTCTGAATAATCTCATTGTCAACATCTTTGGCAATCAAAAGCTTGAACAAATCCAGCGTTGCTCTTGCGTCGCCTGCCGCACGGTGATGATCCACCAAAGGAATACCGAGTGATTTCACCAGTTTACCTAAAGAATAGCTTTCGGCTTCAGGAATTAGTTTTTTTGCCAGCGGAATTGTATCTAAAGTATAGATTTTGAATTCATAACCAAGCGGACGAAAAGATTGGCGGAGCATACGGTAATCAAAATCGATATTGTGACCGACTAAAGTAGTTCCTTCTGTAATTTCAACCACTCTTTTGGCAATTTCGTGAAATTTTGGTGCAGTTTTCACCATTTTTTGAGTAATTCCCGTGAGTTTCTGTACAAAATTGGTGATTTCAGATTCAGGATTTACTAAAGAAATAAACTGGTCCACGATTTCATGACCGTCGTACCTGAAGATGGCGATTTCAATTATACTTTCCTTGCGGAATGCTGCTCCATTACTTTCTATGTCGATTACTGTGTACATTATTACTCTTAAATCCGGGAATTATTTCCCACTGCATCATTATCTTCTCCTTGTTCCCAAACCAAGCATTCCCAACACAGCTTTAGCACCTTCGCGCATCAGAGTATTTGTAAAAGTTCTTCCGGCACGGCTGCTCATCACCTGTTCAAACATTCCCGGCTCTTCTTTTACTTTTTTAGTTTTTGCAGTTACTGGCGCATCTTTCACAGCCTGTTCCATTCTGGAAGTTAACATTTCATACGCCGAATCTTTATCGACTGCATTCTCATATTTTGCAACCATTGCAGAACGTGAAGTTAGATCGGTAACTTCAGCATCATTCAGAACATCCATTCGAGATTCCGGTGAAATAAGATAAGTATGAACAAGTGGTGTTGGAATTCCCTTTTCGTCGAGCGCAGTAACAAAAGCTTCCCCAATTCCTAAATTCTGAATTAAATTTGCAGCGTCGTAAAACTCTGTAATCGGATAATTATCAACCGCTTTCGTGATTTCCTTTTTATCTTTCGCCGTAAAACCTCTCAGTGCATGCTGAATTTTCAGGCCAAGCTGCGAAAGAACATTTTCCGGAACGTCACCAGGAATCTGCGTGATGAAGTAAATTCCGACACCTTTGGAACGGATGAGCTTCACCATCGTTTCTATCTGAGAAAGCAAAACTTTGGAAGATTCTTTAAAAATTAAATGCGCTTCGTCGATAAACAGCACCAGTTTCGGCTTTCCTGCGTCGCCTTCTTCCGGAAAAGTCATATAAATCTCAGCAAATAGTGAAAGCATAAAAGTTGAAAAAAGCTGAGGCTGCGTTTGTATATTTGACACACGCAAGATATTCACCACACCTTTGCCGTCGCGTTGCGCCAATAAATCCTGAACATCAAAACTTGGCTCTCCAAAAAATTCAGTGGCTCCTTGCTGCTCCAATGCAACGATTGAACGTAGAATCGCTCCCAACGAAGCAGATGAAATGGAACCGTAATTATTGGAAAGGTCTGCTTTTCCCTGCGGATGGTCGGTAACGTACTGAAGAACTTTTTTCAAATCTTCGAGATCAATCAGCGGCAAACCTTTATCATCACAGTATTTAAACACAATCGACATAATACTCGACTGTGTATCATTCAGCATCAAAATTTTAGAAAGCAAAACCGGACCGAATTCTGTCACCGTTGCTCTCAATTTTACGCCACGCTCTCCGGAAATCGTCATTAATTCAACCGGAAAATTTTGCGCTTCCCAGTTCAGTTGCGTCTTTCCGTAACGTTCATCAATAATACTGTTTTTTGTTCCCAGCGCAGCAATTCCCGAGAAATCGCCTTTAATATCCAAAACAAGTGAAGGAATTCCTGCGTGCGATAGTTGTTCTGCAAAAACCTGTACCGTTTTGGTTTTTCCTGTTCCTGTCGCACCGGCAATTAATCCGTGGCGGTTAATTGTTTTCAGTGGAACTGTTACGTCTACTTCAGGAATCACTTCTCCACCCAAAATACCTTTTCCCAAAGTAATGTGTTCTCCTTTCGGTGTATATCTTGCGTTGAGATCTGCGATGAATTTTGCCTTGTCTGCCATAAACATTGTATTATTTAGAATGCTAAATTTAAAATATTTTATCCAAAGTTACGGCTTTAGATGTATTCTGAATGTTAAAAAGGATTTCATCACATCAAAACTTTTATACAGATAATTATCATAAAAACCAGTAGTGAAAATTGGCTTTAAATTGCTAAATTTGATATTTCCCTATTAAAAATCTTATTATGAAACGAGAAGAAATCCTCGACAGAATTATCGAGGAACAGCAAAGAGTGATAGATAATCTGAAACAGTCTGTAGACCGATATAAAACCGCTTCTGACCTTGATGAGGACGATACTTCCGATCCGGATGATCTTGCCCGCCAAACAGAAGCTAAAGACATGCAACTTCGCTTTGAAAAAATGCTGCAAAAAGAAAAAACCGACATGAACTTCGTATTGGCCGAAAAGGAAAAAAGCCACGAAGAAGCAGAAGTTGGCGCCATTATAGAAACAGAAAAACATTTCATTTTTGTCGGTGTCGCCTTACCTGTCATAAAACTTAACGGTAAAGATATTTACTGTGTTTCTCCGGACGCGCCTATTTATGGAAAACTCCGTGGGAAAAAGGTGAAAGAGTCCGCGGAAGTTGGAACCACTACATTTGAAATCTTAAATATCATGTAAATCATTTAAGAATCAGATGCACATTTTAGGATATTTTTTTGCAATAGTCATCGGTTTGGTAATGGGAGTTATCGGCGGTGGCGGAAGCATATTAAGCGTTCCTATTTTTGTTTATGTTTTTGATATTGATGCAGTTACCGCGACAACTCTGTCGCTGTTTGTTGTAGGAATTACAAGCTCTGTAGGTTCGGTTGGCTATATAAAACAGCGACAGGTTGATTTCAAGACGGCGCTGCTTTTTGGTTTGCCGTCAATTCTGGGAATACTTTTTTCCAGGCGTGTTGTACTTCCACATTTGCCACCGTACATCATTAACCGATGGGGAATTACGCTGACAAAAGACATGTTCATCCTGATCCTGTTTGCAGTGTTAATGCTCATTTCCGCATTCAAAATGATCAAGACAATCGATAGACAAAGAATTCGACAGGCGCAGGAAATTAATTACACCATCCTAATTTCGCAAGGATTATTAGTCGGGATTATAACAGGATTTATCGGCGCAGGCGGAGGATTCCTGATTGTTCCGGCTTTGGTAATGCTTCTGCATGTTCCGATGAGGCAAGCCGTTGCTACATCATTGTTCATTATTTCCATCAATTCGCTGATTGGTTTTATTTCTTCGTTGGACAAAGTGGCTATTAACTGGGGTTTTCTGTTAAGTTTTACAGCGTTATCGGTTGTTGGAATTCTTGTTGGTGTTGGAGTAGCAAAAAAAATTGAAGGACGAAGACTGAGGCCAATGTTTGGTTGGTTCGTGCTCATTATGGCCCTTTGGATTATTCTGAACGAACTTCTGATCAAACAAATTACATAAACTGCTGTGTACCGAATGGCAAAACATTGATTGTATCTATTGTACAATTAATATTTTTCGCGAAATTTTGAAAATATTAGTATCAAATTTGCAATACCAACTAAAATATAAAATACAATGAAAGTAGAACAGATTTATACCGGCTGCCTTGCGCAGGGAGCATATTACATTGTATCGGAAAACGAAGCAGCGATTATTGATCCGCTTCGTGAAATTCATCCTTACCTGGAAAGACTTGAAAAAGACGGAGTAACCTTAAAATATATTTTCGAAACTCATTTTCATGCGGATTTTGTTTCCGGTCATTTAGATTTAAGTAAAAAAACCGGCGCTCCTATTATTTATGGACCAACTGCTAAACCGGAGTTTGAAGCTATTGTGGCAGAAGACAATCAGATTTTTGAAATCGGAAAAGCAAAAATAAAAGTTCTTCACACGCCTGGTCACACCATGGAAAGTACAACTTATCTTTTGATAGATGAATCCGGAAAGGAAACCGCGATTTTTTCTGGTGACACGCTGTTTTTAGGTGATGTAGGTCGTCCAGATCTCGCTCAGAAAGCCGCAAACATGACACAGCAGGAACTTGCCGGACTTTTGTACGACAGTTTACAGAATAAAATTATGCCGCTTGCAGACGATATCACAGTTTATCCGGCGCACGGCGCAGGTTCAGCGTGTGGAAAGAATATGCAGAAGGAAACAGTAGATACGTTAGGAAATCAGAAAAAAAGTAACTACGCACTAAATCAACCTAACAAAGAAGCTTTTATAGATGCGGTTCTTGACGGACTTACGGCACCACCGAAGTATTTCGGAATGAACGTTGCGATGAACAAAGGAGGTTACGAAAGTTTCGAAAACGTAATGAAAAGTGGAATGACACCTCTTTCACCGGAAGATTTTGAAATCGCAGCCGAGGAAACCGGAGCTCTGATTCTCGACACTCGTCCTGCCGCAGAATTTCATAAAAGCTTTATTCCAAACTCGGTAAACATTGGCCTGAAAGGAGATTTTGCACCGTGGGTAGGCGCAATGATTGTTGACGTTCAGCAGCCGCTGCTTTTGGTTACCGTACCTGGAACAGAAGAAGAAGCGATCACAAGACTTTCAAGAGTTGGGTTCGATAATGTGATCGGATATCTTGACAAAGGTTTTGAAACTTGGGAAAAATCCGGAAAGGAAACCGATTCCATCAAAAGAATTTCTCCGGATGAATTTGCAGAGCAGTTTACTGAAAACTCGAAAGTAATTGATGTAAGAAAGGAAACTGAATATGCCGCAGAACATATCGAAGATGCTTACAGCCGTCCGCTGGACAGCATTTCTGAATGGGCATCCGGAGTTGATGATACTGACCATTTCTTCCTGCACTGCGCCGGTGGTTACAGAAGTATGATTGCCGCAAGTATTCTAAACGCTAGAGGAATCCGAAACTTCACAGAAGTTGAAGGTGGATTCAACGGCATTAAAAAAACAGAAAAAGTACCAACTTCAGATTTTGTTTGCCAAAGTAAAACAATATAATATCGTGAATTTGAGAAGCTTTTTGCTTGTTTTGATTTCGGCTTTGCTGATTACAAGTTGTTCCTCGCAGCAAAACAGTCGTGAACAAGGAACTGAATTGAAAAACGTTGCAACGATTTCTGAAGCTACGTTGGTTGATGTTCGGGTTCCGGAAGAATTCTCAGGCAGCCCGGTGAAAAACGCCGTCAATATTCCACTTGCTGAAATTGAGCACAATCTAGATTTTTTCAGAAAACAGAAACAGACGGTTTTATTCTGTAATAAAGGAAAACAGGCAAATGAAGCCTATCAGAAACTCAGAAAAAACGGCATCAAAAACATTCAGAAAGCACCAACCTGGAAAGAAGCTTTAGCTATGCAAAATAATATTTATAACAACGTAGTTTTCAGCAAAGAAAAACCATCGACCTTTGTTGTAAAGAAAACAGACAAAATTCAGCAAATAGCAGTAGCGCTTGCTGAAGGAACATTGCTCAAAAAACATATCACTTCAGTCCCCACTCAATTAGTAGTTGTAAAAGGAAGTATTGTGTTTAAGATAAATAATGAAGATTATACCTTTATTGAGGGCGACACTTACGACATACCCGTAAATGTGGAACACGAAGTAGTCGGAAAATCTGCGGAGAACCTTTTTATACTTACCAAAGAACTTTAAAAAATTAGAAATGTCACAAAAATTTCAAGAATTAATAAACGAAGAGAGACCCGTACTTATTGATTTCTTTGCTACTTGGTGTGGACCGTGCAAAGTGCAGTCGTCTGTCTTAACTACAGTAAAGGAAAATATAGGCGACAAGGCAAGAATTTTAAAGATTGATGTAGACCAATATCCGGCAATTGCAGCAGAATACGGTGTCCGCGGCGTTCCGACATTGGCCGTTTTCAAACAGGGAGAATTGCTTTATAAACAGAGCGGGGTGCATGACGTCAATAAACTGACTGATCTTCTAACTAAATTTTCAGAATCATAATAAAAAAACCGGAGATGTCTCCGGTTTTTTTATAGATCTATTTTGAAACTGTCCCTGTCGTTTAAGAACTGAAAATGTTTTCGGAATTTTCTGAGTCTTTCTAAATCAATTTCCGCAGAAACAATATTTCCTGATTTTTCAGAGATTTCAGATCCATCAGCAAAAAAGCAGTATGAACTTTCAGGATAATATAAATTGTTTCCGTCTGTTCCGATTCGATTCAATCCAACTACATAACTCAAATTTTCCAGCGCTCTTGCTTTGAGCAGATGTTCCCAGGCTTCGACCCTTTTTTCCGGCCAGTTGGCTACATAAAGTATTGTATCATAATCATCATTACTTCTGGAAAACACAGGAAAACGCAAATCATAACAAACCTGCAATAAAAAACGGACACCTCTAAATTCAATCACCACTCGTTTATTTCCCGGCGAATAAATTTCATCTTCACCAGAGAACGAAAAAAGATGTCGCTTGTCGTAAAATGTAGTGTTCCCATTGGGTTCCACAAAATAAAAACGGTTTTTAAAACTGCCGTTATCAAAAACTGAAACACTTCCACCTACTGCTGCATCCATAGAAGCAGCAAATTTTTTCATCCAGTTCAACGTCTCATCATTTCTATCCGCAATTTCTTCTGCATCCATACAAAAACCGGTCGCAAACATTTCAGGAAGCAAGAAAAGATCGGCGTTTACATGCTGAAAATCAAGCTCAATGTTCCTGAAATTTTCAGATTTATTCTTCCATGAAATATCCAAATTAAGGGCGGAAATTCTTAAACAGCTCATGATTTGTGTACGTTGTTACTGATTGAATTTAACTTTAATGAAAATTTTTAATCAAGCAAAGATACGTTTTGGTCTTATTTTTGCAACTCCATTTTCATAACATTAAAATAAATAAATTATGAAAAAGCTAGTCTTAGTATTCTCGATGCTATTTTTAGGAGGCGGAATTCTTTCTGCTCAGGCGTGGAACGGTAAAGGTGACCAAAAACTTCAGGTTGGTTTCAACGGTTGGGGTTATGGTACAGGTATTACTGCATCTTACGATTATGGTTTAGGTTCTATTGTTTCCTTAGGTGCCGGTGCGAACTTTTATTTCGACGGTTACAAAGATAACAATGAGGACAACAACGTATTTGTATTTGGTAGATTAGGTTTCCACCTTCAGGAGCCTCTAGGTTTACCAGAGCAGTGGGATATCTATCCAGGTGTAAATCTCGGTCTATTAGGTAAAGATTTTGGTATCGGTGCACACCTTGGTGTTAGATATTTCTTCAACAACAATGTAGGTATCTACGGAGAATTTGGTAACAACGGTAGTTTAGGTGTTTCTTTCAACTTCTAATCTTACTCAACAAAATAATAAGGGACTTCATGGAAATGAGGTCCTTTTTTGTTTGGCATGCTTTTGATAATTAGTACATTTGCAAAATTCTAATTTTTAATAGTATTGATGGAAATTTCACTCAAAATATTTCAGTTCATTCTAAGTATTTCAATTCTTGTTTTCCTGCATGAACTTGGCCACTATCTTCCAGCCAAATGGTTTAAAACAAGGGCAGAAAAATTCTTTCTCTTTTTCGATCCTTGGTTCTCTTTATTTTCAATGAAGAAAATCAACGGTAAATGGAAGTATAAATTCTTTTCAAAAAACTTACCCGACACGGAAGTAGTAACGGTGAACGGTGAAAAAAAGGAAGTTCCTGTAAACATTGAAAATCTTCCGGATTCTGACTGGAGAAAACATCCCGAAAGCACAAAATGGGGAATTGGCTGGTTGCCAATGGGCGGTTATGTGAAAATTGCAGGAATGGTAGACGAAAGCATGGACACCGAACAGCTAAAAAAACCGGCTGAACCTTGGGAATTCCGGAGCAAACCGGCTTGGCAAAGACTGATTATCATGTTGGGGGGTGTAACGGTTAACTTTCTTTTAGCTTGGTTTATCTATTCTTGCCTTTCTTATTTTAACGGTGAAAGAATATTTGACGCTTCGAAAGCTGATGTTACTATGCATTATGGTGAACCGGCCAAGAAAATGGGTTTTCAGGATGGTGATAAAATCTTAAAAGTTGACGGTAAAACGCAGAATAATCTTGATAAACTAACACTGGATGTCCTACTGAGCGATAATGTAACCGTATTAAGAAACGGACAGGAGGTCACCTTCAACACCAGCGATGACGGGAAAGCAATGGTTTTCCAGGAAGATGTTCCAAAATCTTTCCTTACACCAAGAATTGATCCGGTTGTGGATACGATTTATATGCAGCAGGCAACTGATGCTGGTTTACAAGTTGGCGACAAGATTTTGAAGATTAACGGAGCTCCAATTTCATACTATGATGAAGTAACAACTATTGTTTCGCCTTTAGCAGGAAAAAATGTAAACTTTGAAGTGGAAAGAAACGGTGCAGTAGTGCCGCTTACTTTGCCGGTTGCTGCAGATGGAAAAATTGGAATGGGATCTTACAAACAGTTCGAGTCGTTCCTTTCCGAGAGAACTTTTACACCGATTCAAGCGATCGGAAGAGGTTTCACCCGTTCCATTGAAGTATTAACGTACCAAATAAAGCAGTTTAAACTTGTGTTCAACCGCAAAGTACAGGGTTATAAAAAAGTTTCAGGTCCGATTGGAATTGTAAACCAAATGTCTGTAAACAAAGACAAAGCAGGGAATGTTTCCATCGACTGGAATTATTTCTGGGGCTTCACCGCAATGTTCTCGGTTTGGTTGGCATTTCTTAACCTAATCCCAATTCCAGGACTTGACGGAGGACACGTGATGTTTACACTTTGGGAAATGATTACCGGAAAACCGGTACCACAAAAAGTATTGGAAAATGCTCAGATGATTGGAGTTATCTTCCTGTTGGGATTGATGATTTTGATATTCGGGAACGACATCTTCAAAGCACTGACAGGAAATTCTTAAATTTTTTTAAAAATTATTTGTGTGCAATTGAAAAACTTTTTATATTTGCACACGCTTAAAAACAATAGAGCATTCCTCTTTAGCTCAGTTGGTTAGAGCATCTGACTGTTAATCAGAGGGTCGCTGGTTCGAGCCCAGCAAGAGGAGCACTGAAAACGAGACACTTACAGAAATGTGAGTGTCTTTTTTTATATTTGTCACGAACATTTCACGAACAAAAGTATTTTATTTTAATGCTATTTTTGTGTAAGAATATTTTAGTACGTTATCTATGACTGACTTCTATATCGCAATATATATTCTAATGGTAACCTTTACAATCCTTGTCCCCTTCTATCTTGCAGGGCGGCTTTGGTTTGCGTTCAGTCCGTTTGCGATAAACTATTACTCCAAGGAAAGGGCAAACTGGTATAACGACTGGAACACCCAGCGGTTTTTAATCGTTTTGAATTTATTTTTGGTTTCATTGTCGCTTTCCTTTTTCTGGGGCGGGAAAATACTGGAAGATATCCATGCCGAGAAGATCGACTTTACCCAAATCCTATTCTATATCATTCTTCAAATTCTTGCCGTAATACTGTTCGAGGTAAAAATGGAACACCCATTTAAGCCAATTCAGGCATTCAAAAAATTCAAGAAAAACAGTTATAGCGAAAGGTTTGAGTTCCGAGAAAAGCAAGACGCGGCAGATAAAATAGAACACCATTCCAATGAGTTAAAAAGAGAATTTTTGAAAGTTGGCACTAAGATTTCAAACGAATTAAATAATCAACAAATCATTTTATCTGAAACCAACGAACTCGCAAAACACAACAATAATATCCTACAGGAATCCGATTTTGCTTTTGAAATAAAAAAGAATCCGAATATGGTCATTGATGACATTTTGCGGGATTATTTTATTTCTAAAGATTCCGAGAGGGATTTATCGGACTTTTTACTGCGGAAGAAAAACTCTGGAAAGATTCTGTTTACAAAGCCTGCAAGGAACGGCGTGAGCGTACAGCCTATTTTGGACTTTTTCTCGACCTTTACTAATGTTATGGAAAGTTGTAAATCCGGCACAATAACCCAAGCCGAAACCTGCAAAATTATCAACGCCGTCACCTCGGCAAAAGACAGGCTCGGAAATATCGCAGAAGAGCCAATAAACAGCAGGAACCTCTCAAAATATCTTTCCAACAGCGATGTTCAGGATGATATATAGTCTAAAATCCAAAAAAACATTTTCTCTTTAAAAATCATATTTGTCTGATAACCAGAATCATAAAGGCGACAGTTAGTCGCTTTTAATGGTTTATTGACTAAACCATTATAAAACAAAACCTCCTATTGAACGCACATTTCTTTAGGTTGTTTTATTTTACAAAAAACTTTTTAAGTCGCTTTTAGGCGGCTATTTCTTTGGGAAATATCTTGGCCTCAACAAAATTCAACG
>JAEWZO010000033.1 GCA_023458415.1 Bacteroidota bacterium
GATTTATTGATTTTTCTGAAGGCATTCAGCACCGTAATCGTCGTTCCGTGCACAATTCCCTGCGGACCGATGTACATATAACTTCCGGCGGTCATCTGTCCGTACTGCGTCACGCCCAAGGCATTGAATTTTTCCCAGTCGTCCGGTTTGGAGTAATTCGGAATCATCATTCCATTCGTTACTACAACTCTCGGTGCATCCTTATGCGAAGGAAACAGTCCCATCGGATGGCCTGAATACATCACCAAGGTCTGCTCATTAGACATTTCCGAAAGGTATTTCATCGTCAGAAGATATTGCGCCCAGTTGCTGAATACGCCACCATTTCCGCCGTACGTTATCAGCTCGTGCGGATGCTGTGCCACGGCGTAATCCAGGTTATTCTGAATCATCAGCATAATGGCTTTTGCCTGCTCGGATTTCCCCGGATAATCGGTGATGGGACGTGCTTTCATTTCGTAATCCGGACGGAAGCGGTACATATAAATTCTGCCATACTCTTCCAGTTCTTTTCTGAATTCTTCAATCAGTTCAGCGTGAAACTTCGGCTCGAAATAACGCAAAGCATTACTGAGCCCCAGTTTTTTCTCCTCGTCCGTAAGGATTTCCTTGCGCTTTGGTGCGTGGTTGATCTGTGGTTCAAAAGGTTTTGGCTGAGGAAGTTCACTCGGAATTCCCTGTCTGATCTGTTCCTGGAAAGTCATTGTTACTTTATTGAGATTTTGCCAAAAATACGGATATAAAGTGTTTAATTAAAACTAAACGCTATATTTGCCGCTTTAAATCCGTAAACACTGAGGTGAATCGTGTGCAAATCACGAACTGTCGCGCAACTGTAATTCGCTGAATGGCAAAAAGTCAGATCCCTTTTTTACGGAAAAAGTGCTTTCGCGATTTGAAGCAGAAATTCTAGGTGGTTTCTTGCCGCTTACTTTCTGTTCATTTCTAAGTTTTAATAAAAAAATTAAGTAATGAATTACGAAGTAAAAATTCAAAACTCTGTAACCCGCGTGTTTAAGGTAGTTTTCCCAAACATCACCAATCATCACAACACGATGTTTGGCGGAACGGTGATGGAAATGATGGACGAAATCGCCTTTATGACTGCCACCCGTTTTGCCAGAAAATCTTTTGTAACGGTGAGCTGTGACCGGATCGATTTCAAAAAACCCATTCCTGCAGACACGATTGTTGAATTGATTGGAAAAGTAAAGTATGTTGGAAATACCAGCTTAAAGGTCAACGTCGAGATTTATGTTGAAGAAATGTATGGAGAAAGCCGTGAAAAAGCTGTGGCAGGAGATTTTACGCTCGTAGCTATTGACGAGGCCAAAAAACCTCTGAAGATATTTGAGAATTCAGTTGTCGTAAATGAACTGCGATCTAACCGTGTTTTGACCCAATGAAACCCAGATGAAAAATACAGAAAAATAGGTATTGAATGATGAAATGATTGTTAAGACCTTAGCAAGAAATGAATCATTATGAAAACTCAAATTTTATCTTTATCGCTAATCGCAGCACTTTCTGTTTTTTCGTGCAACAAAACTGTTCAACCAGAAACCACAACTGCTCAGCCAATTAAAAAAGATTCTGGTGAAATTGTTGCTTACGGAAAATACCTGGTAACGATCACCGGTTGCAACGACTGCCATTCGCCAAAAAAAATGGGACCAAATGGTCCGGAACTGATTCCCGAACTGTTGCTTTCAGGCTATCAATCAAACCGTGCAATACCGAAATTTGATCAAACGAGAGCAAAAGTGGGCTTTGCGCAAATGAATGAGGACATGACCGCAGCGGCCGGACCGTGGGGAATTTCATTCGCGGCAAACCTGACTCCACACCCAACGGGACTTGGAAACTGGAACGTTGAGCAGTTCAAAAAAGCAATGATGCACGGAAAATCTAAAGGTATGGACAACGGAAGAATGCTTTTGCCACCGATGCCGTGGTTTAATTATACTGCAATGAAAGATGAGGACGCGGAAGCTATTTTCGCCTATCTTCAGTCGCTGAAACCAGTTGAAAATGTGGTTCCTGCAACAGTTCAGTTTAAATAAAAAAAATCCGTTCACTTGAGCGGATTTTGTTATTCTTCAGGATCAACTGAATTTCTGTTATTTTCCGGAACATCGATACGAATTATAAGTACCAATTCCATTTTCGAATTTCTGTTGAGGAAATTTTGGAGGACTGTAGAATTTTTCTCACTTTGCAATATAATGACGTAATAGTATCGGTCACTTCCTAAAAATTCACCTCAAATTATTTTTAAATTCAAGTTTTAAAGATTTCTTACATCTCAAAAAAACATCAGTGAGCCAATCAAGAGAAGTCCGATATAGACATATTGTTTAAATTTCTCATCTTTCAAACGGTGGTTAATGATCCTTCCTAAAAGAATCGCAGGAAACATAACCGGAAATGAGTACAGAAAATAACGCGTGACTTCCCATGTCCATAATCCCTGCCATAGAAACCCCAATAAAGCTACAAAACTTACCGGAAGAAAATATGCCTGTAACGTTGCTCTAAAATGTTTTGCCGACCAATTCATCATATTCCCATACACAACCAAAGGAGGTCCGTTCGCAGAAAAAGCACCTCCGAAAACTCCTGAAAGAAATCCACAAATAAATAACCATAAACGATGATTCTTATTAATTTCCAACTTTCTTTTAGAAAATAAACTATACAATGAATAACCGACAATAATCAGTCCCAGAACATATTTTAAAAAATCTCTGTCTGCATACACAATCAGGAGCAAGCCAAAAGGAATTCCCAGAATTGCATAAATAATAAGCCATTTGGCACTTGAGAATTGAATATGATTCTTATCCTGAACTACGACAACTGCGGCAATAAACACAGACATCAGCAGAGATAAAGGCACAGTTACTTCAATAGGAAGGTAAAATATTAGAAGCGGAACCGCAATAAGAGACTCGCCGAAACCAAAAGCAGAACGCACCAACGCAGAAAGAAACATTACTGACAAAACATACCAAACAAGCGGCTCCATCAAGATTTTATTAAGTCACAAGATAAAGTAAATTAACACCACAAACAAATCGACATCAAAAAGAAGGTACGGAAGTTGCAGCGCAGAAATCTAATCAAAAAAGTAAGATAAAATGAAAGTAATACCACTGTTTGCCGCATTGTTTTTATTTACCGGCTGCAAAAAAGAAATAACCGCAGACAATACTTTTTCAAAAGATTCCACAGCTGTTCTTGACCAAACTACTGTAGAGATAGACAGTTCAGCAACTCCACCGACAAATTACGGTGATGAAGGAAGACTGTACGCTTCAGCGGACGGAAAAACAAAATTTCGTATTCTTTCCGAAGATCTGAAAGAAGAAACACTGAATTTTCGTGACGAAAATTCCGGAGTAATTTATGAAATGAAGCAGGTAAATTCTGCAAGTGGTTCTAAATACGAAGACGCCAATGGAAATTTCATCTGGTTTAAGGGAAACGAATTTATTTTCGGAAAAGGAGAAACAAATGTATCATCCGGTAGCTTACAAAAATAAAAGCAAAAAAGCGGGACTCTTTACGGTCCCGCTTTTTTTATTTAGAGAAATTTTTAATCCACTTCATCTGTCAGTTCATTTTTGTGTTTTTCCCACGCATCACTATACGCTTTCTGCTGGTTCTCCCACGCCTCAGGTGGGCAATCGTTCTTAGCTCTTGTCATAAAGCCCTCTTCTGTAGCTTCCTCTTTTTTACTTCTCATTTCTGCAACATAATCCATTGCTAGTTTGTTGGGCTTTGAATCAAGATTTGGATTGTTAGCCAAATTTTTCTCGATATTATCAAAGTTTTGTGACTGTTTAAACTTATTCGTGTCCATAATTTTTCTGATTTTAAAAGGTTAAAATTAATTGATGTCCTCCGGAGTTTCGAGATCATCGTGGTTGTCGCCACCCAAACTCCAGTAATTGTTTTCTTCGTCTTCGGAACCTATTTTCTGCTGTTCATTATCAAGCTCTGAACCCGGAACATCCAGATTGTTTTCCATTTCTTCGGGAGCATCATGAAGATAATCCGGAGCTTCTTCCGAATCGGTCGAAATTCTTTCCTGCTGATTGTAAATGTCTTCGCTTGGCGGATAATCCATCCTTTCCAGGTTTTCGTTCTGTTCTTTTTTATTTTCGTCGTTCATTTTCGTAGTATTTTATTGAGAGGAAATTTACATCGAAATAAAAATGACTTCATTACAATATCACTGCAAACTTTTACAGTTTTTCCTTTGAACGACAGCTAAAACCACCAAAAAAAAACAATCATGAATCTGATTATAAATTAATTGGAATCTAAAAACTCATTACAAAATGAACGAAATCTGGGAATGGGACCCAATAAAGCGCAGCAGATTTTATTGGTTAGTGTTTCCCAGCATCGGGACGAATTTATATGCACCAAACTCTTCTTTCTCAAACTCGGTTGGTGAAATTTTTGTGAAACGAAACAAAACCTGTTCATCAGTTTTCCCCAATGGAATTACCATTTTTCCACCTACATTCAGTTGCTTCAGAAGCTCGGTTGGCAGGCTTTCAGCACCGCAGGTCACAATTATTTTATCGAATGGCGCAAAAGTCGGCAAGCCGGCAAAACCGTCTCCAAAACTCTGGAATTTCGGACGCAGATGCATTTCACGGAATTTCTTTTTCGAAAAATCAAACAAATCTTTTTGTCTCTCAACCGTGTAAACCAAAGCATTCATTTGAATTAGAACAGCAGTTTGATAGCCACATCCGGTACCAATTTCAAGAATTTTTTCTCCCGGCTTTACCTGAAGAAGTTCAGTCTGTTCTGCAACAGTCGAAGGATGCGAAATTGTTTGATGCGCTGCAATAGGAAACGCGCGGTCTTCGTAGGCATAATCTTCAAAAATACTTTCAATAAAGAGATGACGGGGAACTTCGTTGATGGCTTTAAGAACATTTTCATCCGAAATCCCAATTTTATCGCGAAGATAATCTACCAAAATTTTTCGTTTCCCTTTATGAACAAAAGTATCCTGCATAGCACAAAAATATAGAATAGACTTCAGATTACAGACATCAGATCACAGTTTTTCTAATAATGTCTCGTGTTTGAAATCTAAATTCTGACATCTAATTCTTACCTTTACAAAAACAAAAATCTATGCTTAAAGCAGGTTTAGTGGGTGCAGGACACCTCGGAAAAATACATTTAAAATTACTGAACCAATCGGAAAAATATGAATTGGTTGGTTTTTATGATGCCGATACCGAAAACGGAAAAAAACTGGAAGAAGAATTCGGATATAAATATTTTGACAATTTTGACGAACTGCTTTCAAAGGTTGACATGATTGATATAGTGACTCCAACGCTGTATCACTACGATTATGCAATGAAGGCCATCGAAAACCGCAAACATTTCTTTATCGAAAAACCGGTGACGCAAACTCTTCAACAGGCCGAAGAAATCCTGTACAAATGCCGTGAATACGGAATCAAAGCGCAGGTTGGACACGTAGAAAGATACAATCCCGCGTTTATTGCGACGAAAGATTTCATCAAAAATCCAATGTTCATCGAGATTCACCGTTTGGCAGAATTCAATCCGAGAGGGACGGATGTTTCCGTGGTTCTGGATTTAATGATTCATGATTTGGACATTTTGCTGAGCATGGTGAAATCCAAAGTAAAAATCATTCATGCTTCCGGCGTTTGCGTGGTTTCAAAAACTCCCGACATCTGCAACGCGAGGATTGAATTTGAAAATGGCTGTGTCGCCAATCTCACCACTTCAAGAATTTCGATGAAGGCGATGCGCAAATCCAGATTTTTCCAGCAGGACGCTTATATTTCTGTAGATTTTCTTGAGAAAAAAGCAGAAGTCATAAGAATGCAGGAAGCGCCGGAAAATCCTACTCCATTCGATATGATTATCGAAAATGCCGATGGCGAAAAAAATCAGATTCTGTTTGAATATCCAAACATTCAGCCGAACAATGCCATTCTGGATGAACTGAATTCCTTCGCCGATGCCATTG
>JAEWZO010000034.1 GCA_023458415.1 Bacteroidota bacterium
TCACATTCTCATATTATCACATTCAAAAATTTTTCCTATTTTTGCACTCTCAAAATAATTAACCGGGACGAGTTCCCAAAACTTTAAACAATATGTCAGTAAAAATCAGATTACAAAGACACGGTAAGAAAGGGAAGCCTTTCTTCCACATCGTGGTTGCAGATTCAAGATCAAGAAGAGATGGTAGATTCATCGAAAAACTTGGAACTTACAACCCAATCACCAATCCGGCAACTATTGATTTGAATGTAGATTCTGCAGTAGAATGGCTTAACAAAGGTGCGCAACCTACCGATACGGCAAGAGCAATCCTTTCTTATAAAGGTGCACTTTACAAAAAACATCTTCAGGGTGGTGTTGCTAAAGGTGCTTTCGACGAAGCAGAAGCTGAAAAGAGATTCAATGCTTGGTTGGAGAACAAAGAAAAAGCTGTTGCAGGTAAAGCAGAAGGTTTGGCAAACGCTAAAGCTGATGCTAAAAAAGCTGCTCTGGAAGCTGAAACTAAGAAAAACCAGGAAAGAATTGACGCTCAGAACGCACTTCTTGCTGAAGCTAAAGCTGCTGAAGAAGCTGCAAACGCTCCTGCTGAAGAAGCTGTTGCTGAGGTTGACGGTGAAGCGTCTCCTGCAATTGGAGGTAACGAAGAGCCGATTGCTGAAAAAGCAGATGATGCTCCAACTGCAGAAGCAGAGGGAACTGACGCTGAAGCTTAATTCAGAAATTCTTTACGGAAACATAAGACGTCCACAGTGGGCGTCTTTTTTATTTTCAGAATTTTATCTTTGCACTATGAATAAACACGAATGTTATTTTTTGGGTAAAATAACCAGAAGACACGGTCTTCAGGGAAATGTTTTCTTAAAACTGGATACAGACCAGCCGGAAATGTACAACAAACTGGATTCGATTTTTCTTGAAATTAACGGTTTGTTAGTTCCTTTTTTTGTAGCGAAACAATCCTGGAGTAAAGAGGACACGCTTATTATTTCATTCAAAAATTCTACAGAAGCTTTGGTAGATCAAACTATTGGAAAAGATGTGTACATGCCACTTTCCACGCTGCCAAAACTTACCGGAAACAAATTTTACTATCATGAAGTAATCGGTTTTGAGGTTCGTGAAACCGACGGCGAATCTTGCGGTGTTATCGAATCGGTAAATGATCAGACAGCACAGCATTATTTTATTCTGAAGTTGGGTGAAACAGAGGTGATTATTCCTATCATTCGTGACTGGATTAAAGAGGTGAACCGTGATGAAAAATACATAACCATGGAACTTCCTGAAGGATTAATGGATGTTTTCCTGAAACCTTCGGCCAACGACGAAAACTAATTACAAGGACTGAAAAATTCCGTTTAAAATCGCCTTTTTCATCAAAAATTAAGCCAAATTTTTAGTAAATTTGCAGGTACTGATTTAGAAATAATGAGAACTACGATTAAAGAATTACTTAACGGCTATAAAAAAGTTTTACATCACGATATTACGGTTCAGGGATGGGTTCGCGCATTCCGCTCCAACAGATTCATCGCGCTGAATGACGGTTCTACCATTCAGAATCTTCAGATTGTGGTGGATTTTGAAAAGTTTGATGAAAACATTATTAAAAACATCAAAAACTCATCTTCACTTAAGATTGTAGGAGAGGTAATTGAAAGCGAAGGAAAAGGTCAGGAAATTGAAATCATCGCTAAAAAAATTGAGATTTTGGGAGATAATTTCAGTGAAGAAATGGAAAAAACCGTTCTTCAGCCTAAGAAACATTCCCTCGAAGTTTTACGCGAACAGGCGCATTTAAGATTCAGAACTAATTTGTTCGGAGCTATTTTCCGAGTTCGTCATGCTGTGAGTTTCGCAATTCATCAGTTTTTTAACGAGCGTCAGTTTTTCTACATGAACACTCCGATTATCACGGGAGCTGATGCAGAAGGAGCGGGTGAAATGTTTGGAGTGACAAGTTTGGACCTTGATAACCTTCCAAAAACTGAAGAAGGTAATGTAGATTTTTCTGAAGATTTCTTTGGTAAAAAAACCAATCTTACGGTTTCCGGTCAACTGAATGTTGAAACAGCCATGATGGGATTGGGAAGAGTGTATACTTTTGGACCGACTTTCCGTGCGGAAAATTCAAACACTACACGTCACCTTGCAGAATTCTGGATGGTGGAGCCGGAAGTGGCTTTCAACAATCTGGAAGACAATATCGATCTCGCAGAAGATTTTCTGAAATATGTAATTGGTTATGTTCTTGAAAACTGCAAAGAAGATTTGGAGTTTCTGGATAAAAGATTCGCTGAAGAACAGAAGCAAAAACCTGAAAAAGACAGGGCTTCAGAAGGATTGATTGAAAAACTTGAGAATGTTATCAAGAAGCGTTTCAAAAGAGTTTCTTACACCGAAGCCATTGATATCTTAAGAAATTCCAAAGAAAATAAAAAAGGAAAATTCCAGTTTCCGATTGACGAGTGGGGCGCAGATTTGCAGAGTGAGCACGAAAGATTCCTTGTTGAAAAACATTTCGACAGTCCGGTAGTTTTGTTCGATTATCCAAAAGAAATCAAAGCATTCTACATGAAACTGAATGAAGACGGAAAAACCGTTGCAGCGATGGACGTTCTTTTCCCAGGAATTGGCGAAATTATCGGTGGATCTCAAAGAGAAGAAAAGTACGAAGTACTGAAACAGAAAATGGCCGATATGCACGTTGATGAACACGAGCTTTGGTGGTATTTGGATACCAGAAAATTTGGTTCGGTTCCGCATGCAGGTTTCGGTCTTGGTTTGGAAAGACTGGTTCTTTTCGTAACCGGAATGACGAATATTCGCGACGTAATTCCGTTCCCGAGAACGCCGAATAACGCGGAGTTTTAATAAAATTTTATAAAAGATTTAAGATAATTTATAAGCTATTAGAATTATTTGAGATTATTTTTGTCAACGCCCGACAGCACTATATTGAATTGAGAAGAGAATGCTAAAACAGAATATACAGCTTAAACTTGGACAGAAGCTTGCGCCGCAACAGATCCAGCTGATGAAACTTATTCAGCTCCATACTTTGGAGTTTGAAGAAGAACTTGAGCGTGAGCTTGAGGAAAATCCTGCTCTGGAAAAAGCTACAGAAGAATCCAAGGATGAGGATTATGATGATTTGGGCGACGATTACGCAGATGAAGGAAGCGAAAGCATTGAGACCGATTTCGATGTAGATGAATATATTTTCGATGACGAACCGGCTTATAAAACCGCATCCAGCAACTATTCTGCAGACGACGAAGATTTCGATAGCGAATCTCTTTTAACCGAAGGACAGTCGCTGTACGATTATCTTCTCGAACAGATTAATCTGGTAAACATCGAAGAAGAAGATCTGAAAATTGCAGAATATTTAATCGGAAACCTTGATAACGACGGATATTTAAGACGCGAAATTAAGCAGATTGTAGATGATCTTGCCTTTTCGGTTGGCGTTTACACAACCGTAGATAAAGTAAAAGACGTTCTGGAAAATTATGTTCAGAAGCTTGATCCTCCCGGAGTTGGCGCAAGAGATTTGCAGGAATGTCTTCTTTTACAGATCGAGAAAAAAGTAAGTGCAGACAAAGCCGTTATTCTTGCTGCGAACATTCTTAGAAATCAGTTCGATGCTTTAACAAACAAGCATTACAGCAAAATTATTCAGAAGTACGATATCGAAGAGGAAGACCTGAAAGATGCCTTAACAGTGATTTCAAAACTTTCTCCAAAAGTGGGAGGTAATTTCGATACACAAACCATTACCATCAACCAGGAAATTATTCCGGATTTCTCCATTCAGGTGAAAGATAACGGAAGCAAAGGTGTGGATGTGATTCCTTTACTGAACAGTAAAAATGCTCCGACATTGCGCGTTTCTGAGGAGTATAAAGATATTTTGACAACGTATTCTCACGATAAAAATTCAGCTGAACACAAGCAAGCGGCGCTTTTTATTAAGCAAAAACTTGATGCCGCAAAATGGTATATCGATGCAATTAATCAGCGACAGAACACTCTTCTACAAACCATTACTGCGATTGTTCAGCTTCAGAAAGAATATTTTATTACCGGCGACGATAAATCTTTGAAACCAATGATTCTGAAAGATGTTGCGGATAAAACAGGTTTCGATATTTCTACCATTTCTCGTGTAGTGAAAAGTAAATACGCCGATACGCCCAATGGAATTGTTTATTTGAAAGACCTTTTCTCCGACTCATTAACCAACGATGACGGTGAAGAAGTTTCCACCAAAGAAATCAAAACACATCTTCAGGATGTAATTGATAAGGAAAACAAACGCAAACCTTATACAGACGATGCTTTGGTTGGTCTTCTGAAAGAAAAAGGTTACAACATAGCAAGAAGAACGATTGCAAAATACAGGGAACAACTGAATATTCCGGTTGCCCGCCTTAGAAAAGAATTATAAAAAAAATCATCCGCAAAGGATGATTTTTTATTTCGTTTAATTTTCACTGTCCATTTCCTGTAGCTGCTTCAGATTTCTTCCGAGTCGATTGAGAATAATTCCGTACACAACGCGGTAATAAAGAATAATCAGTCCAATCATGAGGAGAATCATCAACGTCGAACCTATCATAAATCCAATCAATGTTGGATGATCCATGTGAATATTCTGTGCAGATAGAACTTTAAATGTAAAGCCCATCATGATTACCATAAACAAAAGCAGTAAGGCAATATTGGCGAGAATGAAATGATTCACCGTTCTTTTGAATCGTATAATTTGCAAAATGAATTTCTTAAGATTCGATTCTACATGAATTTTTTTATAATTGATGAAAAACTTCACCACAAAAAAAGCGGTAACCAACAGACTTACGATTTTTAACCCCATATAAAGGTGAGCGAAATTGGATTCCAGTTCGGTACTTTTTGTAATTCCAAGACGAGCCAAAACATTGAAAAATTCTGCGGAATCATCATTGTGACTGATGTAATAAACGTTCATCACCAGAAAAACCAAAAACTCAGCAATACTGATCCACAGAATGTACTTTACGTAATTTCTGGATTTCTGGTTCAGCATCGAAAGAATTTCACCGGTATCGTATTTCGGTTTTACTTCCTGCTGTTGCCAGGTGTTTTTAAAACTGTCTATATCAAAATCAGGCATGTTTCTCCATTAGTTCTTTTAAAGTTTTTTTCAGGCGGTTCATTTTCACACGAGCATTTACTTCCGTTATACCGAGGTTTTCGGCAATTTCGCGGTAAGGTAAATCGTCCAGATACATCATCACAATGGCTCGTTCCACCTTGGGCAGCATTTTGATCACTTTATACAGAAGGGCCACCTGCTGCTGTTTTTCATCATCGTCTTCCAGAAAATCTTTGATATGAAAATCGTGCAGTTCGTCGGTTTGTGGCGATCTGTTTTTCTTCCGGAAAAGCGTAATGGCCGTATTCAGGGCAACCCGGTACATCCATGTCGAAATTTTCGACTGCCCTTTGAATGTGTCGTAAGAACGCCAAAGTTGTAACACAATTTCCTGAAAAAGATCCTGTTCGTCTTCGGCAGTGTTCGTGTAAAGCCGGGAAATCTTAATAACAAGTCCCTGGTTATCTTTGATGAGTTGCGAAAATTCTTTCTGTTTTGCTTCCACTGCGACACTTAGAAGTAGCGAAGATAAATATTATTCTTCTACACAAAAACTGCGTTGCTTAACATTTAACAGTTTTTTAAAGATTTATTGTTGGTGTAATTCATAAAGTCTACTAAATTTGTAGACTATTAATTTTAAAACGAAAAATATGTCAATTAAATTAGGAGATACAGCCCCGAACTTTCAAGCCGATTCATCTTTAGGAAACCTGGATTTTTATGAATTTTTAGGCGATCAGTGGGGAATTCTATTTTCTCACCCTGCAGATTATACGCCGGTTTGTACAACTGAATTGGGGATGACTTCAAAACTGAAAGGCGAATTTGAAAAACGCAATACTAAAGTTATCGCCCTTTCAGTAGACGATGCAGAAGATCACAGAGGTTGGGTGAAAGACATCAACGAAACACAGAACTGTACCGTAGATTTCCCGATTATCGCGGATAAAGACAAGAAAGTTTCGGAAATGTACGATTTCATTCATCCCAATGCGTCTGCAACGGCGACCGTAAGATCTTTGCTGATTATCGATCCTCAAAAGAAGGTGCGTCTTATAATAACATATCCTGCGTCTACAGGAAGAAACTTTGATGAGATTCTTCGCGTTCTGGATTCACTTCAGTTGGTTGATCAGGAAAAAATTGCAACTCCGGTGAACTGGAAAGACGGTGATGATGTGATAATTCCGCCGGCTGTTTCCAATGAAGAAGCAGAAAAACTGTTTCCAAAAGGCTTCCGCGAGGTAAAACCTTATCTACGTTTTACACCGCAGCCTAATAAATAAACTCCTGTTTTTCTCAGGATTAATTTGATTATTGCAAGATTCCTTCAGTTAATGAAGGAATTTTTTTATAGATTAAGTGAAGTTTCCAGTGCGAGTTCAATCATTGGCTTCAACGCTTTTTCCCGTTCATCAGCTGAAATCTGTTCATGTGTTGGGATAACATCAGAAACTGTAAGAATAGTAGCCGCATTTTTTCCTAAATGTTTTGCATTAGCGAACAATGCGAAAGCTTCCATCTCAACAGCGAGACAATTGTATTTTGCTGCAATTTCCGGTAAATCAGGATTTTTTCTGTAGAAAATATCGCTGGTGTGAATTGTGGTACTTTTTATCGGTAGCGAAAGGTCCGCTGCTTTTTGGTTGATGGCATCGTAAATTTTTCCCTGATGAGAGATAACTTCCTCTTCAATTTCCCATGCATATTTTGCGTACGTGCTTTCACTGGCTGCATTTTCAACATTCAGTAAGTCAAAAAGTTTCAAATCTGTTGTATATGCGCCGCATGTTCCGATTCGGATTATGGTTTCCACATCGTATTCAGTATAAAGTTCGTAGGAGTAAATTCCGATACTTGGGCAACCCATTCCACTTGCGCCAACGGAAATTTTTTCGCCTTTATATAAACCGGTGTAGTAAAAGATATTTCGGGTGTTGCTTACCAGTTCAGCATTTTCAAGGAAATTATCTGCAATATATTTTGCGCGCAACGGATCTCCGGGCTGTAAAACTGTAGCTGCAATTTCTCCTTTCTTGGCTTTTATGTGTACACTCATTGGGTCGTTTTTTTAATCGAATGTAAATTTAGTGAAAAGTTAATTTCCGGAAATCTCCTGAAGTTCCAGCCAGCGCATTTCCATTTCTTCCAGCTGATCAGAGACTTTTTGAAGTTCATCCGAAAGTTTTGAAATTTCTTCGTAATCAGTTTTGCTATTGAGTTGATCCAGAATTTTTGCACGCTGTTTTTCCAGTTCGGGCATTTCTTTATCGATGGTTTCAAGTTCGCGCTGTTCTTTGAACGAAAGTTTTTTCTTTGGGGTTTGTTTAATGCTTGAAGCTGAATTATTATCGTCTTTATTGATATTATTTTCTGCTTTAGAAATCGCTTCGGGCTTCTTACTTTCGGTCTCGTGCTTTCTGCTTTCTCTGTATTCAGAAAAGTTTCCAACAAAATCTTTTATTTTTCCATCACCCTCAAAGGCAAGAACATGATCCACAATTCGGTCCATAAAATAACGGTCGTGCGAAACGATAATTAAAGATCCCTGAAAATTCTGCAGAAAATTTTCCAGTACGGTTAAAGTTGGTAAATCAAGATCATTTGTTGGTTCATCAAAAATCAAAAAATTCGGGTTCTTGTAAAGAACATGCATCAGATGCAGTCTTCTTTTTTCTCCGCCTGAAAGTTTGGAAATCGGCGAGTATTGCGTTTGATCATCAAAAAGAAAAAGTCTCAAAAACTGTGATGCAGAAATTGTTCTTCCGTTCGCCATCGGGAAATTCTCTGAGATTTCTTTTATGGAATCAATCACGCGTTCCTCTTCCTTAAACTTCAGACCTTTTTGCGAAAAATATCCGAACTGAATGGTTTCTCCGGTTTCAATCTGTCCGGAATCCATAGGTTCCAGTTGCTGTATAATATTGAGTAATGTGGATTTCCCGGCTCCGTTTTTTCCGATAATTCCGACTTTTTCTCCGCGCTGAAACTGATAACTGAAATCTTTCAGCAAAACCAAATCACCATAACTCTTGTTGATGTTTTTAAGTTCTAGAATCTTTTTACCGAGCCTTTTCATTTCGAATTCAAGTTCCAGATTCTGTTTCCTGGTGTCGGTTTTTGCGACTTTTTCAGTTTCGTAGAAGGAATCAATTCTCGATTTCGATTTTGTGGTTCTGGCTTTTGGCTGTCTGCGCATCCACTCCAGTTCTTTCCGATAAAGGTTGTTGGCTTTGTCAATCGTCGCATTCAGATTTTCTTCGCGAATCATTTTGTTTTCAAGATATGCCGCGTAACTTCCGTTGTGAACATAAAGGTTATAATCTTCCATTTCCCAAATGATGTCGCACACAGAATCCAGAAAATAACGGTCGTGTGTCACAAGAAGAAGTGTGATTTTGGCTTTCGACAGATAATTTTCAAGCCATTCTACCATTTCAACATCGAGGTGATTGGTAGGTTCGTCCATTATTAGCAGTACGTGACGATGTTCTGCGCGGGTTT